>NZ_JADBGC010000089.1:0-1094 GCF_014892245.1 Microbispora sitophila | reverse complement strand
TGGGTCAGCACGAGCAGGCGGGTGTCGGCGAGGCGGTCGTCGGCCAGGTAGGTCTGCAGGGTGTGCAGGGTGTGTTCGAGCACCACGTGCGCGGCGCCGACCGGGCTGCCGTCGTCGGGTTCGTGGCCGAGGTGGGCGTGGATCGGCAGGACGATGAGGTCGGGCACAGGATTGGCGGCGCTGTCGGTGGCGCTGATGGCGTCGGTGAGGGTGGTCAGGTCCTGGTAGAACGAGGCGGTGACGGTCTGGCGCAGTTCGTCGTAGAGCGGGCGATCGCCGAGCACCGCCCACGCCTCGCGCGGCGCCGGCACGAGATCCAGCGGTGACCACTCCACGCGATAGAGCCCGTCGTGTTTCGCCGATCCGGCGTACAGCTGGTCGGCCGCCACGGGACGCACCTGCAGCTGGTCGATCGAGACGACCGGCGTACCGGTGGGGTCGGCGGCCTCAAGTGACAGCGATCCGGTGTCGCCCAGCTTGACGCGTACCCGCAGGTCGGTAGCGGCGATGGCGTGCAGGCGGACACCGCTCCAGGCGAACGGCAGGTTGCTGTGGCCGCTCGGCGTGCCGTCCAGCCAGTGCAGCGCGGCGCCGTGCAGTGCCGCGTCCAGTAGCGCGGGGTGCACGCCGAAGTCCGCCACGCCGGCCCGTTCGTTCTCGGGGAGGGCGACCTCGGCGAACAGTTCGTCGCCGCGCCGCCAGGCGGCGCGCAGTCCCCGGAACGCCGGGCCGTAGCGCAGCCCCGCCTCGGTCAGACGGTCGTACGCGGTGCCGAGTTCAATCCGCTCTGCACCCGCCGGAGGCCAGGCCGTGAGATCGAAGCCAGGCTCGGCGTCGTCCTTGACCAGTACGGCGGTGGCGTTGCGGGTCCAGTCTCCGGTGTCGCCGTCAGGTCGGGAGTAGATCTCCACGGTGGACCGGTCGGAGCCGGTCACGATGATCTGCACCTGCACGCCGCCGTTCTCCGGCAGGACCAGTGGGGCGTGGAGGAGGAGTTCGTCGATGGTGGTGTGGCCGGTGTGGTCGGCGGCGTGGAGGGCGAGGTCGAGGTAGGCGGTGCCGGGGAGGATGGGGGTGTCGAAGACGGTGTGGTC
>NZ_JADBGC010000088.1:0-1099 GCF_014892245.1 Microbispora sitophila | reverse complement strand
CGAGGCCGAGGCGATGACCGCGGCGGCGAAGGAGGCGGCGGCGCGCGGCGTGCGCAGCATGGTCGCCTTCAACTACCGCCGCGTGCCCGCCGTCGCGCTGGCCCGGCGGTTCGTCGAGGAGGGCAGGCTCGGGGAGATCCGGCACGTGCGGGCGCAGTACCTGCAGGACTGGATCGTCGACCCGGAGTTCCCCCTGGTCTGGCGGCTCCAGAAGGACAAGGCGGGATCGGGTTCGCTGGGCGACCTCGGCGCCCACATCGTCGACGCCGCCCAGTACATCACCGGCGAGCGGCTGACCGGGGTGTCGGCGCTGACCGAGACCTTCGTCAAGGAGCGTCCCCTGGCCGTCAGCTCGGCCGGGCTCTCGGCCGGCGGCGGCGCCGGGAGGGGCGCGGTCACCGTCGACGACGCCGCGCTGTTCATCGGCAGGCTCAGCGGCGGCGGGCTGGCGTCGTTCGAGGCCACCCGCTTCGCCCCCGGGCACAAGAACGCGCTGCGGATCGAGGTCAACGGAGCGCTGGGCAGCCTGGCCTTCGACTTCGAGTCGATGAACGAGCTGTGGTTCCACGACCACACCATCCCCAGTGGTGAGCACGGGTTCCGGCGGGTGCAGGTCACCGAGCCGGACCACCCGTACGCCGGGGCGTGGTGGCCGCCCGGGCACGTCCTGGGCTACGAGCACAGCTTCACCCATGAGGTGAAGGACTTCCTGGAGGCGGTGGCCGCCGGCACCGACCCCGCGCCGTCCTTCGAGGACGGCCTGCGGGTCCAGCGGGTGCTCGCCGCCGTCGAGCAGAGCGCGGCTGAGGGCAGCCGCTTCACCACCGTGGAGGATTCATGACCAGGCCCATCACGTTGTTCACCGGGCAGTGGGCGGACCTGCCGTTCGAGGAGGTCTGCCGGCTGGCCTCGGAATGGGGCTACGACGGCCTGGAGATCGCCTGCTGGGGCGACCACTTCGAGGTCGACAAGGCCCTCGCCGACGACTCCTACATCGAACGCAAGAAGGAGACCCTGGCCAAATACAACCTGGGGGTATGGACGATCTCCAACCACCTGGTCGGCCAGGCCGTCTGCGACCACCCCATCGACGAACGCC
>NZ_JADBGC010000087.1:0-1119 GCF_014892245.1 Microbispora sitophila | reverse complement strand
CGCCTCTAGGTGTACTGACCACGGACGTTGGTGACGTCGGTGGAGAAAAGCGACCTTGAGGTTGCATGGGTGAGGGCTTTCGTGGCTCGGTGTGTAGCGACCAAACCGCAGCACCGACCAGAAAGCCCTCAATGCCCCACCGTAACGCCCCGCTGACCGAGACCGGACGTCTTCGCCTGGCCCGCTGCATCGTCGAGGAGGGCTGGAGTATCCGCCGTGCGGCCGAACGCTTCCAGGTCTCCCACACCACTGCCGCCCGCTGGGCGCACCGCTACCGCACTCAGGGTGCGGCCGGGATGGCCGACCGGCCCAGCCGCCCCCACCACAGCCCTGCCCGCACCGACCAGCGAACCGAGCGGCGGATCGTGAAGTTGCGGGTGACCCGCCGGTGGGGGCCGGCCCGGATCGCCGCCCGCCTCGGCATCGCCCCCTCCACCGCCTACGCGGTGCTGCGCCGCTACACGGCACCCCCGCTGGTCCACCTGGACCGGGCCAGCGGACGGCGTGTGCGCCGCTACGAGCACGACCTGCCCGGCTCGCTGGTCCACGTCGATGTCAAGAAGCTGGGCAACATCCCCGACGGCGGCGGCCACCGCATCGTCGGCCGCGCCCGGGGTGACAAGAACAAGCAGGCCACCACGACCCGGCGGCGCAACAGCAAACCTGTGATCGGCTACGGGTACCTGCACACCGCCCTGGACGACCACTCCCGCCTGGCCTACACCGAAATCCTGCCCGACGAGCGCAAAGACACCGCGGCCGGCTTCCTGGCGCGAGCTGCGGCCTGGTTCGCCGCCCGCAACGTGACCATCCAGCGCGTGCTCACCGACAACGGCGCCTGCTACAAGTCCCACGTGTGGGCGGCCACCTGCACCGGACCGGGCATCACCCACAAGCGCACCCGCCCCTACCGGCCGCAGACCAACGGCAAGGTCGAACGCTTCCACCGCACCCTGGCCGACGAGTGGGCCTACGCCCGCCCGTATGCCTCAGAAGCCGAACGCCGCGCCGCACTTGATCCCTGGCTGCACATGTACAACCATCACCGCGGACACACCGCGCTGAAAGGCCAGCCACCCATCAGCCGCGTCACCAACCTCTCTGGGGAGTACATCTAGG
>NZ_JADBGC010000086.1:0-1186 GCF_014892245.1 Microbispora sitophila | reverse complement strand
GACCACACCGTCTTCGACACCCCCATCCTCCCCGGCACCGCCTACCTCGACCTCGCCCTCCACGCCGCCGACCACACCGGCCACACCACCATCGACGAACTCCTCCTCCACGCCCCACTGGTCCTGCAGCCCGGCCGTACGGTCCGAGTCCAGGTGATCGTGAACGGCACGGACGCCGACGGGGAGGCGACGCTCGACGTGTACTCCCGCCCCGAGGGAGAGCACGGTGAGTGGACCCGCCACGCCACCGCCGTACTGGTCAAGGACGACGCCGGACCCGGCTTCGACCTCACCGCATGGCCTCCTGCGGACGCGACCCCCATAGACGTGGCAAGTGTCTACGAGGCCCTGACCACGGCGGGGTTGCGGTACGGTCCGGCGTTCCGGGGACTGCGCGCCGCCTGGCGGCGCGGCGACGAACTGTTCGCCGAGGTCGCCCTCCCCGAGAACGAACGGGCCGGCGTGGCGGACTTCGGTGTGCACCCGGCGTTGTTCGACGCGGCCGTCCACCTGCCCGCCTGGGCGGGGCTGGCCGAGGTGCCGGAAGGACACAACCGGTTGCCGTTCGCCTGGAGCGGTGTCCGCCTGCACGCCACCGGCGCCACCGAACTACGGGTACGCGTCAAGCTGGGCGACACCGGATCGCTGTCGCTCCAGGCCGCCGACCCCACCGGCGCGCCGGTCGCCGCGATCGACACCCTCACTGCCAGACCGGTCTCCGCCGAGCAGCTCAAGGTCTCCGGGTCGGCTGGAGAGAACAGCCTGTTCCGGGTGGAGTGGTCACCGCTGGATCTCGTGCCGGCGGCGCGCGAGGCGTGGGCGGTGCTCGGCGATCGCCCGCTCTACGACGAACTGCGCCAGACCGTCACCGCCTCGTTCTACCAGGACCTGACCACCCTCACCGACGCCATCAGCGCCACCGACAGCGCCGCCGATCCTGTGCCCGACCTCATCGTCCTGCCGATCCCCACCCACCTCCAAGAAACGCCCGGCGAGGGGGGAACCGACAGTGGCCCCTCCAGCTTGGAGGAGCAGAACACGGGGGCGGCCGGGCACGGGAGCCCGGTCGGCGCCGCGCACGTGGTGCTCGAACACACCCTGCACACCCTGCAGACCTACCTGGCCGACGACCGCCTCGCCGACACCCGCCTGCTCGTGCTGACCCACCAAGCCATCGCCACCACCC
>NZ_JADBGC010000085.1:0-1349 GCF_014892245.1 Microbispora sitophila | reverse complement strand
AGGGGAGAAGACCCGGTTGTCGCGCAGCAGAGCCCACAGCACATCGACCAAGCGTCGGGCCAGAGCCAGTAGGGCCTGAGTATGGATCTTGTTCTCGGCTCGTTTGCGCTGATAGAACGCCTTGGATTGGCCATCGGCCCGGATGCTGGAGAGCGCTGCCATGTAGAACACCTGGCGCAGCGGCCGGTTGTAACGCTTGGGCCGCCGGTGGTTGCCGGTCACCCGGCCGGAGTCGCGTGGCACGGGCACGAGCCCGGCGTAGGAGGCCAACCGTCCGGCGTTGGCGAAGGCGGCGCGGACGTCCCCCCCGGTGGCGACAACGAACTGAGCACCGAGCAGGGGTCCCATGCCGGGCAGGCTCTCGATGATGCGGGCCTGGGGGTGGGTGCGGAACCGGTCGGCGATGAGCTTGTCGGTGTCCTTGATCTCGCGGTCGAGGTCCAGCAGCTGGCGGGCGAGCTTCTTGATCAGCGCGGCGGAGGTGGCCTCGCCGGGCAGTGCCACCGTCTGCTGGGCCGCGGCCTGCACGGCCGTGGTAGCCATGGCGTCGATGCCCTTGGGCCAGGCGCCGTGCTCGCGCAGGTGGGCGACCAGGCCCTCATGCCCGGCCCGGCGGATCTCCACGGGGGTGCAGTAGCCGGCTACCAGGATCAACGCCGAGCGGGTGGAGAAGTCGAAGCTACGCTCCAGCGCCGGGAAGATGCCGCTCAGCAGGTCGCGCAGCCGGTTGACCCCGCGCACCCAGTCGGCCATCGCATCGGTGCGGTAGGCGGTCAGCCGGGTCAGCTCGACCACCAGCTCATCGCTGGGCGACAGTTCGGCCAGGTCGCCGCGCATGCGAGCGGTGTCAGCGATGATGCGGGCGTCCTTGGCGTCGGTCTTGCCTTCGCCGCGGAAGACGCCGGCCATGCCGTTGACCACGCGGCCGGGCACGTAGACGACCTTCTGGCCGGTGGTCAGCAGGAGAGTCAGCAGCAGGGCCGCGGCCGGGCTGACCAGGTCCACCGCCCACCGCACCTGCCCGCCGGTCTTCGTCGCGGTCTTGGTGGCCCGGTTGATCAGCTCTTCGATCTGCTGCTGGCCGTTGGTGACCTTGGCCGTCCACAGTTTCTTGCCGCCGGCGTCGATCGCCACCGCGTGGTGGCTGGTCTTGCCCACGTCGACGCCGATCCACACATCTGCCGCCGACATCCGGCTCGCCCTCCTGTTCTCGCTGGTCAAGCCCGTGGACGACCCCGCCGCCAGGTCCCTAATCAGCGACGATCCGCATCAGATCTCAATGAGCGGCCAAGGCGTCCAGGGCGACGAGGCGGCCATTCCTTCGAAGCCACAACCGCAGCAGACAGACA
>NZ_JADBGC010000084.1:0-1372 GCF_014892245.1 Microbispora sitophila | reverse complement strand
CAGCGCGTTGACCTTGGCCTGGATCAGCGACTCCACCGCCGAGATCTGCTGGTTGATGTCGTTGGTCGGCTCGACCGCCTTGAACTCCACATCGGAGAACTGCTTGGCCGCGTCCGCCGCGTTCTTGGCGATGGCGGCGATCCAGCCGTGGTCGGCCGCCGGGGCCGAGAAGCCGATGACGACCTTCTCGCCGGGGGCGTCGTTGCCGCCCGTGGCCGCGGCCGCGGGGGCGGCGGCCGGCGCGCTCGCCTGCGCGGCGGGCTCGTTGCTGGTGCAGGCCGTGATGAGGGCGCCCGCGCCGAGGACGGCTCCGCCGAGGAGGAAGCCCCGGCGGCCGGGGTTCTGGGTCATGTCGTTCTCCCTTGCAGTGGGGGTGGAAAAGCGAAGAAAGGCGAAGAAAAAGGGCGTAGGAGGCCGGGACCGCGGCCGTACAGCGGCGGACCTGGGAGGTCGGAAAGAGGAAGTGAGGGGCCGGGGGTCAGGTATGCGATTTGAGGCTGCGCCGCTGCAGCAGCACGGCGACGACGATGATCGCGCCCTTGGCGACGAGCTGGTCGGCGGTGTTGAGGCCGTTGAGGATGAACAGGTTGGTGATCACAGTGAAGATCAGCAGACCGAGGATCGAACCGATGATCGTGCCCCGGCCACCGCTGAGCAGCGTCCCGCCGATGATGACGGCGGCGATCGCGTCCAGTTCATAGAGGTCGCCATGGGTGGACGACCCGGTGGTGGTCCGCGCCATGATCAGCACCGCGGCGATCCCGCAGCACAGACCCGACAGCGCATACAGCATCAGCGTGTGCTTGCGCACATCGATACCGGCCAGACGGGCCGCCTCGGGATTGCCGCCCACCGCATAGGTGCGCCGGCCGAACGTCGTACGGTTGAGCACCACCCAGCCGACCAGCACCACCAGCGCGAACACGTACACCAGCAGCGGCAGCCCGAGCACCCGCGTGGTGGACAGGTCGACGATCAGCGAGTTCTCCGGCTGCACCAACTGCGTGCGCTGGTTGGACATCCGCTGCGCCAGACCACGCCCCGCCACCATCATCGCCAGCGTCGCGATGAACGGCACCATCCGCCCGTAGGAGATCAGGATCCCGTTCAACAACCCCGCGCCGGTGCCCACCAGCACCGCGCAAACGATCATCACGACCGGCCCGTAGGACTGGGTGGCCAGCGTGGTCGCCCACACCGACGCCAACGCCATCAACGCCCCGACCGACAGGTCGATGCCACCACCGATGATCACGAAGGTCATGCCGACCGTGATCACCCCGATGGTCGAGGCCAACGCCAGGATGCTCACCAAATTGGAGGACGTGGCGAAGTTCTCCGGCCGGGTCACCAGGCCCACGATCGCCAGCAG
>NZ_JADBGC010000083.1:0-1380 GCF_014892245.1 Microbispora sitophila | reverse complement strand
CGGGGGTGAGGGCGTGGGGCTGGCGGTGGGCCCGTCGTTGCCGGTGAACTGCCACCAGTTCATGTTGAACAGGCTGCCGCTGCCGCCGGTGAACCTGAGGTAGAGGTCGTGGGTGCCGGTCGCGCCGGTGACGGGGCAGGACACGGTGGTCCAGGTCTGCCAGCCGCCGGTGCCGGGGACGTCGCAGGTGCCCATGAGGGTGCCGGTGACGCTGTCGCGGCGAAGCTCGATCCTGCCGCCGGCGGCGCCGGAGGCGACCCGTGCGGAGAACGAGGTCGCGCCGGTGCCGAAGGCGACGCCCTTGACCTTGATGTAGTCGCCGTTGTCGATGAATCCGACGTTCATGCCGCCCTCGTTGGAGGGTTCGGTTTCGACGCCGGACTCCCAGGCGATGGTCTCGGCCTCTTGGCGGGTGTAGGGGTTCAGCGTGCCGATCTGGGGTGCTCCGGTGGTGGTCATGGTGATGGTCGGGATGGTGCCGTCGGCGTTGTAGCTGAACTTCTCCACCGCGACCGAGCGGGTGTAGCCGCCGCCGCCCGGCAGGGCGCCGTTGTGGTAGAAGAAGTACGATCCGCCCTGGTAGTCGATGACGCCGGGGTGGTTGGTGAAGCTGCTGCCCTGGGTGGGCATGATCGTTCCCCGGTAGGTCCACGGTCCGGTGGGGCTGGGGGCGGTGGAATAGGCGATGAACTCCGAGCAGCATTTGGCCGCGAAGACGATGTAGTACAGCCCGCCTCGCTTGTAGACCCAGGGGCCTTCTTCGAACAGGGTGGGCCGGTTGGCGTCGCCGGTGCGGGTGCCGAACCCGGCGGTGGTGAGGGCGATCTTGGTGGGGCTGCCGGAGTAGGAGGTCATGTCGGCGTTGAGCTTGACGTACCACAGGTTGGGGTTGCCCCAGTAGAGGTAGGCCTGGCCGTTGTCGTCGATGAAGACGGTGGGGTCGATCTCGCCGTTTTCGACCAGCGGGTGTCCCAGGGCGTCCTTGAAGGGCCCGGTGGGGCTGTCGGAGACGGCCACGCCGATGGCCATCCTGCCGGTCGCGCGGTTGGTCGTGGGGACGTACCAGTAGAACTTGCCGTTGCGGTAGACGGCCTGGCCCGCCCAGGCGTCCGATTTCGCCCAGCTGAAGCTGGCGACGCTCAGCGGGGAGCCGTGGTCGGTCCAGTTCACCATGTCCGCCGACGACCAGACCCGCCAGTCCTTCATGGTGAAGTACGTCGAGCCGTCCTCGTCGTGCCCGGTGTAGAGGTAGACCCGGCCGTTGTAGACCAGCGGCGCCGGGTCGGCGGTGTAGATGGTCTGCACGATCGGGTTGTCCGCCCTGGCCGCACCGGCCGGGAGCAACGCCAGCACGCACAGCAGGCCCACAACCCAGGCGAG
>NZ_JADBGC010000082.1:0-1529 GCF_014892245.1 Microbispora sitophila | reverse complement strand
CCGAGTCCGAGTCCGTCGGCGAGTCCGTCGGGTGGGCCGTGGCCGCCGTCGTCGACCTATTCCAACCCGGTGTTGTGGGAGGACCTGGCCGACATCGATGTCTTCCGGGTGGACGACACCTACTACTACTCGGCCTCCACGATGCACTACTCGCCGGGCGCGCCGATCCTGCGCTCCTATGACCTGGTCAACTGGGAGTACGCCGGTCACTCGGTGCCCAAGCTGGACTTCGGGTCGAAGTACGACCTGAACGGCGGGCGGGGGTACGTCAACGGGATCTGGGCGTCGTTCCTGAACTACCGCAAGAGCAACAAGACCTTCTACTGGGGCGGTTGCATCGACTTCAGCAAGACCTACATCTACACCGCGACCTCGGTCGAAGGTCCGTGGAACCGGCACACCACGATCGACAAGTGCTACTACGACGCCGGGCTGCTGATCGACGACAACGACACGATGTACGTCGCCTACGGCAACACCACCATCAGCGTGGCCCAGCTGTCGGCCGACGGCAAGAGCGAGGTCCGCAGCCAGCAGGTGTTTTCCACCCCCTCCAGCGTGGGCACCCTGGAAGGGTCGCGGATGTACAAGCGCGGCGGCGCGTACTACATCTTCTTGACCCGCCCGGCCAACGGGCAGTACGTGCTGAAGTCCACCAACGGCCCCTTCGGCCCGTATGAGATGCGCCAGGTGCTGCTGAACATGGGCGGCCCGGTCTCCGGCGGCGGGGTGCCGCACCAGGGCGGGCTGGTCCAGACCCAAAACGGCGCCTGGTACTACATGGCCTTCCAGGACGCCTATCCCGGCGGCCGCATCCCCGTCCTGGCTCCGATCACCTGGACCTCCGACGGCTGGCCGACGGTGCAGACCGTGAACGGCGCGTGGGGCACCTCCTACCCCTACCCGAACGTGCCGCGCCCGCCGCGGCAGGTGAAGCCGGCGACCGGGACCGACACCTTCACCGGCACCCAGCTGGGACCCGAGTGGGAGTGGAACCACAACCCCGACACCACCAAGTACACCGTCGGCAACGGGCTGCGGCTGCAGACCGCCACGGTGACCGGCGACCTGTATTCGGCCCGCAACACCCTCACCCACCGCATCCTGGGGCCGTCCTCGACGGCGACGATCCAGCTGGACTACTCGGCCATGCGCGACGGTGACCGGGCCGGGCTGGCGATGCTGCGCGACTCCTCGGCCTGGATCGGCCTCAGGCGCGACAACGGACAGACCCGGGTGGTCGCGACCAACAACCTGACCATGAACAGCAGCTGGCAGACCACGAGCACCGGCACCGAGGTCGCGAGCACGCCGGTGTCCGGCGGGCGGATCTGGCTGCGGGTCAACGCCGACATCCGTCCGGGCACCGGCCGCCAGGCCAAGTTCTCCTACAGCACCGACGGAGTGAACTTCACCTCCTTCGGACCGGCCTTCACGATGGGCAACGCCTGGCAGTTCTTCATGGGCTACCGGTTCGCCATCTTCAACTACGCCACCCAATCGCTGGGCGGCGCGGTCACCGTCAGCCG
>NZ_JADBGC010000081.1:0-1687 GCF_014892245.1 Microbispora sitophila | reverse complement strand
GGCGTTCGTCGATGGGGTGGTCGCAGACGGCCTGGCCGACCAGGTGGTTGGAGATCGTCCATACCCCCAGGTTGTATTTGGCCAGGGTCTCCTTCTTGCGTTCGATGTAGGAGTCGTCGGCGAGGGCTTTGTCGACCTCGAAGTGGTCGCCCCAGCAGGCGATCTCCAGGCCGTCGTAGCCCCATTCCGAGGCCAGCCGGCAGACCTCCTCGAACGGCAGGTCCGCCCACTGCCCGGTGAACAACGTGATCGGTCGCGTCATCTCACTCCCGCTCTCGCAACCATCTGGACAATCACACCGTGTTCAATCACACCGTGGTCCAGCCCGACCCGGCGGCGGCGCTCTCCTCGACCGCGGCGAGCACCCGCTGCACCCGCAGCCCGTCCTCGAAGGACGGCGCGGGGTCGGTGCCGGCGGCCACCGCCTCCAGGAAGTCCTTCGTCTCGTGGACGAAGGTGTGCTCGTAGCCGAGGCCGTGGCCCGGCGGCCACCACGCCCCGGCGTACGGGTGGTCCGGCTCGGTGACGAGGATCCGCCGGAACCCGGCGTCCCGCTCGGCGGCGTCGTAGAACCACAGCTCGTTCATCGCCTCGAAGTCGAAGGACAGGCTGCCCGCCGATCCGTTGACCTCGATGCGCAGAGCGTTCTTGCGGCCGGTGGCGAAGCGGGTGGCCTCGAACGAGGCCAGCGCCCCGCCCTCGAAGCGGCCGATGAACAGCGCCGCGTCGTCCACCGTCACCTCGCCCATCTCACCGGTGCCGCCCTCGCCGGCCAGGCCGCTCGACCCCTCGGCGAGCGGGCGCTCCTTGACGAAGGTCTCGGTGAGCGCGCTCACCCCCGTCAGCGACCGGCCGACGATGAACTGCGCGGTGTCGATGATGTGGGCGCCGATGTCGCCGAGAGCGCCGGATCCGGCCTTGTCCTTCTGGAGCCGCCAGACCAGGGGGAACTCCGGGTCGACGATCCAGTCCTGCAGGTACTGCGCCCGCACGTGCCGGATCTCCCCGATCCTGCCCTCCTCGACGAACCGCCGGGCCAGCGCGACGGCGGGCACGCGGCGGTAGTTGAAGGCGACCATGCTGCGCACGCCGCGCGCCGCCGCCTCCTTCGCCGCCGCGGTCATCGCCTCGGCCTCGGCCACGGTGTTGGCCAGCGGCTTCTCACAGATGACGTGCTTGCCCGCGGCCAGCGCCGCGATGGCGATCTCGGCGTGGCTGTCACCCGGGGTGCAGATGTCGACGATCTGCACGTCGTCGCGTTCGACGAGCCGCTTCCAGTCGGTCTCCACCGCCGCCCAGCCGAGCGTGGCCGCCGCTTCGGCCGTACGGTCGGGCGACCTGCCGGACAGGGCCGCCATGACGGGCCTTACCGGCAGGTCGAAGACCGAGGCGACGCTCCGCCATGCCTGCGAGTGCACGCGTCCCATGAACGCGTACCCCACCATGCCGACACCTAGCGCCGGCCTGCTGTCTGTCACTAGATCTCCCCCGAATCAGGATTCGAAGCCGAGCGGCAGATACTTCTGCACGTTCTCCTTGGTGATGGTCTCCGAGGCCAGTGTGATCGACTGCGGCACCTCCTGCTCCAGCAGGTCGCTCATGCCCTTGCCCTGGGCGATCAGCCGCGCCAGCTTGATCGCCGAGCCGGCCATCGTCGGGCTGTAGGTGACCGTGGCCTTCAGCACAC
>NZ_JADBGC010000080.1:0-1782 GCF_014892245.1 Microbispora sitophila | reverse complement strand
TGGCGGCGGAGGCCAGCAGGCCCGCCGCGATCCCGCCGAGGGCGAGAGTGCGCTTCATGGATTTCTCCCTGGTCTGTCGTGGGACGTCACTTGCGCCCCATGCGTCAGTGAAGGAACGAGGAGAAAGCTATACGAGGAATAAGGGTGGTGTAAGGCGGTTCCTGAGGTCTGCCCGTAAGGCACTAATGGCGCTTCGATGTCCGATCGTTCAGGGTTGACCGTGTTTCCGCTGATCAATGCGGCATTCTCCGGTCCTCCTCACCCCGAGTCATGGAACGGTTTAGGATGGAGTGTGACGCAAATCACATTGGATAGATGAAACCGGTGGGCGGCCGAGTCCCGTCAAAGCAGGCCTCGCTACCGGGACGCGTGGCGGAGAGGATGCCCAGGGCAGATGCGGAGGGAGCTGAGAGCGCACGTGGAGGGCGTGGGGGATGACCCCGCGCCCGTGCCGATCCTCCTGGATATAGGCGCTGGAGGAGACGGCGACATAGGCCACTCAAGCAGCGGCCGGCTGGGCATCGGGCGCGTGTCCGGGCCCTTTTCCAGCGGCTGTCGGCGAAGATCCCGCCGACGAGGCCCTGGGCCAAAGGTGCCGGGCGTTCCGCTTCGGGAGGCGACCGCTTACATCGTCGCCGTCGTTGATGGTGCCGTACAGGCCTAAGCCGGATTTCGCGCGGGAGTTCTGGGCGGTGCCTGAGCGCGCTCAAACGGTATGCGGCGAAAGTGGACGAGAAATAGGAAAAGGGCCCGGCTGGAGGCCGGGCCCTTTCCTGTGGTCCAGTCAGAGCGTCAGAGAGCTAGTCTCAGACGATCTTGCCGGAAGCGAACTTCGCGGCGTACTGGTAGACGGCCAGGGTCTCACCGTCGAAGTACGGGGAGACGCTGGTGTCGATGCGCTTGTTGCCGTCGGTGTCGGAGACCGCGATGGTCACACCGTTCAGGTAGCCAAGACGCTTGGCGTTGCTGTAGCGGTACAGCCACGAGGAACCGATCGAGCCCTCACCGGTGAAGGAGGACTTGATGCCCACGAGCTCCTCGGCCTTCATCGCCGGAGCGGCGGCCTTGAAGGTCTTGCCGTAGGCCCACTTGAGGGTCTTGCCGGTGAAGGCGTAGTTGCCGTCCGGGTGCGACCCGCTCGGGTAACCGAAGACGAAGACCCCGGTGCCGATCTTCTGGTTGTAGGCCAGGCCCTGACCACCGACGTTGGCGCCGAGGGTGCCGACGTCCTTCAGCGCGATGTCCACGATGTGGCCACGCAGCTTGAACTTCTTGGCGATGTTCACCCAGAACTTGGCCTTGTACCAGCCGTTGTTGTAGGTGTAGTAGAGGGTGCCGTCGACGATCTTGTCCTGCTGGTCGTTGCCGACAGCCTTGACGTACTCGTCCTTCGAGATCCGGGAGATCTCGTAGCCGGCCTTGCCGTGCCAGGACGCGTCCTTGACCTCGCCACGGACCAGCGCGCCGAGCTTCTCGACCGTGTAGTCGAAGCCGATCCACTGGCACCACTTGTCGAGCGGGACGTAGACCTTCTGCGACTCCTCGCCGTGCTTGGCGACGCGCCACTCGAACGCCCACGGGTGCTCGACGTCGTTCGGGCCGAAGGGCACGATCTCGCCGGACCAGCCGGTGGTCTTGAGCTCGAGGTCCTTCTGGGCCTTCTCCGCCTCGGCGCGGGTGTCGAAGACGCGGTCCTTGACCCAGTTCTTGACCTTGTCCACGGCCACGTCGGTGACCTGGACGCCGTTGTACACGGTGACGAACGCGTAGTCGCGGTCGCCG
>NZ_JADBGC010000008.1:40590-387707 GCF_014892245.1 Microbispora sitophila | reverse complement strand
TGCCGTCAAAGGAATCCGTCACCGACACCACAAGAGTGCCGCTATGACGGGGTCATGCATGATTCATGCACTGGCTTTTAGCACACTGTTGAGTTCTCAAGAAACGGACGCGACCACCATCACCCGAAACCTCCGAGAAGGTCCCACGCTCCGGGGCGTTTCACCGTTCGTTTTTCTTTTGTCTTGCTGGTCTTAATTCTTCCCGACCGGCTCTTTCGTGTCAAATCCGCCCCACCGGGACCTACTTGACCCGAAACCCGCCGACCGACAGGAATTCGACCCCCCGTTTCCGGGGCAACCCCTCTAACTTACCCGAACCCCCAGCCCGGCGCAAAACCACCAGACCCAGAAGATCGAAAAGCACGAGAAGCCGCCGGCAACCAGCCCGCACACACAAGACAACCACCGAAGTGATCGAAGAGGAGTGCGCCGAACCGCGCCGACACCACAAGATTACCAGGGTCCGGCACCGCCATGACCCAACTTGAGTCGAACGCCTGGGGTCCCGGATGTATTCCGCCCGCCTCAGGCCCCGGAACCGTGAGATCGCGAGACGCCGGCCGCGGACCCCCTTGTTCCCCGTCACGAGTTATCCACAGGCCGCAGCGAGGAGGCTTGGCGGGACCATGCCGAACATAGACTTTGGCGGGTGAGCGACATGCCGCCTGTAGCGAAGAAGGTTTCCCTGGAGCGCACGCATCACGGTGACACCGTGGTCGACGAGTATGCGTGGCTGCTCAAGAAGGACGACCCCGACACCATCGCGTACCTGGAGGCGGAGAACGCCTACACCCAGGAGATGACCGGCCACCTGCAGGACCTCCAGGAGAACATCTTCAAGGAGATCAAGGGCAGGACGCTGGAGACGGACCTGTCGGTGCCCACCCGCAAGGGCGCCTGGTGGTACTACTCCCGCACCGAAGAGGGGAAGCAGTACGGCATCCAGTGCCGCGTGGCCGCCGACGGCGACAGTCCACCGCAACTGGAGCCGGGCACGCCGCTCCCGGGCGAACAGGTGATCCTGGACGGCAACGAGCTCGCCGGTGACAGCCCCTTCTTCTCCATGGGCACGAGCGCGGTCAGCCCCGACGGCACGAAGCTCGCCTACTCGACCGACTTCTCCGGTGACGAGCGCTTCACACTCCGGTTCAAGGATCTGGAGACGGGAGAACTGCTCCCGGACGAGATCCCGGGGGTCTTCTACGGCGGCGCCTGGTCGGCCGACGGCTCCACGTTCTTCTACACGACTGTGGACGAGGCCTGGCGTCCGTACCGGATTCACCGGCACACGCTCGGCTCGGCCGATGATGTCGTCGTCCACCAGGAGGACGACGAGCGTTTCTGGGTGGGCATCGGGCTGACCCGCAGCCAGCGCTACCTGGTGCTGACCTCGGGCAGCAAGATCACCAGTGAGGTGTGGGTCCTCGACGCGGACACCCCGCAGGGCGAGTTCGCAGTGGTGCGGCCCCGGGAGACCGGTGTGGAGTACGCCCTGGAGCACGCGGCCGACCGCTTCCTCATCCTCCACAACGACGGCGCCGTGAACTTCGAGCTCGCCAGTGCCCCCATCGACGATCCGGCGAGCTGGACTCCGCTGATCGAGCACAGGGACGACACGCGGCTGCTCGATGTGGACGCGTTCAAGGACTTCGTCAGCGTCCACTTCCGCCGAGACGGCCTCACGGGTGTCCGGATCCTGCCGGGCGACGGCGGCGAGCCGTACGAGATCTCCTTCCCGGAGCCGCTGTACGACGTGGCGCCGGCCGGCAACGCGGAGTTCGAGACCAGCCGGCTGCGCCTCAGCTACACGTCGATGGTGACCCCGCCGTCGGTGTACGACTACGACCTGCGTTCGCGCGAGCTGATCCTGCTCAAGCAGAGGGCGGTGCTCGGCGGCTACGACCCGGCCGACTATGAGCAGTTCCGCGAGTGGGCCACCGCCCCGGACGGCACCAGGATCCCGATCTCGATCGTGGTCCGGAAGGACACGAGCCGGCCCGCCCCCACCCTGCTCTACGGCTACGGCAGCTATGAGTCGTCCATCGATCCCTACTTCTCGGTGGCCCGGCTCTCGCTGCTGGACCGGGGGTTCGTGTTCGCGATCGCCCATGTGCGCGGGGGCGGCGAGATGGGCCGCCGGTGGTACGAGGACGGCAAGCTGACGAAGAAGAAGAACAGCTTCACCGACTTCGTGGCGTCCGCGCGGCATCTGAAGGCCGAGGGATGGTCCGACAAGATCATCGGCCGGGGCGGTTCAGCCGGTGGTCTGCTCATGGGCGCGGTCGCCAACCTGGCGCCGGAGGAGTTCGCGGGAATCGTCGCCGAGGTCCCGTTCGTGGACGCGCTGAACACGATCCTTGACCCGTCGCTGCCGCTCACCGTGACCGAGTGGGACGAGTGGGGTGATCCGCTGCACGACCCCGAGGTCTACGCGTACATGAAGTCCTACTCGCCCTACGAGAACGTCGACGGCCGGCCATACCCGCCGATCCTGGCGACCACCAGCCTCAACGACACGCGGGTCCTCTACCACGAGCCGGCCAAGTGGGTCGCCCGGCTCCGCGCCACCGCGCAGGGCGGCCCGTTCCTGTTGAAGACCGAGATGGGCGCCGGCCACGGAGGCCGCAGCGGCCGTTACGACGCCTGGCGTGAGGAGGCGTTCGCGCTCTCCTGGATCCTCGACCGAGTTGGAGTGACCGAGTGAGCTATGTGGCTGCCGAGGGCCGTTACGGGCCCATGCCGTACAACCGGACCGGACGGAGCGGGCTGAGGCTGCCCGCGGTGTCGCTCGGGTTGTGGCACAACTTCGGCGACGACAAGCCGATCGAGACCCAGCGGGCCATCCTCCGCCGGGCCTTCGACCGCGGAGTCACCCACTTCGACCTCGCCAACAACTACGGTCCTCCGTACGGCTCGGCGGAGATCAATTTCGGGCACCTCTATCAGCAGGACTTCGCCAGATACCGGGACGAGCTGGTGATCTCCACCAAGGCGGGGTACGACATGTGGCCCGGCCCGTACGGCAACTGGGGATCGCGCAAGTATCTGCTGGCGAGCCTCGACCAGTCGCTGAAGCGGATGGGCCTCGACTACGTGGACATCTTCTACAGCCACCGCTTCGACCCGGAGACGCCCCTGGAGGAGACCATGGGGGCGCTCGCCCATGCGGTCCGCTCGGGCAAGGCGCTCTACGCGGGCATCTCGTCCTACTCCCCGGAGCGGACCCGGCAGGCCGCGGCGATCCTGCGGGACATGGGCACCCCGTTGCTCATCCACCAGCCCTCCTACTCGATGCTCAACCGGTGGATCGAGAACGGGCTGCTCGACGTGCTGGAGGAGGAGGGCGCCGGCTGCATCGCGTTCTCTCCGCTGGCTCAGGGCATGCTGACCGACCGCTACCTGAACGGCATCCCGAAGGACTCGCGGGCGGCCCAGGGCAAGTCGCTCGACCCGTCCCTGCTGACGGAGGAGAGCCTGCGCCATGTCCGGCGGCTCAACGAGATCGCCGGGCAGCGCGGGCAGTCGCTGGCGCAGATGGCCCTGGCCTGGGCGCTGCGCGACCCGCGGGTGACGTCGGTCCTGATCGGCGCGAGCAGCGTCGAGCAACTCGACGACAGCCTCGACGCGATCAACCGGCTCGACTTCACCCAGGACGAGCTGGACGCGATCGACAAGGACGCGGTCGAGTGCGGCATCAATCTCTGGGCCGCGTCCAGCGCGGAGTGAGCATCCACGAGCCGCGGCGCACCGGCCCGGCGCGCCTGCGCCGCGGCTCGTGACCCCAGGCGGTGACCCCGGGCTCGTGGACCCGGCTCGTGGCCCGGGTGTCTGTGCTCTCGCGAGGCCTCGGGCCCGCCGCAGCCTGTCCGGGCGGACAGCGGTGCCCGGCCGGGCATCGCCCCAGGCGACGGTCAGAGGGCGTTCTGACGCTGAAGGTAGGCGAAGGAGGCCCAGCCGGGAAGGACGGGGAGCCAGAACGTCATCAGCCGGAACAGCAGCACCGCCGAGGTGGCGATGGGGCCGGGCACGCCGGCGACCTGCAGGCCGAGCGACAGGGCGTACTCCACCGCGCCCAGCCCGCCGGGCGTCGGAGCGGCCGAGCCGATGGCGTTGCCGGCCAGGAACACCACGGCGACCGCCGTGAAGCTGGCCTTACCGCCGAAAGCCTGCACGCACGCCTCAAGGCAGATCACGAAGCTGAGGGTGAGCAGCAGGGTCCCGCCCACCGCCTCGACGATCTTCTTGGGCGACTGCACCACGTCGAGCAGCCGGGGGATGACCCCCGAGAACATGGCCCGCAGGCGGGTGGTCAGCACGCGGCGCAGCGGCCGTACGGCGAGCACGATCAGGAAGAGCACCGCGACGCCGAGCAGCACGACGAGCAGGCCCCGTGACGGGGTGAGGGACGGCGCGGCCTGCGTTCCGGTGAGGTAGCCGAACAGCAGCAGCAGCATGATGTGCATGGCCAGGCCGATGAGCTGCGAAGCTCCCACACTGGTCACCGCCGCCCCCGGCGGAACGCCTCGTTTCTGCAGGTAGCGGGTGTTGAGCGCGACGCCGCCGACCGCGGCGGGCGCGACCAGCTTCACGAACGACGCGGCGAGCTGGGCCAGGACCGTACGGCCGAGCGGCAGCGGCTCGGGCACGAACCCGCGCAGCATGATCGCCGCCGCGACGTAGCTGAGGGCGCCTGCGACCAGCGCGACGCCGCTCCACGCCCAGTTCGCCGTGGTGATCACGCTGGTCAGGTTGACCTGGCTGAGCTGGGAGAGCAGGAAATAGGCGCCGAGCGTGCTGACGATGATCGTCACCAGCGTCCGGGGGCGGAACCGCTCGAGCCGCACCTCCTGGACCTCGACCTGCGGCTTCAGCGCGATGATCTGCTCGCGGATGGCGGGCAGGAGCTTCCTGTCCCTGCGGGCGGCCGTCCGGGTGTCCCGGCTCAGCGCGATCCGCTGGAGCAGCGGCATCGCCCCGGCCAGCGTGTTCTCCCCCAGCGCCTTCGCCGCCGACCCGACGGAACGCTCGGCTCCCACACGGGTGCCGAGGTAGGCGAGGAGCTGGGCGATGTCGAGCCGCAGCAGCAGGTCGCCGGCCGCGATCTCGCCGCTGCGGGCGTCCACGAGGTAGACGTTCCGCTGCGCGTCGACGTGGATGCTCTCGCCGGTGAGGTGGCGGTGGGCCAGGCGGTGCGCGTGCAGCAGCCGGACCTGCTCCCACATCCTCGCCAGCAGCTCGTCGTCGAAGTCCTCGTCTTGGAGATCGCTCACCGGCCGGGTGTCCACGTGCTCGTAGGCGAGCAGCGCGGCCTCGGTGCCGATCTCGCTCGTGCCGAGCAGGCGCGGCAGCCGAACCCCGGCGGCCTGCGCGGCGTACGCCATCAGCGCCTCGCGCTCCAGCTCGGCGCGCAGCGAGCGGATGGCCCTGCGCCGGGTCTCGCTGTTGAGCAGGAAGCGCCGCCACAGCCGGTAGAGGACGCCCGCCACCTGCCGGTCCCGGTCGAGCACGGTCACGTCGATTCGCCGGTCGTCGGCGAGGCCGACCAGGTAGCGGCGGCTGCCCGAACTGTCGTCCTCCACCCGCCTGGCGCTGATCGGCGTGAAACCGAGCTTGCGCAGCGCGGCCAGCACGGCGCTGCCGGGCGGTCTGGTGTTCGCGCTGCCGATGCCGTAGAGCGTGCCGAACCCGACGGCGAGGCCGACGACGTACGTGAGGATCACGCCGAGGGCGGTGACCTTGGTGGCGGTGAAGAGCGCGAACACGTCGAGGGCCAGCGCGACCCACATGAGTGCCCGCCAGTGCGGGCGCCGGCCCATCCGCACGGCCGTGGCGTACGCGATGGCGGGGGTGAGCACGGTGTTGAGCGGCTCCACGTCCCTGCCACCGGTGAGCAGCTGCACCAGGTCGGCGGGGCCCGCCTTGACCAGCCACTCGTCCAGCGCGTACGACACCAGCAGGGCGAGGATCGCGGCGATCAGCCCCTGGGTGACACGCATGCCGTCGCGGTGGAAGACCCGCTCGACGGCGAACGCGACCGGGACGATCAGCACGGCGACGCCGCCCAGCAGCCCGGCGGCGGCCGACAGCACATCGGGGGCGCGGCCGGTGCCCGCCTGGACGTCGGTCTCCAGGCCGTTGAGCGTGCGTTGCAGCGCCAGAGCCATCAGTACGACGGCGACGAGGGCCAGCAGCGTGAGCAGGAACCGCAGTGCGTCGGAAGGACGGCGGATCCGCTGCGGCAGCAGAGGCTCGACGACGAGGACAGCTCCTTGGCCAGGAGTGTCCAGCGTTATGTCCTGCTCCTTTATGCCTCTCACCACCAGCGATTCTGTGCGATCTTCGCACTCGGTGTCCACAATTGACGGCATGCGCATATCCCTGGCCTCGGACAGCCTCGACGGAATCGCGCCGGTGCTTGTGGCCGAGGTGGAACGACGCGGCCATTCAGTCACACTCTATGGAGCGCTGGCCCCCGGCGACCGGGCCGATTGGGCGTGGTGCTGTTCCGCCGCGGCGAGGGACGTCGCGGAGGGCCGCGCGGACCAGGCCGTGGTCTGTTGCTGGACCGGCACCGGCGCGTCCATAGCGGCAAACAAGGTAGCGGGGGTGCGGGCGGCGCTGTGCGCCGACGCCGCCACCGCCGCGGGCGCCCGCAAGTGGAACGACGCCAACGTGCTCGCGCTCAGCCTCCGCCTCACCTCCCAGCAGGTTCTGACGGAGATCCTGGACGCCTGGTTCTCCGAGGCGCCCAGCACCGATCCCGAGGACACCGCGAACATCGCGTACGTGCGGGAAATCCGGTAGAGACCACTCGTGGGCGGCACGCTAACGTCGATGCCATGAGCACGTCGCTACCCGTCCTCGGCGCCTGCCCGCTCGACTGCCCCGACACCTGCTCCTGGGTCGTCACCGTACGCGACGGCGAGGCCGTCGGGCTGCGCGGCAACCGCGACCACCCCTACACCCGCGGGGCCCTGTGCGTGAAGGTCAACCGCTACCTGGAGCAGGTGCGGTCGGCCGACCGCATTCTCCACCCGTTGAAGAGGGTGGGGCCGAAGGGCTCCGGCCGGTTCGAGCGGATCAGTCTGGACCAGGCGCTGTCGGAGATCGCCGCCAGGCTGACGTCGATCGTCGAGGAGCACGGCGGCGAGGCGATCTGGCCCTACCAGGGCACCGGGACGCTCGGGTACGTCCAGGGCGAGTCGGGTCAGGCCGGGCGACGGTTCTGGAACGCCCTCGGCGCGTCCCGGCACGACCTCAACATCTGCGCGCGGGCCGGCAACGACGGGCTGCGGTACGTCAACGGGACTCCCGGCGGCATGGACCCCGAGACGTTCGCGCTGTCGCGGCTCATCCTGCTGTGGGGCACCAACACGCTGACCAGCGGCCACCACCTGTGGAAGTTCGTCCAGGACGCCCGCGCCGCCGGGGCGTACGTCGTGGCGATCGACCCCATCCGCACGCGTACGGCCGACCAGGCGGACGAGCACCTGGCGATCCGGCCGGGCACCGACGCCGCGCTCGCCCTCGGCCTGCTGCACGTCGTGCTGGAGGAGGGCGCGGAGGACCGCGCGTACATCGAGGAGCACACGACCGGCTGGGACGAGTTCGAGGCCGAGATCCGCAGGCATCCCCCGGCACTGGTGGCGGAGATCACCGGCCTGCCCGAGGAGCGGATCCGCGCCCTCGGCGTACGGCTCGCGCACACCCGGCCGACCGGCATCCGGGCCACGATGGGCATCCAGCGGCACGCGGGCGGCGGGGCCGCGATGCGGGTGATCGCCTGCATCCCCGGCGTCACCGGCGACTGGCGATACCCCGGCGGCGGCGTGGCCTACTCCACCTCGGGATACGCCCCCACGGGCCCCGATCCGCGCGACGACCTGCTCCCCCACCCCGTGCGCACGCTCACGATGACCCGGCTGGCCGACGGGCTGGACGAGTCGGTCAAGTGTCTGTGGGTCTACGCGGCCAACCCGATGGGCTCGACCTCCGACCAGAACCGGATCAGGGCGGCGCTGGCGCGGGAGGACCTGTTCACGGTGGTGATGGAGCAGTTCCCGACCGACACCGTCGACTACGCCGACTACGTGCTGCCCGCGACCATGCAGATCGAGCACCTCGACGTGCACCACGGCTACGGGCACATGTACATGGTGTGGAACGAGCCCGCCGTCGAGCCGCCGGGCGAGTGCCTGCCGACGACGGAGACCTTCCGCAGGCTCGCCCGGCTGATGGGCTTGACCGAGCCGTCCCTGTACGACAGCGACCTGGACCTGGCCGAGCAGACGCTCGCCCAGGCGGGGATCTCCGTGGAGGAGATCCGCAAGCAGGGGTGGGCCCGGCTTCCGGTCGCCGACCCGTTCGTGCCGTTCACGGAGGGCTTCCCGACGCCGAGCGGGCGGCTGGAGTTCGCCTCCGAGAAGGCCGAGGCCGCCGGGCTGCCGCGCGTGGCGGGCTACGTCCCCTCGCTCACCGCCCGTACGGCTCCCGCCGACCGGCCGCACCCGCTCGTCATGATCACCCCGGCCGCGCACACGTTCCTGAACACGCAGTTCGCCAACAACCCGGAGCTGCGCAAGCGGTCGAAGGGCCCGCGGGTGCTGGTCAACCCGGCCGACGCCGAGTCCCGGGGGCTCGTGGACGGGCAGGCCGCCCGGGTCTTCAACGGCAACGGCGAGTTCAGGGCGTACGTGGAGGTCAGCGACCGGGTCGCGCCGGGGGTGGTGGCGGCGCCGAAGGGCAACTGGCCGAAGCTGTCGGCCGGCGCCAACCCCAACGCGCTCGTGGACGAGCGGGACGCCGACATGGGCCGGGGCCCGGTCTACCACGACAACTTCGTCGACGTCGCCCCGCTGGAGGAGTGTTGAAAAAGTGCTGCCCGTAGCGAGCGTGGATCCAGATGGATGCATCGCAAGGCGGAGGAGAAGCTCGTAGCGGAGCTACGAGCGACGACGACAACGCAGCGAGGCGCCATCTGGGCCACGCGCAGCAGGGTTTGACTTTTGAAACACGACTCAGCCGAGGAGGAGCTTGAACCCCTCGTGTGAGGCGTTGAAGCCGAGCGAGCCGTAGAAGCGATGGGCCTCGGTGCGGGCCTTGTCGGAGGTGAGCTGCACCAGCGCGCAGCCGCGCTCCCGGGCCCGCTCGACCGCCCACCGCATCATCTCCCGGCCGATCCCCCGGTTGCGGTGCGGCAGGGCGACCCTGACCGCCTCGATCAGCGCGCGCTCGCCGCCCCGCCGCGACAGCCCTGGGATGTAGGTGATCTGCATGGTCCCGACCACCTCGCCGTCCGACTCCACGACGATCAGCTCGTTGCGCGGGTCGGCGTCCACCGCCTCGAAGGCGGCGTAGTAGTCCGGCTCCCCGGATGACGGACGGGCGGCGGTGATCGGGTCCTCGTTGATCATTGCCACGATGACGGGAACGTCCTCACGCCGGGCAGTACGGAAGTGCAGATCCATGCCGGGGAGCCTAACCGGGTGGCGTCAGGGGCGGCTCAGGGACTTCCCCGATGCCGGCGAAACGCCCGAAAAGGCACGCTGTAGTCATGAACGAACTGACCCGCATGGACGAGATGTCCTTGGCCGGCGCGGCCCTGCGCGGCGCGCCCTGGCGGGCCGCGGCGACGTCCGGTGGGGCGGTCGCGGCCACGAGCTTCCTCCTGGGCGTCATCCTGCCCGGCCCGGCCGACCTGACGTGGGCCCTGTGCGCGGGGATCACCGTGTTCGCCCTTGTCGCGGCGATCGGTGCGATCTCCAAGCCGGACGTCGGCGACCGGGTGACCCGGCAGGCCCGCCTCTGGGCGCTGCGCCACCCCTGGCGCTTCTCGCTCTACCCGGGCCTCGGCGCGGCGGCCCTCATGTACCCGGTGCAGCTCGTGATCGACCGCGAGGGCGTCTTCGGCTCGGCCTGGGACGCGCTGTGGGGCGGCGCGCTCGTGCTGCTGATCACCGCTGCCCTCACGTTCTCGATGCGCGGCCGGGCCAAGGGCGCCTGACCCTCAGGCCTCCCGCTCCGCCGCGCTCCGGCAGACGCAGAACTCGTTGCCCTCGGGGTCGAGCAGAGTGACCCATCCGGCGCCGTCCGGCGTCCGGTGGTCCTCGTACGGCTTGGCCCCGAGCGCGAGCAGCCGCTCCACCTCCTGGTCCCGGGTGCCGTCCCCAGTGGGTCTCATGTCGAGGTGCAGGCGGTTCTTGACCGTCTTGCCCTCCGGCACCCGGATGAAGAGCAGGTGCGGGGCACCGTCCGGACGCTCCAGCATGACCTCCTCGTCCTCCGGCTCGGAGTCGACGAGCGGCCAGCCCAGGGCCTCGCTCCACCACTGGGCCAGCTCGTACGGCCGGGCGCAGTCGATCGTCATCGTGTAGATCTCAATCACGCGCCCAGCCAATCGCGACACCGGTAAAGGTGTCAAGCAGGTTACGTTGCCGTGCGCCGTGGCCGCAGGGACCGGACGAGGCCGACCGCGGACACGATGGCCCAGACCCCCTCCAGCAGCAGGAATCCCCAGTCGTCGTCCGCGTACGCGAGCCAGGCGAGCACCGCGGAGCCGACGAGGTTGAGCGTGAGGTAGATCTTCGAGCGGTTGTCGAGGACGTTCATCTGGGAGAGCAGGAACGCGCCGAGGATGAGGATGGCGCCGGCGATCTGCAGAACTTGGTCCATGTCCTTCCGCCCACCGTCTTCGCTGGTCCGGGTACGGCGGGCACCTCGTCCGGGAAGGCCGCGGATCGCGGCTTCTCACAACGGGACCATACCGGTTGTGCGTCACCATTCCGTGCGATCTGTGGCACAGACCATGGATATCGCCGGTTACTCGCGGGTAGCATTCGTTTAGAGTTACCGACCAGTACGTTACCCCCGGGTTCGGTTCTAGGAGCGCACACAGATGGGTCACTACAAGAGCAACCTCCGCGACCTGGAGTTCAACCTCTTCGAGGTGTTCGGGCGCAGGGAGATCCTCGGCACCGGCCCGTTCGCCGAGGTGGACGAGGACACCGCCCGAAGCGTGCTGGACGAGGTGAACCGGCTCGCCACCGGCCCCATCGCCGAGTCGTTCGAGGACGCCGACCGCCACCCGCCCGTCTTCGACCCCGCCACCCACGGCGTGACCATGCCGGAGAGCTTCAAGCGCTCCTACCAGGCCTGGGTGGACGCCGAGTGGTGGCGTCTGGAGCTGCAGCCGGAGCTCGGCGGCACGACGGCCCCGCGCAGCCTGGTGTGGGCCATGGCCGAGATGGTGCTCGGCGCCAACCCCGCCGTCTGGATGTTCGCCTGCGGCCCGGCCTTCGCCCGCCTGCTGTTCGACCTCGGCACCCCCGAGCAGAAGCGGTTCGCCGAGCTGGCCGTCGAGCGGCGCTGGGGGGCGACCATGGTGCTGACCGAGCCCGACGCAGGCTCCGACGTGGGCGCCGGCCGCACGAAGGCGATCCAGCAGCCCGACGGCACCTGGCACATCGAGGGCGTCAAGCGCTTCATCACCAGCGCCGAGCACGACATGGCCGAGAACATCTTCCACCTCGTGCTGGCCCGGCCCGAGGGCGCCAGGCCCGGCACCAAGGGCCTGTCGATGTTCCTCGTGCCGAAGTACCTGGTCGACCTGGAGACCGGCGAGCTGGGCGAGCGCAACGGCGTGTACGTCACCAACGTCGAGAAGAAGATGGGCCTGAAGGTCTCCACGACCTGCGAGCTCACGCTCGGCGAGAAGCACCCCGCCATCGGCTACCTGGTCGGCGACACGCACGACGGCATCCGGCAGATGTTCATGGTCATCGAGCACGCCCGCATGATGGTGGGCGCCAAGGCCATCGCCACGCTGTCCACCGGCTACCTCAACGCGCTCGACTTCGCCAAGAACCGTGTCCAGGGCGCCGACCTCACCCGCTCGGGCGACAAGACCGCCCCGCGTGTCCCGATCACCCGCCACCCCGACGTACGCCGCGAGCTCATGCTGCAGAAGTCGTACGCCGAGGCGATGCGGGCGCTGGTCATCTACACGGCGACGATCCAGGACCAGATCCAGATCGCGGAGTTCGAGGGCCGCCGCGACGAGGCCGCCGAGGCGCTCAACGACCTGCTGCTCCCGCTGGTCAAGGGCGTCGGCTCCGAGCGGTCGTACGAGCTGCTGGCCCGCTCGCTGCAGACGCTCGGCGGCTCGGGCTTCCTGCAGGACTACCCGATCGAGCAGTACATCCGCGACTCGAAGATCGACTCGCTGTACGAGGGCACGACCGCGATCCAGGGCCAGGACCTGTTCTTCCGCAAGATCCTGAAGAACCAGGGCGCGGCGCTGGGGTCGCTGCTCGGCGAGATCAAGACGTTCGCCGCCTCGGAGGCGGGCAACGGACGGCTGAAGGTCGAGCGCGGCCTGCTCGACGAGGCGGCCGACGAGGTCAAGGCGATGGCCGACACGATGGCCGGCTGGGCGATCGCCTCGATGGAGACGCCGCAGGAGGTCTACAAGGTCGGCCTCAACACCACCCGGTTCCTCATGGCGCTGGGCGACCTGGTGCTGGGCTGGCTGCTGCTGCGCCAGGCCGAGATCGCGCTGAACGCCCTGTCCGCCTCGGAGGAGGACAAGGCGTTCTACACGGGCAAGGTCGGTGCGGCCTCGTTCTTCGCGCAGACCGTGCTGCCCCGCCTGGCCGCCGAGCGCCGCGTGCTCGCCGCCACCGGCCAGGACCTCATGGAACTGCCGGAAGAGTCCTTCTGATCTGGTTCTGGTTCGGTACGGCCGCCGCCCGCTGGCCGGTGCGGCGGCCGTACCGCGTTTTCGGGGCCGCACCGCTCCCCGGGCCGGTCAGGTGAACGCGGGGAGCGGTGCGGCGGTCAGTGGAGGCACACGCGCGCTCAGGCGGACGCGGGAAGCGGCCGGGCGGCGCCGTCCTCGTCGGTGTTGACGGTCTGAAGCAGTTCCTCGCGCTCGGGGGTGTTCTCCGGGCGGATGAAGCCGATGACCGTGAAAAGCACCAGCGAGGTGGCCACCGGCGCGGCCGTCGCCACGGCGGTCGAGACGTCGCTCATGCCGTAGTTGGTGAGCCAGAAGACGAACAGACCCGCCGCCCACGAGACCAGCGCGGCCGTCGGGCCGGACCTGCGGAACAGCGGCAGCATGCCGAGCAGCAGCGGGATCGAGATCGGGCCCATGAGGCCGGCCACCCACTTGATGACGACCGTGATGATGTCCTTCAGCACCGGGCTGTTGACCTGCGTGGCCACGGCCATCGACAGCGCGATGAACGCCACCGTGGTGACCCGGGCCGCGACCAGGCCGGCCCTGGTGTCCCAGGCCCGCGCCGCGCGGGACAGCACCGGGATCACGTCGCGGGTGAAGACCGAGGCGATCGCGTTGGCGTCGGAGGAGGCCATCGCCATCGTGTGCGAGAAGAAGCCGGCGATCACCAGGCCGAGCAGGCCGTGCGGGATGAGCTGGGTCGTCAGCAGCGCGTAGGAGTCGCTGGCGTCCGGCTTGGTCGCGTGGACCAGCAGCGGCGCGGCCCACATCGGGAAGAACAGCAGCAGCGGCCAGACCGCCCACAGCACGGCCGACAGCCGCGCGCCGCGCGCCGCCTGCGCCGCGGTCGGCGCGGCCATGTAGCGCTGGGCCTGGTTCCACATGCCGCCGTTGTACTCGAACGTCTTGATGAACAGGAACGCGAGCAGGAACGTCACGGTGAACGGACCGTTCAGCGGCTGCGCGTGCTCGGGCGGCAGCCGGTCCCACATGTCGCCCACCGCGCCGATGCCGCCGAGCTTGGCGAGGACGGCGAAGAGCATCACGACACCGGCGAGAAGCTGGATCACGAACTGCCCGAAGTCGGTGAGCGCGTCGGCCCACAGGCCGCCGACCGTGCAGTAGACGGCGGTGACGACGCCGGTGATGAGGATGCCCTGGTTGAGCGACAGGCCGGTGAACGTCGACAGCAGCGTGGCGATCGCGGCCCACTTCGCGCCGACGTCCACGATCTTCAGCAGGCCCCCCGACCACGCGAGCGCCTGCTGGGTCGGCACGTTGTATCGCTTGGCGAGGAACTCCAGCGGCGAGCTGACCCTGAGTTTCGAGCGGATCCGGTTCAGCCGCGGGGCGAACAGCACCGAGCCGATCGCGATGCCGATCGCGATCGGGAACGCCCAGGTGACGTACGAGGTGGCGCCGTAGAGGTAGGCGATGCCGGCGTACCCGGTGAACATGACGGCGCTGTAGCCGGACATGTGGTGCGAGATCCCGGCCAGCCACCAGGGCATCTTGCCCCCGGCGGTGAAGAAGTCACTGATATTGCCGATACGCCGGTGCGAGTAGACGCCGATCCCCACCATGACGATGAAATAGGCGCCGAGAACGTACCAGTCCAAATGGTTCACGCGCGTCGTACCTCCGGGTGAACGGCGGCACCCGGACCGACAACCGCCTGGCCTCGTTACGATGCGCCCGCCCGCCGCCCGTCGTCAATGGCGGGTTCGCAGGTCACGGGCGTACGGGAGAGCGCGTCGAGGCCGTGACGCAGGTCACAGCCTGTTCATGTTTCTGAACCGGCTTCGCGTATCTGAATCGTTATCAGGAACGGCCTTGATCTCGCACACGGTGGGGGGTGAAAGTGTGCGGCGAAATGAGATTCCAGCAAGCGGCACACAACGGACCCGTCACCGCCTGGCACCGGTGATCGTCCGGCACGGCACGTACGCGAGCGGGAGGCCGGGAGCGCCGCCCGCCCTGTGCGTGAGCATGCCCGGGAGCGTGAGAGAGAAGGTCAGACGGCCGCGAGCACGGCGGAGCGGCGTTCGAGGGCGGCCGACAGGACGGCCAGCACGAGCGCGGAGGCGGTGAGGAGGGCGCCGACCCAGTTCGGCGCGGTGTAGCCGAGGCCCGCCGCGATGACGAGGCCCCCGAGCCAGGAGCTCAGGGCGTTGCCGAGGTTGAAGGCGCCGATGTTGACGGCCGAGGCCAGCGTCGGCGCGCCGTGGGCCAGGTCGAGCACGCGCTTCTGCAGCGGCGGCACGGTGGCGAAGCCGAGCGCCCCGATCAGGGTGACGGTCACCGCGGCGAGGACCTTGCTGTGCGCGGTCAGCGTGAAGGCGGCGAGGACGACCGCGAGGGCGCCCAGCGAGACGTACAGCATCGGCATCAGCGCGCGGTCGGCGAACCTTCCGCCGACGAGGTTGCCGGCGACCATGCCGAGGCCGAAGAGGACCAGCAGCCAGGTGACCGCCCCTTCGGGGTAGCCCGCGACCCGGACCATCATCGGCGCGATGTACGTGATGGCCGCGAAGACGCCGCCGAACCCGAGCACGGTCATGCCCATCGCCAGCAACACCTGGACGTCGCGGAGGGCGGCGACCTCGTGACGCAGGCGTACGCCCTCGGGCCGTGGCATCTCGGGCACGAGCACGGCGACGCCGATCAGGCCGACGGCGCCGAGCCCGGCGACGATGGCGAAGGTGGTCCGCCAGCCCGCGATCTGGCCGACCAGGGTGCCAAGAGGTACGCCGACGACGTTGGCCACGGTCAGGCCGGTGAACATCAGCGCGATCGCGCCGGCCCTCCGGTGCGGGGCGACCAGTTCGGCCGCGACCACGGAGCCGATGCCGAAGAACGCGCCGTGCGCGAGCGAGGCGATCACCCGGCCGGCCAGCATCACCCCGAAGCCGGGTGCGAGGGCCGAGAGCAGATTTCCGGTGATGAACAGCCCCATCAGCAGCATCAGCACGCGCTTGCGGGACATGGTCGTGCCCAGCACGGTCATCGGCGGGGCGCCGACGACCACGCCCAGGGCGTACCCCGTGACGAGCAGGCCGACGGTCGGAATGGAGACCCCGAGGTCGGACGCCACCTGCGGGAGCAACCCCGTGATCACGAACTCGGTGGTCCCGATCCCGAAGGCCCCGATGGCGAGGGCTACGAGTGCGAGAGGCATGAGGAGGTCCCCCAACAATTGCAGGAGCAAGTAACAGGCGTAGACAATAGTTGCAGACGCCTGATACTTGCAAGCGCGGGCTATTGCAGGAGTGGAGTATCCTCGTCTCAGTCACCCGCCTAGGAGGGAGAGTCGATGACGGCCGCCGATCCCGCCCTCACCGCACTCGCGCAGGGCTGGTGCGCGCTCTCCCTGTTGCACGAGAAGATCGAGGCGCACATCGAGCGCGCCCTGCAGAGCAAGCACGGCCTGAGCGTGCGGGAATACTCCCTGCTTGAGACGCTCAGCCGGCAGCACGACGGCCCCGGCGGCCACCTGCAGATGAAGCAGGTCGCCGACGCCGTGGTGCTCAGCCAGAGCGCGACGACGCGCCTGGTGACCCGGCTCGAAGAGCGGGGACTGCTCACCCGCTACCTGTGCCCCACCGACCGCCGGGGGATCTACACCGACGTCAGCCCCGCGGGCCTGGCGCTGCTCGCCGAGGCCAGGCCCACCAACGACGCCGCCCTGCGGGAAGCCCTCGACCAGGCCGCCCAGAACCCCAGGCTCGCCCCTCTGGTCGAAGCGGTCGAATCACTGCATGCGCGCTAGTGCTGTGACCGGAAACGATCATCGGGTTGGCGCGTAAGACGGTCCTGCCGGTCGGATGGTGCTGATCACGTTCGATCGGCAGTCGGAAGGCCAGGTGACGCAACCGGTCAAGGTCCGCGGGCTCACTGACCAAGAAGGGCAGAAGCTGCAGCGGATCGTGCCGCGCGGCACGATGAGCACGGTGCGCTATCGGCGGGCGATGATCCTGCTGGCCTCGGCCGGCGGCAACACCGTCCCGGTCGACGCGCGGCTGGTGCAAGCCGATGAGGACACCGTGCGCGATGTGATCCATCGCTTCAACGAGATCGGGCTGGGCTGCCTGGACCCTCAGTGGGCGGGAGACCGTCCGCGCCTGCTGAGTCCTGACGACGAAGACTTCATCGCGGCGACGGCCACCACCCGACCTGCCAAGCTCGGTCAGCCCTTCACCCGCTGGTCCATCCGCAAACTGCTCGACTACCTGCTTCGCCTGCCCGGCCGGGCCATCACCATCGGCCGCGAGGCGTTACGCACCCTGCTGGCCCGCCGCGGGATCACCTTCCAGCGCAGCAAGACCTGGAAGGACTCACCCGACCCCGGCTTCGACGCCAAACTGGACGAAATCGAGTACGCCCTGACCCACCGGCCCGAACGCAGCTTCGCCTTCGACGAGTCCGGCCCTTGGGCATCCGGCCCACCGCCGGATCCGGCTGGGAACCTGCACCAGCCGCCTGAAATCCTCACCCAACCTGGTGATCGTTTCCGGTGACAGCACTAGGCGCGCCGGTGGTCGCCGCTCGCGCCGTCGATGAGCTCGCGCACGATGTCCATGTGGCCGACGTGCCGAGCGGTCTCCTCGATCATGTGAATGAGCACCCAGCGCAGCGTCATCCTCTCGCCGCGCTCGTTGGTGCCGAGGTCCTCGAGGCCGAACTTCTCGATGACCTCGTCCGAGGACGCGCGGGCGCGGGCGTAGAAGGCGAGGACGTCGGCCGTGGTCTCGCCGGGGTCGACGCGCAGGTCGGCGTCCTCGTCATCGTCGTCGAACGGGAGCTCTTCGTGCTCCTGCCCGAACGTGTCGGCGAACCACCAGTATTCGACTGCCGCCAGATGCTTGACCAGGCCCAGGAGGTTCGTCCCAGACGGGGTCATGGGGCGTCGCAGCGCCTCGTCGTCCAGGCCCTCGACCTTCCACAGCACCGCGTCGCGATGCCGGTCCATGCTGGCCTGGAGGCTTTCCTTCTCCCCACCGGTGAACGGGACTCTTTTCATGCCCGGAACGTAACAGTCGCCCCGTCACTCGGGCTAACTGGTGGGGCCACCCGGCACACCTGCCATGGACCTCGAACGGCGTGTCATCAGACCCGGTGAACGTATGTGGTCAACGCACTAGAGCACGTACTGCACGGCCGCGCGGGCGGCGAGGATCGGCGTGATGCACTCGTCGATCACCGCCCGGTGGGCCGGGTGGTCGCGGTAGACGACGTAGTCCTCCTGGGAGTCGAAGTCGGCGACCACGCCGAAGGAGAAGTTGCCCTGGTTGACGCCGGCGTCCGGGCCGATCTGGTAGGAGCGCAACTCGGGGATGACGTCCGGCAGGCCGCCCAGCCGCCTGGCCACCTCGGCGCGCTGCTCCGCGGTGGCGTCCTCGGTCCACTTCAGCAGCACGACGTGGCGGAACATGCACTCCCCCTGGGACGAGACGCACGCGGCCCGGCGGCCGCGCCCTTCACGGCGCTCATCCTCTCATCCCCCACGCCCGCGGGGCGCACCACCGCCCCGCGGACACCGCCGCCCCGATCTGTGGCCTCGCCTCAGAGCCAGTGCCACTCGATGGAGGCCCGCCTGCGCCGTCCGGCGAGCCACTCGCCGAAGGCGGTCTCGCCCGCCGCGGCCAGCGTCTCCGGGTCGTCCCACGCCACCCGGCGCTCCAGCAGGATCCCGGTCAGATAGCCGTCGCCGTACGCCACAGGCCCGACCAGCGTGTCGTGCGCGGCGTGGCGCAGGGGCGCGGGCAGGTCCCTGGCCCACCGCTCGCCCACGGTCACCACGGCCTCCCCGCAGCCCACCAGGCCGCCCACGCCGCGCAGCAACTCACCGTTCACCGGCTGCGAGCCCGTCACCCACAGGGCACGTACGCGGTCGAAGTCGCAGCGGTGGGCCGCGAAGTGGCCCGGCGCGAGCTCGGCCTCCTTCCGCCGCCGGAAGCGCCGCCGCCGCGCGATTCCGGCGATGAACGCCTCGAACTGCTCTCCGGACAGCGACATCTCCGCCAGCCAGGCCAGCGTGGAAACGCGGTCACGCAGGCCGTGGCCGGCGCGGAACTCCTCGGCGGCGGCCCGGATGTCGGCGTCGTCGAGGGGCTCGCCGTCCTCCAGCGTCTCGTTCATCAGCAGGCACTGCTCGATGATCTCGTCGTGGACGTCGCGGTCGCCGTACGGCCGCCGGGGCAGCAGCATGAGCGCCTCGGCGACGCGCAGGCGCACGCGGTCGACCGTGACCAGATATCCGGCGACCCGATTCCCGGCGACCCGATTCCCGGCGGCCCAATTCCCGGCGGCGCAGTGGGCCGAGTCCTCGGCCGACCAGGGCACGCCGTCGTCGGGCGAGGCGGAAAGGACCACGGTGCCACCCTCCGGATGTTCGACGAGCAGGTCGTAGTCGACCAGCGGGCTGTCCGGACGCAGGCCGACGATGAGCCGGCCCCGCGCCTCCGGGTGGGTGGCCGCCCACGCGGCGGCCAGACTCCTGGCCTCGGACACGGCCGTACGGGGGCGGCGCAGGCCGCGCAGCAGTTCGACGGCGTCGGCGAGGACCGCGGCGAACGCGGTCACCGATACGGCGGTCATGCCGCCGTCACCCGTGACCCGGCGGGGAACTCAGCGATGTCCCACCAGGTCACGGGGACGCCCGGACGCTCGATCTTCGGGAGGACCCGGCCCACGGTGGTGTCCTGCCGGTCGCTCAGTATGAGGATCACAAGCGAACGGTAGGAATCCGAGCTTGAACCTCACTGGTTCGGATCTTGCATCCGACTTGAGTGTGCCCGCTCAGCTCCAGGCGAGCATGCGGAGGGGGTCCTCCAGCATGGCGCCGACGTCGCGCAGGACGTACGAGCCGAGCTCGCCGTCGACCACGCGGTGGTCGAACGACAGCGCTAGCGTGGTGACCTTGCGGACCGCGAGCTGACCGTCGACCACCCAGGGCATGTCCCTGATCTGGCCCACGGCGAGGATCGCCACCTCTCCCGGATTGAGGATCGGCGTGCCCGCGTCGACGCCGAAGACGCCCACGTTGGTGATCGTGATCGTGCCGCCGCTCAGCTCGGCGGGCTGGCACTTCCCGGCCCGCGCCCGCTCGGTGAGCTCGCCGAGCGCCCGGGCGAGGTCGGGCAGCGACATCGCGTCGGCGTCCTTGACGTTCGGCACGATCAGCCCACGATCGGTGGCGGCGGCGATGCCGAGGTTCACGTAGTGCTTGACCACGATCTCCTCGCCGGTCCACGTGGCGTTGGCCATCGGGTGCCGCTTCACCGCGGTGATCAGCGCCTTCGCCACGAGCAGCAGCGGGGAGACCTTGACCTCGGCGAACTCCGGCAGCGTGCGCAGCCGCCTGACCGCCTCCATCGTCTCGGTCACGTCGACCTGCAGCCACTCGGTCACGTGCGGGGCCGAGAACGCGCTGGCCACCATCGCCTGCGCGGTCGCCTTCCTGACCCCCCTGACCGGGATGCGCTCCTCCCGTGTCCCGGGCTCCCGCCGCGCCGCGGCCGGAACAGTGACGGGCGCCGCCACCGCGGCCTCCACGTCCGCCCGGGTGATCGACCCCTGGGGGCCGGTGCCCGTGAGGCTGGTCAGGTCGACGCCGAGGTCCTTGGCGAGCTTGCGGACCGGCGGCTTGGCCAGGACGCGTGCCCGTGTGGACGCTGCGGACCCGTCGCCCTGGACCGCACCGGCCGGAACGGCCGGAGCAGGAGTGGGCAGCGCGGGCGCGGCGGTCCGGGCGGGCGAAACTGGCACAACAGGCGCAACAGGCGCAACAGCCGGGGCGGACGAGACCGGCGGAGCGGGCGGAGCGGACGTGGCCGGTTTGCGGGGGCGGCGGCGGGTGGCGCTCGTCTTGACGCCGTACCCGACCAGCACCGGCTGGCGCTCCTCCTTGGCCGGAGCACCGTTCCGCACGTCCGGCACCATGTCGTCCGCCAGCGCCTCCCTGCCCGCGCCGGCGTCGTCACCGCCCTCGCCGTCCTCGACCGAGATGATCGGGGCGCCGACGTCCACCGTCTGGCCCTCGCTGACCATCAGGGCGGAGACGGTGCCCTCGTAGGGGCACGGCAACTCGACGACGGCCTTGGCCGTCTCGATCTCCACGATCGTCTGGTTGATCTTCACCGAGTCGCCCGGGGCGACGTGCCACTTGACGATCTCGGCCTCGGTCAGCCCCTCGCCCACGTCGGGGAGCCTGAACTCACGGAGCATGAGAAGTCCCTCCCCCTCAGTACGCGAACGAGCGGTCCACGGCGTCGAGCACGCGGTCCAGGTCGGGCAGGTAGTGGTCCTCCAGACGGGACGGCGGGTACGGCGTGGAGAACCCGCCCACCCGCAGCACGGGCGCCTCCAGGCTGTAGAAGCAGCGCTCGGTGACGCGCGCCGCGATTTCGGCCCCGAAGCCGGTGAAGACGGGGGCCTCGTGGACGACCACGCACCGGCCGGTCCGCGACACGGACTCGGTCAGGACGTCCACGTCGAGGGGGTTGAGTGAGCGCAGGTCGATGACCTCGATGTCCCGCCCGTCCTCCTCCGCCGCCGCGGCGGCCTCCAGGCAGGTCTTCACCATCGGCCCGTACGCGACCAGCGTGACGTCGCGGCCCTGCCGTACGGTGCGGGCGCGGTCGAGCGGCAGGCCGGGGGCGGCGAGGTCGACGTCGGCCTTGTCCCAGTAGCGGCGCTTGGGCTCGAAGAAGATGATCGGGTCGTCGCAGCGGACGGCGTCCTGGATCATCGTGTACGCGTCCGCCGGGTTCGAGCACGCGACCACCCGCAGTCCCGCGGTGTGGGTGAAGTACGCCTCGGGCGACTCCGAGTGGTGCTCGACCGCCCCGATGCCGCCGCCGCAGGGAATGCGTACGACGACCGGCAGCTTGAGCGTGCCGAGCGACCGCAGCGGCATCTTGGCCAGCTGCGTGATGATCTGGTCGGCGGCCGGGAACACGAACCCGTCGAACTGGATCTCGCAGACCGGCCGGTAGCCGCGCAGGGCCAGGCCGATCGCCGTCCCGATGATGCCCGACTCGGCGAGCGGCGTGTCGATCACGCGGTCCTCGCCGAAATCCTTCTGCAGGCCGTCGGTGACGCGGAAGACGCCGCCGAGCTTGCCGACGTCCTCTCCCATCACGAGCACCTTGGGGTCGTCCTCCATCGAGCGGCGGAGGCCCTCGTTCAACGCCTTGGCGAGAGTCAGTGTGGTCATCGTTCGAACCCCGCCAGGTAGGTCAGGTACTGCTCGCGTTCCTCGTCGAGGAGTGGGTGGGCACCGGCGTACACGTGATCAAAGATAGCCCCGGGTGGCGGGTCGGGCAGCGCAAGGCACCGGCTTCGCACGTCCTTGCCGAGCGCGTCGGCCTCGGCGTCGATCTTCTCGAAGAACTCCTGGTCGGCGAGCTGGTTCTTGAACAGGTACGCCTTGACCCGTTCGATGGGGTCCTTCAGCTTCCACGCCTCCAGCTCGTCGGCGAGGCGGTAGCGGGTGGGGTCGTCGGAGGTGGTGTGCGCGCCCATGCGGTAGGTGAACGCCTCGATCAGCGTCGGCCCCTGCCCTTCGCGGGCGTTCTGCAGCGCGCGGCGGGTCACGGCGAGGCAGGCGAACACGTCGTTGCCGTCCACGCGGATCCCGGGGAAGCCGAAGCCGGACGCTCTCTTGTAGAGCGGGATCTTCGACTGCTTCTCCAGCGGCTCGGAGATGGCCCACTGGTTGTTCTGGCAGAAGAACACGATGGGGGCGTTGAACACCGAGGCCCAGATGAAGGACTCGTTCACGTCGCCCTGGGAGGTCGCGCCGTCGCCGAAGTAGACGATCGTGGCCGCCTCGGCGCCGTCGCGCTGGATGCCCATGGCGTAGCCGACCGCGTGCAGGGCCTGGGAGCCGATGACGATCGTGTAGAGGTGGAAGTTGTGCTCGGCCGGATCCCATCCGCCGTTGCTCACGCCGCGGAACAGGCCGAGCAGCTTGACCGGGTCGACGTCGCGGCACCAGGCCACGCCGTGCTCCCGGTAGGTGGGGAAGACCATGTCGGCGTCCGTGAGCGCCCGGCCGGAGCCGATCTGGGCCGCCTCCTGCCCGAGCAGGGACGCCCAGATGCCGAGCTCGCCCTGCCGCTGGAGCGCGACGGCCTCCAGGTCGACGCGGCGGACGAGGACCAGGTCACGGTAGAGGGAGCGGACCTCCTCCGCGGTCAGCTCGATGTCGTAGTCGGGATGCTCGACCCGCTCCCCTTCCGGGGTGAGCAGTTGGACGAGCTCCGGGGGTGCGTCTACACCACGAGGGGCGTCGGCTGTCACGTGCCACTCCTGTGCGTGTCGGGCCCCCGCGGGTGGGGTCACCCCCGCAGGAAGGCCGGGTCGTCTGGCGTACGGCCGCTGGGGTGGGCGACCGGGCGCATATGGGGACATCGTGGCAGAAGTCACACCCCTTAGCGCAAGACCCCGCCCACCCGTCCACACTTCTCCGATTCCCGGACTGTGAGACGCCACACCCCGGCGTCACGTCTCAGGAGCGGTGGACCACTCGTCCGCCCAGCATCGTCAGCCACGCGTCCACCCCCGCCAGCTCGTCCACGCCGAGACGGTCGAGGTCGTGGTCCAGGACGACGACGTCGGCCAGTTTCCCCGGCGTCAGGGAGCCGATCCGGTCCTCCATCCGCAGCGCGTACGCCGCGTCGGCGGTGTGGGCGCGCAGCGCCTCGTCCAGGGTGACGGCGTGGTCGGCGCCGATGGGGTCGCCCTCCCGGGTGCGCCGCCGTACGGCGTTGGCCACGGTCTCCATCGGCCGCAGCGAGGAGACGAACGAGTCGCTCGACAGCACCGGGCGGAGCCCGGCGTCGATCTCCTCGCGCATCGGCTGGAGCCGGTGGGCGCGGCGCTCCCCCAGCCGCCGTACGAAGTCCCTGCCGCTGTCGTGCAGGAAGTTCGGCTGGTTGACCGGGATCACGCCGAGCGCGGCGAAATCGCGCACCTGGCCGGGAGTCGGGTGGCCGCAGTGCTCGATGCGCGGCCGGGCGTCGTCCCCCGACACGGCCACCGCGGCCTTGATCGCGTCGAGCGTGTAGGCCATCGCGAGATCGCCCTGCGTGTGGATGCCGACCTGCCAGCCCGCCTCGGCCGCCCGGCGGACGAGGTCGGTGAGGCGCTCGGGCCGGTGATAGGTGGAGCCGGTGAACTGGCCGCCCTCGCCGTACGGCTCGCTGAACAGGGCGGTGCCGCCGAGCAGCGTGCCGTCGCAGTAGAACTTCATCGCGCCCAGGCGCAGCATGTCGTCGCCGAAGGGACCGGCCAGGCCGAGCGCGGCCAGGTCGTCCAGCATGTGCGACAGGGGCATGCAGACCGTGCGGACCGGCAGCGTGCCCGCGGCGTGCGCGGCCCGGTAGATCGACAGCTCCCGGCGGGACACCTGGGGGTCGCACACCGTCGTGAGCCCCGCCGACAGGTACCTCTCACCGGCGGCGGCGAGCCAGGACAGCAGCTGCTCCGCCGGGAGATCGGTGTGGAAGTTGGGGCCGTGACAGCCGATGTCCACCGCGGTCGGCAGCAGCAGCTGCATCGCGGAGTCCAGCACCATCCCGGTGAGCCGGCCGCCCTCGTCGCGCAGGAAGGCGCCGCCGACCGGGTCGGGCACGTCCGCGGTGATGCCCCGCCACGCCAGCGCGGCGGAGTTGACCACGGCGTGGTGGCCGGAGACGTGGTAGACGATCACCGGGTGCTCGGTCGTCGCCTCGTCAAGGTCGCGCCGGGAGGGCCGGCCCCCGGGAAACTTCGCGTCGTCCATGCCGAACGCCCTGATCCACTGGCCCGGCGGCGTACGCTCCGCCTCCGCGGCGATCACCGCCACCAGGTCGGCGGCGCTCCCCACGGCCGGGTAGCGGGCGTCGACGGACACCAGGGACTCGGCCGTGGACAGCAGGTGGTTGTGCGGGTCGATGAACCCCGGCAGCACCGTGCGGCCGCCGGCGTCGATCACCTCGGCGCCGGGTCCGGCCATGGCCGACACGTCCGCGTCCCGGCCGACGGCGAGGACGCGGCCGTCGCGTACGGCCAGGGCCTCCCCCCTGGGCGCACCGGGGTCCATGGTGCGGACCTTGGCGTTGGTGATGACGATCGCGGACAAGACTCCTCCAACTACTGGATCACTGGGAGACGGCGGGAACGCCGGAGACGGCCGGGGTGTCGCGGTGGCGCGGCGCGACGGCCAGGCAGACCACGCTGAGCAGGCACATCCCGATCAGCAGCCCGATGGCGGGCGCGGGCCCCCCGCCACCGGCCTTGACGAGGGCGGTCGCCGCCAGCGGCGAGAGTCCGCCGAAGATCGCCCCGGCCACCTGGTAGGCCAGCGACATGCCCGTGTAGCGGACGTTCGGGGGGAACATCTCCGCGAGCAGCGTGGCCATCGGCCCGTACGTCGCGGACATGGCCAGCCGCATGAGGCCCAGCATCAGGAAGATGAGGACCGTGTTGCGCGTCCCCATCACCGTGAACTGCGGCACCGCCAGCAGGGCCACGGCGACCAGCCCCACGATCACCACGCGGCGCCCGCCGACCCTGTCCCCGAGCCACGAGATGGCGAGCGTGGCGACGAGTTCGACGAACGCGGCGAAGCTGAGCCCGTTGAGCACCACCTGCTCCTCGACGCCGACGTCGGCGCCGGTCGCGTACGCGAGCAGGAAGGTCGTCGCGATGTAGTAGCCGCCGATGGCCACAGGGAGCGCCCCGATGCCGAGCAGCACGGGCCGCCACGACGACCGCAGCACCGCCCTGATCGGAAGCTCCGCGGCGGCCGCGGGCGCGCTCTCGCGCCGCTGCCTGACCTGCTCGAAGACCGGCGACTCCTCGACCCGCAGCCGGATGAACATGCCGACGAGCACCAGGACCGCCGAGACCAGGAACGGCACCCGCCAGGCCCAGTCGCGCAGGGCCTCGTCGCCGAGCGAGGTCATCAGGCTGAACGCCCCGGTCGCGAGCAGGGCGCCCGCGGAGTTGCCGAGCTGGGCGAACGAGCCGTAGAAGGTCTTCTTCCCCTCCGGAGCGTGCTCGACCGCCATCAGCGCGGCCCCGCCCCACTCACCGCCGACGGCGAGGCCCTGAACGAACCGCAACAGCACCAGCAGCGCGGGGGCCGCCGCTCCGACGGAGGCGTAGGTGGGCAGCAGTCCGACGGCGAAAGTGGCCACGCCCATCATCAGCAGCGTGACGACCAGGGCCGACTTACGGCCCAGCCGGTCGCCGAAGTGGCCGAACACCACGCCGCCCAGGGGACGCGCGAAGAACCCGACGGCGTACGTCGCGAACGCCGCCATGACGCCGACCAGCGGATCGGTGGACGCCGGGAAGAAGACGTGCCCGAAGACGAGGGCGGCGGCGGTCGCGTAGACGTAGAAGTCGTACCACTCGATCGTCGTGCCGATGAAGGCCGCGAACGCGGCCCGGCGGGGAGTTCGTCGGTCCATGAGGTCCTCCGGTGGGTTGGGGGTTGGAGAGACCGTAAGACCAGGTCAGACGCGAGCACCGTGGGCGATGTGCACTATCGTCGGGGCTTTCTCGGGCGAAGCGCACAGGAGAGGTCATGCCGCTCACCGTCGCCGACGTGCTGGCCATGCCGATGCTGGAGATCAGCCTGCTCGCGGGCCGCGACGGGCTGGGCAACCACGTCAGGTGGGCCCACGTGACCGAGCTGGCCGATCCGGTGCCCTGGCTGCGCGGCGGCGAACTGGTCATGACGGTCGGGCTCGGGCTGCCCGCGTCGGCGCGCGGGCGCGCCGAGTACGTCGAGCGGCTGAGCGGGGCGGGCTGCGCCGCCCTGGCCTTCGCGCTGGACGAGCACCTGACCGAGATTCCTCCCGAGATCGTCGAGACCGCGGCCCGCCTCGGGCTGCCCCTGCTGGAGGTCACCGGCAGGACGCCGTTCGTCGCCGTGACGGAGGCCGTGGCGCGCTGGCACGCCGACGAGCGGGTCCGCGGCGAGCGGCGGGCGGCGGCGGCGCAGGAGGCGATGGCCCGCGCCGCGCTGCGGCACGGCTCGCTCGGCATCCTCCGCGCGCTCGCCGAGCACACCGACTGCGAGACGCTCCTGCTCGATCCCCGGGGACGGCCCCGCGTGTCCCATCCGGAGGGAGCCCGGCCGTGGCACGCGGAGGCGGCGGCGGCGGTCGGCCAGCTCACCGGCCCCCGAGGCTCCATGGTGATCGACAAGGGGGACCGGGTCCTCCAGGTGCAGAGCCTCGGCTTCACCGGGCCGCCCCGCGGCTGGCTCGCCCTGCGCGGCGCGTCGACCGAGTGGCACACCAGGATCCTGGCCAACCAGGCGGCGAGCCTGCTGGCGATCGAACTGGTGGGGCTGCACCGGGCCCGCGCCCGCGCGCACGCCCAGCGCGCCGCCGTGCTGAGCGCCGTCCTCGACAGCTCCGCTCTCGGCTGTGCCCCCGATCGCGCCCCGACCGGCACGGGCGCGGCGGCACCGCTGTTCACGGCCGGCCGGCTCGCCGAGATCTGCCCCATGCCGCCACCGCCGTACGAGGTGATCGTGGCCGTGGCCCGTACGGAGGGCGAGGCCCCGGCGCTGGCCGATCCCGCGCTGGACGCGCTGAGCGACGTTATGGGAGACCCGGCCGCCGAGGAGACGGCCTTCGTCTGCCCGCGCCCCGGCGGGCTGCTCCTGGTGGTGCCGCAGACCGATCCCCGCCTCGGCCCCGCCCTGGTCGAACGGCTGGGCACGCTCACCGGCCTGGACATCTCCGCGGGAGCGTGCGGCGCGCGGGACATCGGCGAGATCGCGTCCGCCGTACGGCACGCTACGGCCCTCGCGGGCGGCCCGGGATACACGCACGTCGACGACCTCGAGCCGTGGGCGCTGCTGCGCGACGCCCTGGACCCCGAGGGCGTGGCCCGCTTCGCCGACGTGGTGCTGAAGCCGCTGCGGGAGCACGATCTGCGGCACGGCGGCGCCCTCGTCACCTCCGTCCGGACCTTCCTCGACTGCGGCGCGAGCGTCGAGGCCGCGGCGCGGCGCCTCGGCGTGCACAGGAACACCATGCGGGCCCGCCTGCAGACGGCCGAGCGCGTCTGCGGGCGCGACCTCGGCAAGGCGCGCGACCGCCTGGAGCTGTGGCTCGCCCTGTCCCTGGAAGAGTTCGTCCCGCCGGGCCGCAGGAGCTGAGCGCGGTATCGGGCCGGCCGCGGGAACCGGACGGGACGGCCGGGCGCCCGCTTCGAGCACCGCTCGGCGCGGCACCCGGCCCGTCGAGGGCGTGACGACGGGGCGGCACTAGGCTTGACCCAGGCGGCCCCCCGAACGGGCGGACCTTTCCCGGACCGGCGGGCCCTCATTCGAATTGGAGGAACATCGTGGCGCGCGTCATCGTCGACGTCATGCTCAAGCCGGAGATCCTCGACCCGCAGGGCCAGGCGATCGCCAGGGCGCTGCCGCGACTCGGCTTTGCCGGGGTGTCCGGGGTGCGGCAGGGCAAGCGGTTCGAGCTGGAGCTGGACGGCCCGGCCGACGAGGCCGCACTTTCGGATGTCCGAAAGATGGCCGAAACCCTGCTCGCGAACACGGTCATCGAGGACTTCTCGATCCGCGTCGAGGGGTGAAGTGGCGCATTTCACACCACCATTCCCGCAGCTTGTCCACCCCTAATCAGGCATCGGTCCGTCTCGAACCCACCTATGCGGTGCGTCCTGAATAACGAGGACGTGATTTTGCGGTTAGCCCTGATTCATCGGGGAAGCCTACCTTGGTGACCTTCGACACCGGGGAGGGGTCCGGTGGATATTGAGTTCTCACTGGCGATGCCACGGGACGCAATCGGCATCCCGATGGTCCGCCGGGTGGTGGGAGACGCGCTGCGGTCTCTCGGGGTGACCGAGGAGTGCGTGTCCGACATACTCCTGGCCACATCCGAGGCGTGCGCCAACGCGGTGCGGCATGGTGGTCCCGCCAACCGCTACGAGGTCATGGCCACCATTGGCAACGGCCGCTGTGAGTTGCGCGTCGCCGACGAAGGCGAGGGGCTGCACATGATCCCCCGCCAGTACCCGCCGGCGGAGACCGAGAACGGCCGGGGCATCCTGATCATGCGCGCCGTCGTGGACGATCTCTCGTTCGACATCACGCCCGGGCGCGGCACGACCGTGCGCCTGTCCAAGGAACTCGACTGGGACGAGGACGCCATCGCCCACCACCTCACTCTCGATCGCCACCTCGCCGGGGTCTGAGGACCCCGGCTCCCCATCACGCCGGGCTCCGAGCCCGGCGTGACAGGTGATCGGAAGTGGGCCTCCACAGGGGAAGCCGATTTGGCGGCTCCGATACCCTGAGGTGTACCGCCACAGACCGCCGTCCGGCCAGATGACGGTGGCGTCCGGCTAGGCGGGGACCCTTGGAGGGAAAACTGTCATGAGCGCTGCCCGGGTGGGCGTCGTCACCTTCCCCGGAACACTCGACGACCAGGACGCCGCGCGAGCCGTACGGCTGGCCGGAGCGGAGGCGGTGCCCCTGTGGCACGCCGATCACGACCTCAAGGGAGTCGACGCCGTCTTCCTGCCGGGCGGGTTCTCCTACGGCGACTATCTTCGCTGCGGGGCGATCTCCCGGTTCTCCCCTCTCATGACCGAGCTGATCCCGGCCGCCCAGGGCGGGCTGCCCGTGCTCGGCACCTGCAACGGCTTCCAGATCCTCTGCGAGGCGCACCTGCTGCCGGGCGCGCTGACCCGCAACGAGGGCCTCCACTACATCTGCCGCGACCAGCGCATCCGCGTGGAGAGCACGCGTACGGCGTGGACGGCGGACTTCGCGGACGGCCAGGAGATCGTGCTGCCGATCAAGCACGGCGAGGGCCGTTACGTGGCCGATGCGGCGACGCTGGCGGCGCTGGAGGGTGAGGGCCGGGTGGTCTTCCGCTACGCGGGCGGCAACCCGAACGGCTCGCTCAACGACATCGCCGGGATCACCAACGAGGCCGGGAACATCGTCGGCCTCATGCCCCACCCGGAGCACGCGGTCGAGGACCTGACCGGCGCGCCGAGCGTGGACGGCCGCGGTTTCTTCACCTCGATCCTGAAGCGGCTGGTGAACGCGTGATGACCGGGAGCGATCCCGACGCAGTGAGCGGAGTGGCGGGCCGAGGCACGAGGGACGCCGCGGAGCGAACGAGGAGCGGTGAGCGACCAATGAACACCGACAGTGTGAGGCGCGCGCAGGAGACGCCGGACGAGCGTCAGCCGTACGCCGAGCTGGGCATGAAGGACGACGAGTACCAGCGCGTACGCGAGATCCTCGGACGCCGGCCGACCAGCTCCGAGCTGGCGATCTACTCGGTGATGTGGAGCGAGCACTGCTCCTACAAGTCGTCCAAGGTGCATCTGCGGCAGTTCGGGACCAAGGCGCCCAAGTCGGAGGCCCTGCTCGTCGGCATGGGCGAGAACGCCGGCGTGGTCGACATCGGCGACGGCTGGGCCGCCACCTTCAAGATCGAGTCGCACAACCACCCGTCGTACGTCGAGCCGCACCAGGGCGCCGCGACCGGCGTCGGCGGCATCGTGCGCGACATCATGTCGATGGGCGCCCGGCCGGTCGCGGTCATGGACTCGCTGCGCTTCGGCGGGGCCGACCAGCCCGACACGCGCCGCGTGCTGCCGGGCGTGGTCGAGGGCATCAGCCACTACGGCAACTGCCTCGGCCTGCCCAACATCGGCGGCGAGGTCGTCTTCGACCCCTGCTACATCGGCAACCCGCTGGTCAACGCGCTGTGCGTCGGCCTGCTGCGCAAGGACCAGATCAAGCTGGCCACCGCGCCCGGCCCCGGCAACAAGGTCGTGCTGTTCGGCGCCAGGACCGGCGCGGACGGCATCGGCGGCGCGTCGGTGCTGGCGTCGGCCACCTTCGAGGACGAGTCGCAGGCCAAGCGGCCCGCCGTACAGGTCGGCGACCCGTTCATGGAGAAGCTGCTCATCGAGTGCTGCCTGGAGCTGTACCAGGCGGACGTGGTCGTCGGCATCCAGGACCTCGGCGCGGCCGGGGTGTCCTGCGCCACGACCGAACTGGCCGCCAAGGGCACCGGCGGCATGGAGGTGAACCTCAACCTCGTCCCGCTGCGCGATCCCACGCTGCGGCCCGAGGAGATCCTGATGAGCGAGTCGCAGGAGCGCATGATGGCGGTCGTCACGCCCGACGACATCGCGGCCTTCATGGCGATCTGCGACAAGTGGGACGTCCCGGCGACCGTGATCGGCGAGGTCACCGACACCGGCAGGCTCGTGATGACGTGGGACGGCGAGGTCATCGTCGACATCCCGCCGGGCACGGCCGCCGACGAGGGCCCGGTCTACGAGCGCCCGTTCCACGAGCCCGCCGGGCAGGCGGCGCTCAACGCCGACGGTCCCGAGCGCCTGCCGAGGCCCGAGGACCTGCGGGAGACCCTGCTCACCCTGCTCGGCTCTCCCAACCTCGGGTCCAAGGAGTGGGTGACCTCCCAGTACGACCGATACGTCCGGGGCAACACGGTGCTGGCCCAGCCCGCCGACTCCGGCATGCTGCGCATCTCCGAGGCCATGCCGGGCGCGCAGGAGACCACGCGTGGCATCGCGCTCGCCACCGACGGCAACGGCCGCTACGCCAAGCTCGATCCGTACACGGGGGCCCAGCTCGCGCTGGCGGAGGCGTACCGCAACGTGGCGGTGACCGGCGCGAAGCCGCTGGCCGTCACCAACTGCCTCAACTTCGGCTCGCCGGAGGACCCTGAGGTCATGTGGCAGTTCTCCGAGGCCGTACGCGGGCTCGCCGACGCCTGCCGGACCCTGGGTGTGCCGGTGACCGGCGGCAACGTGTCGTTCTACAACCAGACCGGCTCGACCGCGATCAACCCCACGCCGGTGGTCGGCGTGCTCGGCGTGATCGACGACGTCGCGCAGCGGGTCAGGCCCGGCTTCACGGCTCCCGGCCTGCGCGTCCTCCTGCTGGGCGAGACCCGCGAGGAGTTCGGCGGCTCGGAGTGGGCGCACGTCGTCCACGGCCACCTGGGCGGCCTGCCACCGCAGGCGGACCTGGAGGCCGAGCGCGGCCTGGCGGCGGTGCTGACCGAGGCGGCGGCCCGCGGGCTGCTGGAGGGCTCGCACGACCTGTCCGACGGCGGTCTCGCGGTCGCCCTGGCGGAGTCGTGCCTGGCTCAGGGCGTCGGCTGCACGGTGACCCTGCCGGGCGAGGACGCCTTCGTCGAGCTGTTCAGCGAGTCGGCCGCGCGGGCGCTGGTGTGCGTGCGGCCCGAGGCGTTCGACGCCCTCGCCGACCTGTGCGCCCGCCACGAGGTCCCCTGCTCCGGGCTCGGCCTCACCGGCGGTTCCGCGCTCACGGTGGAGGGCGTCCTCGACGTCCCGGTCGAGGAGCTCCGCGAGGTCCACACCTCCGCGCTGCCTCGCATCTTCGGCTGATTCCGAGTGGGCGAAGGCCCTTCCGGACGGATCGTCCGGAAGGGCCTTCTCATGTCAGGCGACCGGCGGCCGCCCTTCCGGGAGGGGGTGTCGGAAGGGCCTGCTCGCCTTTCGCGTGCCGTCAGACGGCGTTGACGTGGCAGGTGGCGGTCATCGTCGTGGACGGGTCGCTCTCGGAGGTGGCCGTGAGCTTCACCGTGGCGTGACGGCTGCCGCCCGCGGACTGCTGGGCGAAGACCGTGACGGTCTCCTTGCCGCCGAAGTCCACGGCCGCGAGGGCGTTGGGCGTGATCGTGGTCCAGCCGTTCCCTTCGACCTCGGCCTTCAGCCGGTAGACGTCACTGTTCAGGTACGCGCTGACGTCCTCGGGGTGCTGCCCCTGGGCGGAGGCGGCCTTGCCGGTGTTGAACAGCGGGAAGCTGCACATCGACACTCCCTTCTGGGCGGCGGGGACGCCGGCGCCCGGAAGCAGCTTCACGCCCCGCTTCTGCGGGCCGGCTCCGTCGAGGGACTTGATCGCCACCGTGTACGACAGGGTCCCCTTGGCGTCGCGCTGCACGTCTGTCACGTAGAAGTGCAGGCGGTTGGCCTGGTCGACGTACTCGTACTCGCTGCCGGAGTCGGTGCCCGCGTGGAAGAGGGCGTCGGCGAGCTGCCGGTAGTCGCCGATCGTGATCGGGACCTTGGTGCCGTCGGGCAGCACGTAGTCGGTCATGTTGATGTCCTGCGGGTTGGCGTCGATCACCCACTCGAACGGCGCCCGGTCCTGGTTCTTCGTCTTGGCCAGGAGCACGCCGGAGTCGGGGGTGAAGGAGTCGCTGCCGATCCGGTCGACGACCTCGACGGTGTAGTTGTCGTAGCTGCCGCCGTCGCAGAGCGGGTCGGTCCGCTGGCTGCACGACCCGGTGGACTTGTCACCGGTGTCGAAGGAGATGTTGACGCCGGTCAGCCCGCCCTCGCCCGGCTGGATCTCGCGTGCGGTCACCTTGGCGACCACCAGGCCGGAGTCGCGGAGCGCCTCGCGCGACAGGCGCAGGACGTTGTCCTCGTCGACCATGCCCAGCTTGATCTTGTTGCGCAGCATGTGCTGGGCGCCCATCGACGCGCCCGCCGTGGGCGGGATCAGCCAGCGGCTGTGCGGGCCGCCGGGACCGTTGAAGCTGCCGCGGCTGAGCATCTCCCAGATGCCGGTGTAGGCCCGGACCGGCGGGTTGCCGTACGGGTTGTTGTAGTTGTCCAGGACACCGAGGATGTGGCTGAACTCGTGGGCGAAGACCCCCTGGCCGGAGCTCTCGGCCTGAACCGAGTCGACGCCGATGTTCGCGTTGGGCCAGAACGTCGAGCCGGCGGCCCAGGACGTCCATTCCACATAGCGGGTCTTGGACCAGTTGGGCAGGTTCGGGTCCGGCGGCCCGAAGTCGTCGGTGACGGCCTCCTTGGTGGGGAACTTCATCATGCCGAACTCCTGCCAGGTCGACGACTCGTCCTGGCCGGCGCTCAGATAGAAGACGAAGTCGAACTGGGAGGCGACGTCCTTGCCGACGTCGGCGAGCCAGGCGGCGTTGCCGTCGGCGCGCAGGTTCTTGTTGCAGCTGTCCCCCGCCGGGCAGGCGTCGCGCTGGTACTCCATCGCGTACTCGTGCGACTTGCCCGGCATGCGGTACGGACCGAACGCGGTGAGTTCGACACCGTACCGGCCGCCGGAGTCCTCCATCCAGTATTCGTGCAGGGTGTGGCCCTTGTTGAGCTGGTTCGGGGTGTTGAGGAAGTCCTGGTAGAACTTGGCGACCTTGTCACGCGGGATGTCGTGGGCCTCGGCGCTGGGGTTGCCGAAGACCGTCGAGTTCTGCGGCTGGGTGACCACGAACTGCTGGTTGGGGTAGTCCACCAGCACCAGCGCGCCCTTGAAGGTGCGCGTGGAACCCTTGGTGGCGGGGTTCGCCCAGTCGGTGCCCGGGATCTTCTTGTAGTCCGCCCACGTCATGTGGTCGGGGTTCTTCCAGTTCTGCGGATCGATCGGCGCGACGACCCGGGACGCGCGGCCGTGCAGAGCCTGAGCCTCGTCCGGCTCGTCGCGCTGCCAGGGCTGGATCTGGGGCCAGTGGTCACGACGCCAGGGGAGATCGGGGTCTCCGCCGGGGGCCGCGGAGGCGGGAGCCGCCGTCCACGCGAGCGGGGCGAGCGCGATGGCCGCCAGTATGCCCGGGAACAGCGTTTTTGAGAGTTTCACGAATTATGACGCTATAGAGACTATTGACGCAGATCATCGGTCACTTGTAGGGAAGACCAGCGGGCCCTTCTCCTACATATGTCGAAGCGTCCAGGTGGAGGCCGAGTGGTGGATCTGCAGCGAATCGTGGACGACCTCGCCCTTCGCCTCGAAAGACCTCTGCTGCTCGAGGACGGCCGCCAGCGCGTCGTCGCCTACAGCGAGCAGGACGGGCCCATGGACGACGTCCGCCGCCACTCGATCCTGCGCCGCCACACCACGCCCGACGTGCGCGACTTCCTGCGTACCGCGGGCATCCACGAGGCGACCAAGCCGCTGCGCACGCCCGGCGCCCCGGAGCTGGGGCTGCTGCCGCGGGTCTGCGTCCCCGTACGGCACGACGGCCTGCCGCTCGGCTTCCTCTGGTTCATCGACGCGGCCCCGGCCATGACCGAGCCGGAGATCGCGGTCGCGGCGGAGGCCGCGCCCACTCTGGCCCTGACCCTGTTCCACGAGAGCCTGGCCTCCGAGCTCGCCTCGCGCCGCGAACTGGAGGCCGTCACCGGCCTGCTGCAGCGCGAGCCCGACGCCGGCAGGACCCTGATCGAGGCGGGCGCGTTTCCCCCCGGCATGCCCGTGACCGTGGCGGTCGCCAGGCCCGTGCACGGCGGGGCCGACGAAACCCTGCGGCTGACGCTTGAGCGTGGGCTGCTGGCCCTGCGGCGGCGCCTGGCCAGGCACCATCCCCTGCACCTGGTCCGCTACGACCACGCCGTACTGCTCACCGCGGGCACCCGCGCCTTCGCCGAGGAGATGCACGCGGCTCTCGGGACGCCGGTCCTGGTCGGGATCGGCTCGCCGCGCCCCTCGCTCTCCCTCGCGGCCGAGTCGTACGAGGAGGCGTTGCACGCCGCCGAGGTCGTCGCGAAGGTGCCGGAGTTCGGGCGCTCGGCGGAGTGGGGCCGCCTCGGCGTCTACCGCATGCTGTCCGGAGTGCCGCACGGCAACCTCCACCCGGGGCTGGCACGGCTGCTGGACGAGGCCCAGCACCGGCCGCTGCTGGAGACGCTGGAGATCTACCTCGACCTCGCCGGCAACGCCCAAGCCGTCTCTCGCCGGCTCCGCCTGCACCGTACGTCGCTCTACTACCGGCTTCGCCGGGTCGAGGAGCTGGCGGAGACCGACCTCAGGGACGGCGAGGAACGGCTGAGCCTGCATCTCAGCCTCAAACTCGCCCGCCTCTCCGGCCGCTACCGCCCCTCCCCCCTCCCGGTCCAGGCCGAGAGCCCCGACCAATGACGTTCGCTTAGATATTCGCTGGTTTGCGGGCGATGAGGTACGCCTGAGGGGTTCGCTCGAACTCGCGGCGCTCTGTCGTCACGTGCGCGACCACCGGCAGGCCCGCCTCGGCCAGCATCGTGGCCGCCCGGTCCGGCGACAGGCGGTGGAAGTCGAGCGCGACCTGCCGGCCGAACACCTCCGCCGCGTGGAAGGACTCGTCACCGACCTGGAAGGCGAGTAGCAGATGCCCGCCCGGGGCCAGCACACGGTGGAATTCGGCCAGCACCGCCGGCTGCCGCTCGGGCGGAGTGTGAATGATCGAGTACCAGGCGACGACACCGCCGAGGGCCTCGCCGGCGATGTCCAGGGCCGCCATCGCCCCCTCCTCAAACCGCAGGCCCGGATGGTCGCGCCTGGCCACCGCGATCATTCCCGGCGACAGGTCGACACCGAAGACGTCCAGGCCGAGTGAGTGCAGGTGTGCCGTGATCCGGCCGGGCCCGCAGCCGACGTCGGCCACCGGCCCCGGAACGCCCGACGCCCGAACGATCTCGGCGTACACGGCGAGCATCGCGCGCTCGAACGGCTTGTCGTTCAACTGATGACGAAAGCGATCGGCGTAGTCCGCGGCGATCGCGTCGTAGGCCGCCCTGGCGGCCTGCACGTACGAGGGCTCGGTCATGATCGGACACCTTAGGCTCCGGAACCGCCGACCGCCCCCGGGACCGACGAAGGCCCTTCCGGTAACCCCTCCGGAAGGGCCTTCGCAGTGCCGTACGCCAACGCCTCATCGCGTACGGCAAGCAGGGGCGGCGCGTCCGCGGAGCCCCACGGACTCCAGCGGCACGCCCTTACGAGATCTTGGTGCAGATGGCGTAGACGAGGCCGTTCCCCTCGCCGTCGCTCGCCAGCTCGACCCTCCAGCCGTTGCCGCTCATGTAGCTGCCTGTGACGGTCCTACTCGAATTGATCTTGTAGCCGCCACCGGTGACCGTCTCTCCCGCCGCGCAGGAGACGGATGCGCTGTTCCCCGAGATGAACTGACTCGCCATGCGCGAGGTCAGCGTGGGGGCGCCGCCGGAGCCACCCTGGTCCTTGAGCCACTTGAGGAAGTCGGCCTCGTCCTTGGCACTACAGGTGCCCTTGTTCCAGATATCGCAGGCGCTCTTGCCGTCCTGGCCCGGGGCGCCGTCCTTCCCGTCCTTACCGTCCTGACCCGGAGCGCCGTTCTTGCCGTCCTTACCGTCCTGGCCGGGTTCGCCCTTTTCGCCCTTTTCGCCCTGGAGGCCCTGAGGACCGGCGGCACCCTGTGGACCGGCGGCACCCTGTGGACCGGCGGGACCCTGCGGACCGGCAGGACCCTGCGGACCGGCGGGACCCTGCGGTCCGGCCTGGTTCCACGACACCTTGGTCTCGGTCGTCTTGCACGCCGCGGTGTCGTCGACCAGACGCATGTCACCCGTGGTCTTGTGCGCACAGGCATAAAGCACGACGTCACTCGCCGACGAAGCGGTGGCCGCACCACCCAGGACAAGGACCGATCCAGCCAGAGCACCAGCCGTCATCAGGCCGATCGTGCGTCCACCCGGCAACTTGATAGCCACGGAACTTCCCTTTCTGAGGCACACGAACTGCGTGGGCACAGAGGTTGTACGTATAAAACACGCATTACGAAATATGCCGGTTGTCACACCCAACGTCACGTATGCGCATCTCCGCTACCAGTGAGTCCGAGTGGTCAAGAAATGGGCCGGACGCGAGCATGGCGGAGCCCCCACGAATCCCACCGCCTCGCCGGCCACGTCACATGCAGAGCACGTAGACCGTGCCGTTGGCGTTCTTGCCGGAGACCTGCCAGCCGAGCGGCTTGCTGTTCAGGAAGTACGGGCTGCTGACCCAGAACTGCCCGCTGGTGCTGCCGGAGGCGTTGTAGCCGCCGCCCGTGGCGATCCCCTTCTCACACATGACGATCTTGGTGCCGCCGCTGCCGCCGAAGTTGAAGCTGTCGGACTTGTAGGTGGCGCTGCCCGCGCCGCCGGAGCCAGAGCCGCCCGACTCACCCGGGTCGCCCTTGTCGCCCTTCTCACCCTTGAGCGACGCGAGGAACTGCGCGACCGTCTTGCCGCTGTTGCCCGGCTGCGCCTTCCAGATCTCGTAGGCGCTCTTTCCGTCCTCGCCATCCTTGCCGTCCCTGCCGTCGGCACCCTTGGGGCCTTGCGGACCGGCGGGACCGCGCTCGCCGTCCTTGCCGTCCTTGCCCGGCTTGCCGTCCTCGCCCGGAAGGCCGCGAGGACCGGTGTCGCCCTTGTCGCCGTCCTTGCCGTCGGCGCCCTTGGGACCCTGCGGACCGGTGTCGCCCTTGGGGCCCTGCGGGCCGCGCAGACCCTGAGGACCACGAAGACCCTGCGGACCCGCGGGACCCTGCGGACCGGTACCGCCGATGCCCACCGGACCCTGTGGACCGGTCCTGTTCCACGACACCTTGGTCTCGGTCGTCTTACACGTCGTCGTGGCATTCACCAGCCGCATGTACCGCGTGCTCTTGTTCACACACGCGTAGAAGGCGGCGTCACTCGCCGACGAAGCGGTGGCCGCACCACCCAGAACCAGGACCGATCCAGCCAGAGCACCAGCCGTCATCAGGCCGATGGTGCGTCCACCCGGCAACTTGATAGCCACGGGACTTCCCTTTCTGAGGCACACGAAGTGCGCGGAATACAGAAGTTACGCACGTGATTCACGCGCCATGGCATATGTGGGTTGTCATGCCAAACATCACGTATGCGCATCTCCGCTATTCGTAAGCCCGGACGGTCAAGAACGTTCCAATCCGTCGTCGGCCGATGCGGCACCCCCGCGCCCGGTGAGCGGGTCCTGAGACATTCAGGACGTACGGCGTACGTCAAAATCGACGGCATGCCCGACATCCCCCAAGAGCCAGGTTCAGCCGACCATGCGAAGGCCCTCCGGTACGCCTGGAGGGTCTGCTCCGTCACCGGGCTCGGTCTCGTGCTCATCGGGCTCAGCTCGAGCACCTTGAACGTCGCCCTCCCCGCGGTCGTACGGCACTTCGACGCCGGGCCGCTGGCGTCGAGCTGGATCCTGCTCGCGCATCTGCTGATCAGCACCGCGACGCTGGTGTTCTTCGGCCGCGTCGCGGACCTGCTCGGCAGGCGGGAGGTCTACCTCGTCGGGTTCGCCCTGTTCACGGGCGCGTCGCTGCTCGCCGGGATCGCGCCCCACGTCGGGGTGCTCATCGCCCTGCGGGCACTCCAGGGGCTCGGCGCGGCCATGATCCTGGCCAACGGCACGGTGATCGTCACCGCCGCCTTCCCGCCCGATCGGCTCAGCCAGGGGATGGGCGTCTACATGGCCACGCTCTCGGTGGCCCAGCTCGCCGGGCCGACCCTCGGCGGCCTGATCGCGGACACGCTCGGCTGGCGGTGGATCTTCTGGATCAACGTCCCGGCGGGGGTGGTCGCGCTCGTCTGGGGCGCGGCGGTGCTGCGGAAGGTCCCGGCCGGTCCCCGGCAGTCCGTGGACGCGCTGGGCAACCTGATCGTGTTCGCCGCTCTGTCGGCCGTGCTGATCGCGATCAGCCAGGGCGAGCCGTTGCCCGGCGTGGCCGCCGCCGCACTCGTCCCCGCGCTGTTCGCGGTGGAGCGCAGGGCGCGCAACCCGGTGCTGAACCTCACGCTGTTCGGCGGGCGCATGCTGCTGTACGCCAATCTGGCGTCGTTCGCCAACGCGCTGGCGCGCTCGTCGCTGATCCTGCTCGCCGGGCTCTACTTCCAGGCCGCGCGCGGGGCCGACGCGCTGGCCGCCGGGATGGGCGTGCTGCCGGTCCCGGTGGGCATGACCATCGCCTCTCCCCTGGCCGGCACGCTGGGCCGCCGGGTGAGCCCGTACGCGCTGTCGGTGGGCGGGTGCGTGCTCACGGCCTCGGGGCTGCTCGTCCTCGCGCTCTCGGCCGGCCCGGCCACGCCCTACTGGCTGATCGGGATCGGGCTCTTCGTGTGCGGGTGCGGCAGCGGCGCCTTCCTGACCGGCAACACCACCCAGGTCATGAGCGCGCTGCCGGAGGAGAGCCGCGGCGTGGTGAACGGCTTCCGCCTGATGGTCATGAACGTCGGCGTCGTGCTCAGCGTGGCGACGACGCTGAGCGTGCTGACCGCCTCGGTGGCGCCGGCGCTGCGCGACCAGGTCTACGCGGGGACGCTGTCACAGGTGTCCCCGGTCGCGCTGCGGCAGCTCATGGCCGGGTTCCGCACCACCTATCTTGTGCTGTTCTGCGTCGCGCTGTTCGGGGTCCTCTTCGCGGCCATGGCCTCGACCCCGGACATCAGGAGATCCAGACCGAACGCGTAGTAGGCGTCGAGGTCGGGCTCCCCCTCCATCGTCTTGGCGTACTCCACGATGCGGGGGAACTCGTCGGCGGGGAGCCGTTCCAGGGCCAGCCGCTTCTGCCGGCGCAACTCGGCCGCCTCCGCTGCGGTGAACGCGCCGGGGCAGCCGGGCTCGTTGTCGACCAGGGCCATCGCGCCGTGCAGCAGGTATGTGGAGACGGCGTAGCCCTCGCTCAGGGTGAAACCTCCCTGGGAGAGCAGGTCGAGCGCGGTGTCGGTCGCGCGGCTGAAGCTCGGGAGCTCCTGCTTCTCGACCATCGCGAACAGGCCCGGCATGTACCGGTGCCGCCGCATCACCCCGACCAGTGCCTCGACCATCGCCCGCAGCCGCATGTTCCACGTCGCGGCCGGGTCGAACTCGGCGGTGACCTCGGCCAGCAGGTGGTCGGCGACGCAGACGAGCAACTGGTCCTTGTTCTTGACATGCCAGTAGAGAGCCATCGGCGTCACCCCGAGCTCCTGGGCGAGCCGCCGCACCGTGACCGACTCCAGGCTCTCGGCGTCGGCCAGCTCGACGGCCTTCTCGACCAGACTCAGGCGGCTCAGCCGCTCCGCGTTCGCCATGGCCCGCAGCCTCCCTACCTCCTCGGCACTTGACAACTATACGCCGTACAAGGTCTCCTATGCACCGTACATGTACGCCGTACATGTACCTCGTACAAGAGGAGGACGCATGTCCGGACGGTGGTGGGCGCTCGTCGCGGTGGCGCTCGCGACTTTCATGACCTATTTGGACAACAACGTGGTCAACGTGGCCCTGCCGACGATCCAGCGGGACCTGGCGCTGACGATCTCCGGTCTGGAGTGGATCGTGAGCGCGTACATCCTGGTGTTCGCGGGCCTGCTGCTCGCCGGCGGACGCCTGGCGGACGTCTTCGGCCCCCGGACGGCGTTCTTCGGCGGCCTGGCGGTCTTCACGCTCGCGTCGGTGGCGGCGGGCCTCGCCGGGAGCCAGGAGACGCTGATCGCGGCGCGGGCGGTGCAGGGGCTCGGCGCGGCGCTGGTGACACCGTCGACGCTGGCCCTGCTGCCGCGGATCTTCCCCGATCCGCGCGAGCGGGCGACGGCCGTCGGCATCTGGAGCGCGGTCGGCGCCCTGGCCCTCGCGATCGGCCCGCTCACCGGCGGGTTCCTCAGCGAGAACGCCGACTGGGGCTGGATCTTCCTGATCAACCTGCCGATCGGCGTGGTCGCGGCCGTGATCGGCCTGCGCTCGATCAGGGTCGAGCGGGCCTCGTCCGGGCGGGCGTCCCTCGACCTGCCGGGCCTGGTCACCTCCGCCGTGGCGCTGTTCGCCCTCACCTACGCGCTCATCGAGGGCGAGTCGCGTGGGTGGACCTCGGCGCCGATCATCGGGGCGTTCGCGGTCTTCGCTGTGGCCGCCGTCGCGTTCCTGGTCGTCGAGTCCCGTACGGCGCAGCCGATGATCGACCTCACGCTGTTCCGTGAGCGGGTCTTCAGCGGCGGCCTGCTGTCGATGGGGCTGTGGTCGTTCGGCGTCTTCGGCATCTACTTCTTCACCGCGCTCTACCTGCAGAGCGCGCTCGGGTTTTCCCCGACGGCGGCGGGCGCGGGCTTCGTGCCGATGGCGCTGCTCATGGCGGTGATCGCGAGCGTCTCACCGCGGATCGCCGAGCGCTTCGGCAGCGCGGGCACGGTCGCCGTCGGACTCGGCCTGATGGCGGTGGCCATCGGCGGGCTGTCGAGCGCGGGCGAGGGCTCCCACTACGGCGACCTCATCCCCTGGTTCCTGCTGTACGGCGCGGGCGCCGGCCTGCTCGTCCCGCTGACCAACGTGGTGCTGAACGCGATGCCCCCCGCGAGGGCGGGCGTGGCCTCGGGCGTGCTCAACGTCTCCCGGGAGGTCTTCGGCCTGCTCGGCATCACGATCCTGGGCGCGATCCTGAGCGCCAGGCAGAGCGCGGTCGGCGGCGCTCCGCTGCACGCCTTCCTGGAGGCGTACCGGTTCACGCTGGTGATCGCGGCGGCGATCGTGCTGGTCGGCGTCCCGGTCAGTGTCTACGCCCTGCGCCGCACCCGGGCCGCCGCCGCCTCCGCCGAGCCCAGCGAACCCGCCGTGGCCGAGCCCGTCGCCTGACTCCCGGAGCTCAGGGCAACGGAGCTCAGCGCAACAGGGCTCAGCGCAACAGGGCTCAGCGCAACAGGGTTCAGGGCAGCAGGGCGCCGGCCCGCTTGACGGTGCGGATCACCGGGGCGGTCTCCACCTCGCGCACTCCGTCCAGCGTCGCAACCCGCTCCGTCAGGTAGCGGTAGAGGGCCCGGGTGTCCCGGCAGGTCACCCCGGCCATCAGGTTGGTGGGGCCGGTGGTGGCGGCCACCACATCGGCCTCGGCGTGCCCGGCCATGGCCGCGCCGACCGTGATCAGCGCCCGTGGCTCGACCTTCATCCACAACCAGGCCTCGGCCTTGTAGCCGAGCGCCCGGGCGGGGATCTCGACGTCGAAGCGCAACGCGCCGCCGGCGCACAGCTGCTCCAGCCGGCGGCGGGCCGTGGTCTGCGAACATCCGGCAGCCGCCGCCAGTTCGCCGAAGCCGGCCCGGCCGTCCCGGGCCAGCACCCGCAGCAGGGCACGGTCCTCGTCGTCCAGGCTGATCTCGTGCTCGTGCTCGTCCACGTGATCCGGGCGCAGGCGTGCGGCCTGCTCGTCCGAGAGCGCGACGGTCCGGCTGCGCCATCCGGCGAACATGTGCAGCGTGGCGTGCGCCGACATCGAGACGACGCGCGGCGTCTTGGGGAGCTTCTTCAGCAGCAGGTCGTCGCCCTCCCCGCCGCCCTGGACGCCGCAGGCGATCTCGGTGCCGCCGGACAGCAGGCGCACCCAGACGGTGTCCTCACGCCGGGCCAGCGCCTCGGCCACCGGCCCGGCGGCGTCCGGTGTGCACACCAGGCGCACCGCCCAGGCGGTCTGCCCGAAGCGGGTGCCGTCGAGCATGCCGACCACCCGCAGGAGCCCCTGAGAGCGCAGCCTGCGATAGCGGCGCGCGATGGTGTGCTCGGAGGTTCCGACGACCTCGGCGATCCGGCGGAAGGAAGCCCGGCCGTCGATCTGAAGCGCGTGCACCAGGGCACGATCGAGGTCGTCCAGCAAGCTGCTTTTCTCCATATTTCATGATTCCATGCGATTTTTCGCCGAAAAGTTGCCGCCGGTCTGCGGGCGACGCAGGTGAGAAGTGATCGTGAGCGCATGAGCACTTACCTGGTTTTCGGCGGCACGGGAAACGTCGGCCGGCGGGTCGTGGAGCGGCTCGCCCGGGCGGGCGCCGCCGTACGGGCGACCAGCCGCCGCCCGCGGACCGCAGGCCTCCCCACGGGCGTCGAGGTGGTCACTCCGGACCTGGACGCGCCCGGCGCCCTTGACGGTGTCGAGGCGGCGTTCCTGATGTGGCCGTTCCATTCGGCCGAACCCGCCCGGCCCCTCGTCGACGCGCTCAAGCGCCGCATCCGCCGGGTCGTCTTCATGACCGGTGGCGACGCACGCCCGGGTGTGGCCCCGGAGCTGCAGCCCACCGCGGTCGCCCGCTGGCATGCCACTGTGGAACACCTGATCGAGCAGTCCGGCATGGAGTGGACGATCCTGAGTCCCAGCGCCTTCATGGCCAACACCCTGTGGTGGAGCGAGCAGATCAAGGCCGGCGACGTCGTGCGAGGCGCCTACGGGCAACTGAAGACGGTGCCGATCCACGAGGACGACATCGCGGCGGTGGCCGTACACGCCCTGACGGAGGACGGGCACGCCGGGCGCCGGTACACGCTCACCGGACCCGAGGTCCTCACCCAGGAAGAGCAGGTGCGGATCATCGGCGAGGCGCTCGGGCGGCCGCTGCGCTGGCACGAGCTGACGCGGGAGGAGGAACGCGCCAGGCTGCTGGCCGATCCCGGCTTTCCCGACGACTTCGTGGACGAACTCCTCGGCGGATACGCCACGCTGATCGCCGCCCCGTCACCCGCCGTCACCACTGCCGTGCCCGACATCACCGGCACTCCGGCCACGCCACTGTCGGCGTGGGCCGCCGAGCACGCGGCCGGCTTCGGCGGTGAGCCGCGATGAGAGTGATCGTCATCGGGGCCGGTCTCGGCGGCCTGGCCCTGGCCAACGGACTACGCGGGACCGGAATCGACGTGGCCGTCTACGAACGCGACGCCTCGCCCGTGATCCGTGGGCAGGGATACCGTCTCCATCTCGGCGACGTGGGCATCGACGCGCTGACATCCGTACTCGCGCCGGAGCGCTCGGCCGTGTTCCTGGCCGCCGCCCACACGCCCGATCCGCGGTTCGTCCGTCTCGACCCGGCACTGCGGGTGCTGGAAGAGCACGATTTCGGCGGCCGGCACCTGTCGGTCGACCGGCAGGAGTTGCGTGACATCCTGCTGGCCGACGTGCAGGGGCTGATCACCTTTGGCAAGCGCCTCACCGCCTTCCAGACGGAGGGCGAGCATGTGACCGCGCGCTTCGACGACGGCACCACCGTCACCGGCGAGGTGCTGGTGGGCGCCGACGGCGTGGGCTCCGCCGTCCGCCGGCAGCATCTGCCCCACGCCCGCGTCGTCGGCACCGGCCTCACCCAGCTGTACGGCAAGATCCCGCGGGAGTCGGCCGAGGACCTGGACCACGTGTTCAGCGCGGTCACCGGGCCCGGCCACCGTGTGGTGGGCATCGCCCACACGCGCGACTACGCCACCCTCTCCTTCAGCGCCCGCACCGAAGAGCTGCCGCCGGAGCCGCACCTCATGACTCAGCGGCAGCTCGGATCCCTCGTCATGGAGATGACGTCCGGCTGGCATCCCCGCATCCGCCGGGTGCTCGCCGACTGGCGGGAGATCTTCCCGCTGGTGCTGCGTACCAGCGTTCCGATCGCCCCCTGGGACACCACGCGCGTCACGCTGCTCGGCGACGCGGCCCACGCGATGAGCCCGGCGGGGGGAGCCGGGGCCAACCTCGCCCTCCGGGATGCCGCGAGCCTCGCCGCCGCTCTCACCGGTGGCCGTCCCCTGATCCCGGCACTGCGTTCGTACGAGCGCGAGATGATCGACTGCGGATTCGCCGCGGTCCGCGCCTCCGCCGCCAACGGCGCTCGGATCCTCGGCCAGGACCCGCTCCCAAGCTGAGTCCCCCGTACGGCTCCGCGCCGAGCCGTACGGGATGCCCTATTCCTTGATCACGTTGTCGCGCGAACCGCCGGCGTAGAGCGGGTTCCAGTCAAGGTGCTCCCTGGTGACGAGCAGGCGGATCAGTCTGGGCTTCCGGGTGGACTCCTCCGCCTCCCAGACGGTCCAGTCCTTCCCGACGGGGATGTCCTGCCGTTGCGGATCGATGCCGAACCCGCCGAGGTTCCGCGGGTTGGGATCGATGATCAGATACGTGACCTTCAGGCCGCGCTTCTCGATCTCCGGCACGACCTCGCCCACCGTCTTCCCGTCCACCCGGTATCCGGCGAGCGAGCGGCCCTTCGTCGTCGCCATGCGATAAGCGAAGAGCTCCGGCTCGCTCGTCCTCTTGGGGGTGTCGTCGGGCACGAGCACGCACGGCTTCACCGGGTCGTTCATGAGGATCGTGCTGGTGCCGGTCTGCCCGTCGGGCAGGGCCGTGAGGGTCCAGACGAAGGTCTGTCCGGGCTTGAACAGCGTGGTGTCGATCCGCATCTGCCAGCCCTCCTTCTCCCCGGGGATGTTCGTCGGAGGGTCGTAGAGGCCCTGGGGGATGTCCTTCACGTAGGCGGCGCGCGGCTCCCGGCACTTCTTTCCCGGAGGCGCGTAGTCGACGATGGCGGGGACCCCCAGGTCACGCAGCTGCTTCGTCAGCCCGGCGACGTCGCGGAAGTCGCGGACCTTGACCCACACGACCCCGTGGGAGTCCTTGGTAACGGCATAAGAAGGCGTGGTGAGGGCTCCGTCGTCGAGCAGGCTCGGGCCGACGACGATGCCCGCGGCGGCCACGGCGGCGGCCGCCAGTCCCAGAGCCAGCCGGCGTGGGCCGCGACGCCTCGCACGCGCCGGTACGGCCACGCCGCCGCCGGGCGGCTCGGCCGTGATCGAGGCCAGCAACGCCCGCGCCCCCGCGTCGGACGGGCGGCCACCCGGCGTTCCCGGTTCGACCCGGGCCAGCGGTCCGATCATCGCCTCGATGTCCTTCACAGCGACCTCCCCGCCGGCGCCAGCCGGCTGCGTGACGTGAGATGGACGCCCGCCTCGGCGAGCGCGCGGGAAAAGCGCCGTCGGGCGCGGTAGAGCCGGATGCGTACGGCGTTGCGCGACAGGCCGAGCGCCGTGGCGATCTCCTCGCGGCCCAGCCCCTCCCAGGCGACCAGCGACAACAGCTCGCGGTCGTCGTCGGACAGGCCCAGGAACGCCTCGCCGATCGCGGACACCTCGACCCGGCTCTCGGGGGAGTCGCCGTACAGGTCGGTCAGCTCGGCGTCGAGCCGGGCACTGCGGGCCTGGCGGCGTACCTCACCCCTGCGGTGGTTGGCCACCACGTTGCGGGCCACGCCGTACAGCCACAGGACGGCCTCGTCCCCCTCCGGTAAGTCGTCCATCCGCCGCCAGGCGACGGTGTAGACCTCGGCCACCACGTCGGCCGCGTCCTGAGGCGAGTCGCACCGGCGCGCGGCGTACGCCGTGAGCCGGCCGTACGTCTCCCGGTAGACGGCCTCGAACCTGGCCGACGGTTCGTCATCCACGGGCGGTTCCCATGATCGTTCCCCTTGTCGGGTGCTCCTACGTACACCCCTCTCATGTACGAAGACCGCCCATCATTTCCCCCGCGATCGACCGGAGGCGGGATCCGGGACAATGGGCCGGTGCCGGCACGCAGACTCGACCCAGGGAAGATCCGGGAGGCGCTCGACGCCCAGCTCGCCGATCTCGGACGGCCGCCGTTCGACGGTCCAGAGAGCATGGCGGGCAACGCATGTGTGCTGGCCGTGCTCGACGCCTACGACGCCGGGCTCACGCCGGTGAGGGCCGCCGCCCGCGCCGCCGTACGGCACCTGCTGGAGGACCTGGCCGCCCGGGCGCCGGGACGGTCGGTGGAGGTGCGGGTCCCCCCGTACGCCGCGGTGCAGTGCGTGGAGGGCCCCCGGCACACGCGGGGCACCCCGCCCAACGTCATCGAGACCGACCCCCGCACCTGGCTCGAACTGGCCACGGGCCGGCTGTCCTGGGCCGACGCCACCGAAGCCGGGAAGATCGCGGCCAGCGGCTCCCGGGCCGACCTGTCCGCGCTGCTGCCTGTCTGGTGAACCCCGCCCGGGTCACTGGAACCCGGAGAGCTTGTTCTGCACGCAGCGCTGCGCGTCCTCCTGGGTGGGGTAGAGCCGGCGGTCGAAGCACTCGCCGACGTGCCTGGTCGTGAACCAGTTGTAGAGCGCCACGCTCATGATCAGGGCGATCAGCAGGGTCAGCGTGCTCAGCACCACCCCTCCGACCGCCCTGCCCCGGTTGGAGTTCCTGGCGATCGCCACGATGCCGAGGACGAGCCCGACGACCGCCACGAGCGTGCCGACGCCGCAGACCAGCAGCAGGACGATCGAGCAGATCCCGAGCACCAGCGCGGCCGTCCCCAGCCCGCCGCCCGGCTGAGGCCCCCAGGGCCCACCGGGAGGTCCGCCAGGTCCCGGGGGCGGCGGCAGCGGCCCCCCGTACGGCGGCTGCCCGTAGGGAGGCTGCCCGTAGGGAGGCTGCCCGTAGGGAGGCTGGCCATAAGGAGGCGGGCCATAGGGTGGGCCTCCGTAGGGCGGGCCTGCGGGTCCTTCGGGCACTCCTGCCGACGGCTCCCGCTCCTCCGGAGCCCCCGGGCCGTTCGGCTCCCGTGGGCGCCCGGGGTCGTCGGGTGTCGCCACGATCATCCCTCCCGTACCGATTCTGGGCCATATCCGATTCTTGGGGCCTGACCGGAACCCCAGGCTCCCCCGAAATCCGCCTGTGAGCAGGGGAGACACGGCAAAGGGCGGGTGATGCTTCCGGCGCCTGACGGGCATGCCCAGGTTTGAGCAGCGCCAATGCCCAAATAGACTCAAGTACGTGTTGAAGGGCGACGGCCGGCTGGGCCATGACCTCGACCCCCAGGACCGCGCTCCGAAGGACGCCTGTGGCGTCTTCGGCGTATGGGCGCCCGGGGAGGACGTCTCCAAACTCACCTACTACGGCCTCTACGCACTGCAGCACCGCGGGCAGGAGTCCGCGGGCATCGCGGTCAGCGAGGGCAACCGCATCCTCGTCTACAAGGACATGGGCCTGGTGGCCCAGGTCTTCGACGAGTCGATCCTCGGCACCCTGCGGGGGCACCTGTCTATCGGACACTGCCGCTACTCCACCACCGGATCGAGCGTCTGGGAGAACGCGCAGCCCACGCTGAACTCGAGCGACGGCAAGGGGCTGGCGCTCGCCCACAACGGCAACCTGATCAACACCGCCTACCTCGCCGAACGGCTCGCGCCGGGCTCCACCCGGGCGACGACCGACACCGAGGTGCTCACCGCTCTCCTGGCGCAGGACTCCTCGCGCCCGGTCGAGGACGTGGCGGCCGAGCTGCTCCCGGAGGTCAAGGGCGCCTACTCGCTCGTCTGGATGAACGAGACGACGCTGTTCGCCGCCCGCGACCCGCAGGGCATCCGCCCGCTCGTGCTGGGCCGGCTGGAGCGCGGCTGGGTGGTCGCGTCCGAGACCGCCGCCCTCGACATCGTCGGCGCGTCGTTCATCCGCGAGATCGAGCCCGGCGAACTGCTGACCATCGACGAGCGCGGGGTCCGCTCGCGCCGCTTCGCGCCGGCCGAGCCCAAGGGCTGCCTGTTCGAGTACGTCTACCTCGCCCGGCCCGACACCACGATCGCCGGGCGTGGCGTGCAGTCCACCCGGGTCGAGGTCGGCCGCGTGCTGGCCCGCGAACACCCGGTGGACGCCGATCTCGTGATCCCCACGCCCGAGTCCGGCACCCCCGCCGCCATCGGCTACGCCGAGCAGAGCGGCATCCCGTACGGCCAAGGCCTGGTGAAGAACTCCTACGTCGGCCGGACGTTCATCCAGCCGTCGCAGACCATCCGCCAGCTCGGCATCCGCCTCAAGCTCAACCCGCTGCGCGAGGTCATCGAGGGCAAGCGCCTGGTGGTCGTGGACGACTCGATCGTCCGCGGCAACACCCAGCGGGCCATCGTGAAGATGCTGCGTGAGGCCGGGGCCAGCGAGGTCCACGTCCGGATCTCCTCACCCCCGGTCGCCTGGCCGTGCTTCTACGGCATCGACTTCGCCACGCGGGCGGAGCTGATCGCCGGGTCGCTGTCGGTCGAGGAGATCCGCTCCTCGCTCGGCGCCGACTCCCTCGGGTACATCTCCCTTGAGGGGCTCACCCGGGCGACGACGCTGCCCGCCGACCGGCTCTGCCGCGCGTGCTTCACCGGTGAGTACCCCATTCCGATCGAGGACGACAGGGTGGGCAAGTTCGTGCTGGAGGCTCAGCGATGACCAGCTACGCCGACGCCGGCGTCGACATCGAGGCCGGCGACCGCGCGGTCGAGCTGATGAAGTCCCGGGTGGCGCGCTCCCGGCGCCCGGAGGTCGTGGACGACGCCAGCGGCTTCGCCGGGCTCTTCGACGCCTCGGCGTTCCTGCGCTACCGCAGGCCGCTGCTGGCCACGTCCACGGACGGCGTGGGCACCAAGGTCATGCTGGCCCAGCAGCTCGGCAAGCACGACACGATCGGCATCGACCTCGTCGGCATGGTCGTGGACGACCTCGTGGTCTGCGGGGCCGAGCCGCTGTTCATGACCGACTACATCGCGTGCGGCAAGGTCGTGCCCGAGCGGATCGCCGACATCGTGGGCGGCGTGGCCGAGGGATGCCGGCTCGCGGGCTGCGCGCTGGTCGGCGGGGAGACCGCCGAGCACCCCGGGGCGATGGGCCCCGACGAGTACGACCTCGCGGGCGCCGGCACCGGGGTCGTCGAGGCGGACGAGATGCTCGGCCCCGACCGGGTCGTGCCCGGGGACGTGGTGCTCGGGCTGGCCTCCAGTGGCGTCCACTCCAACGGCTACTCACTGGTCAGGCACGTGATCAAGACCGCCGGGCTCGGCCTGGAGCAGGAGCTGCCCGAGCTGGGCCGCACGCTCGGCGAGGAGTTGCTGGAGCCCACCCGCGTCTATTCGCTCGACTGCCTGGCGCTCATCCGGGAGACCGAGGTGCACGCCCTGGCCCACATCACCGGGGGCGGGTTGGCGGCCAACCTGGCCAGGTCCCTGCCGGGCACGGTGGACGCCCTTCTCGACCGGAGCTCCTGGACCCCGCCCGCGATCTTCGAGGTGCTGGCCGGGCGCGGCGGCGTGCCCCAGGAGGAGATGGACAAGACGTTCAACCTCGGGGTGGGCATGTGCGCGATCGTCCCGGTGGCGGAGGCCGACAAGGCACTCGCCCTGCTGAACGGTCGCGGCCTGCCCGCCTGGGTGCTGGGCGAGGTCGTCCCGGGCGAGGGACGAGCCCGTTTCCGTCAGTGAGGTCCGGGCCGCCCGGCCCGATGGACGATCGCCGGATGGAGGTCGTGGCGTGACGGCCACGGCGGGTCGTCCGGAGCACCGCAGCCGGGCGGTCGCGCGTCATTGTGGCCGGCGCCACCCGCATGCGATCCGTCACATCGGGAGGTGCGGCCACGGCGGACTCCCGGGGTCGCCCCCGCGAGCATCCGAGCAGCATCCCGTCGCGGCGACCACAAGGGGCCCAAGGGATGGGGTCCGGGCGGCAGCAAGGGACATCCGGCTACACAAGACGCACCAGTTCGACAGCCCGGCCGACTCGACGAATGGTGAAACACGCCGATGACGCCGACCGACTGTGACCATGCGGCCGGCCGGCTCTCACCCCGCGCCCGTCTCCGTACCGGAGACGAGGCATGCGAGAGAGCGCTCGCGGACATTGAGAGAACCCGGCGGGAACGTCCCCGCCGGGTCACTCACCTGGCGATCAGAACCGGGTCAACGCCGCCCACGGCGATCGTCGTCGCCGTCGTCGTCGTCGACGGCCGCGTAATCGGCGTAGCGATCAGCCAACTCGTCGTAAGGGTCATGCTCGTCACTGTGGCCGGAATCGTCGGCGTCCACGACTCCGAGCTCCGCGCGCAGGCGCTCAAGATCCGTACCGCCGCTGTTGTACTTCAGCTGACGGGCGACCTTGACCTGCTTGGCCTTGGCTCGGCCGCGCCCCATTGGCTCGACCCCCTCATGCGGGGCCGTGCCCGACCCCTCGTCACTAACGCACCGCGCACCGACGCCACCTGACTTCAGGCGTCAGTCTCTCGTTCGCCTATTACCGTACCTGGTTTGTGCGCCGCTCGGTACGTCGTACGAGCGGCGGCGGTCAGCGCCGGAGCCAAATACCCCTTAGCCGACCGATTTCTGACATTCTCCGCTCTGCCAGCCTATCCGCTGCGACGGCGGGAGGGACGCCTTCCTCCTCGGCCGAGCGGAAGATCTTCAAGGTCGTGTCGAAGATCTTCGCCGCCCGGGCGCGGGCCCGGTCCATGTCGAAGCCCTCGATCTCGTCGGCCACCTGGATGACCCCGCCGGAGTTCACGACGTAGTCCGGGGCGTACAGGATGCCCCGCTCGGCGAGCTGCTTCTCGACGCCGGTGTGGGCGAGCTGGTTGTTGGCGCCGCCGCAGACGATCTTCGCCTTGAGCCGGGGGACGGTCTCGTCGTCCAGCGCGCCGCCGAGGGCGCAGGGCGCGTACACGTCGATGTCGGAGCTCGCGAGCGTGGCGGCGTCGGGCACGACCTCGACGGCGGGGTGGCGCCGCCGCAGCCGTTCGACGGCCTGCTCGTCGACGTCGCAGACCACGACCTCGGCCCCGTCCTCGATCAGGTGGTCGACCAGGCGGTTGCCGACCTTGCCGACCCCCTCGACCCCGACCCGCCTGCCGCTCAGGGAGGAGGCGCCGTACACGTGGTCGGCGGCGGCCCGCATGCCCTGGAACACGCCGAACGCGGTGAGGATGGAGGAGTCTCCGGCGCCGCCGTGCGCCGGGGTGCGGCCGGTGACGTAGGAGCACTCGCGCGCCACCACGTCCATGTCCTCGCTGTAGGTGCCCACGTCGCAGGCCGTGTAGTAGCGCCCGCCGAGCGACTGGACGAACCTGCCGTAGGCCCGCAGGAGAGCCTCGCTCTTGTCGGTCGCGGGGTCGCCGATGATGACGGCCTTGGCGCCGCCGTGGTCGAGGCCGGCCAGCGCGTTCTTGTACGCCATGGCCCGGGAGAGGTTGAGCACGTCGGCGAGTGCGGCCTGCTCGCTCTGGTAGGGATAGAACCGGGTGCCGCCGAGCCCCGGTCCGAGGGCGGTGCTGTAGATCGCGATGATGGCGTAAAGGCCGCTGCGCTCGTCGGAGCAGAAGACGACCTGTTCGTGTCGCACCGGCTGGGCGGGGTTCGTGTCGCCGCCGGAGCTGGGATCCTTGTGGGACAGCCCGAAAACGTCGGTCACGGTGGTGACTCCTGATCGTGTACGCCGCCTCGTTGTGGCGATCGGCCTTCAGCTTATCCGACACACCCACGAAACGATCATGAAAAGCCGGAACGGTGCTGCACATGTGTCCGGCGACGTGGCACGATTCTGGTGTGCTCCCCTACGCCGCCTATCTCCGTGTGTACGAGCCGCTGACCGCTTTCGCCCCTCAGGATCAGGCTCGGTGGGCCCGGTACGCCGAATCGCGCGACCGGCCGCGCCGGGCAGGCGCGCTCGAGGTCGAACACGGCGAGGCGGTCCGCCGCCTGCTGCCGGTCCCGCCACTCCCGGCGCCCGAACGGGAGAGCCCCAACGCGTACCTGCGCCGGGTGGAGGAGACGTTGTATGTCTGCCCCTGGCAGAGCAGGCTGCGGTCGTGGCTGGCGTTCGCGTCGTTCCGGGGGAGCGTCCCGGTCAAGCTCGCCTCCCGGTTCGTGCCCCAGGCCATCGCGGAGCAGACCGCCGACGACTTCGACCGGTTCAAGCGGGGAGAGCAGTCCCTGCGCACCCACATCCGCACGAGCACCTGGCATGTGCCGATCGCGTGGTTCGTGCCGTTCGACTCGGCCGAGCGCTGGCTCGTGCTGGGCTCGGAGCAGCCGTCCGAGGCGGGCGCGCAGACCACCGCCGCACCGCCCAGGAACATGCTGTACGTCACCTCGATGGCACAGGCCCGGCGCCGGGTGGCCCGGGCGCTGGTGGTGATCCGCAGGCACGTCGGACAGGTGGCGGCCCTCACCGAGGTCGAGGAGGTGGGCCGCTGGCTGGAGGAGTTCCACCCGCACTCGCTGGTGGAACTCGACTACGGCGGCCTCGTCCATCTGATGGACGACAGGACCCTCCAGGGCGACCAGTCCGTCGCCGAGGTGGCGACGGCCCTCGCGGGTTTGGACAACGGTCAGGAAGAACTTGCCTTCGCGATGTATCAGCGGGTGATCCTCCGCTGGAGGTCGATCCGCGCCCTGGAATCGGCAAACTGACGGTCATGAACATGCCCTGACCTGCCGATTCTGGTCATGGCATAGTCGATCTCACATCTACGAACTGAGTAGTTTGCCGTTTTCACTGCGATACCACGAAACGTGTCGCTAGAATCACCCAGCGTGACATCAACCCGTGGTCGAGACGTTGTGCCCAGAGGGCTCGCCAATCGCACTACGTGGCTGTATGGTCACATCGGGTGATGCCGTAAATGATCCTAGAAACCGCACGTTTTGGATCATTGAAGGACATCCGTGACAGTGCCGTGACCGACAAGATTTGCCCGAACGAAGCGGTGTCCAGAGTGGCGCGACGCGACCGGGCAGGGATTGACGGAAGGGGCACTTGCGCCAGACAAGTCGCAGGATCGCTGCCGGCGGTCCACACGGAGGAGAGGCCGCACAAATGTCAGCTCGTACACCCGAGGCCGAGCCGCTGCTCACCCCGGCGGAGGTCGCCACGATGTTCCGCGTCGACCCCAAGACCGTCACCCGGTGGGCGAAGGCGGGCAAGTTGACGTCCATCCGCACCCTCGGCGGTCACCGGCGGTACCGGGAGACCGAGGTCCGGGCACTGCTCGCGGGGATTCCGCAGCAGCGGTCCGAGTAGGACGTGGCCGTCACGCCACGGGGGGAACGACGGCGCGCTCGCGTCGGGGATGTGAGCGCGTCCACCACACTCCCGTGACCGCTACGGGTCATGGGAGGGATCTGGGGTCGGCGCCGCCCGCCCGGCGCCTCCCCGCGTGCACGGTCCGTCCGCCCCCGGCGACTCCCCGTCTCCCCATGCGTACGCCCTGGTCTTCGCACCTCGGGCGGCTCGCGAACGGGGTGAGGGGTTCAGGGAACGGCCTCACGGTCCGCAGATGCCGGGTGCACGGGCAGCAGGGTCTCCAGCAGCACCCGCAACCCGGGATCATGCCCGCTCGCCGCCCCCAGGAGCGCGACCAGCTGGTCCACCAGGAGGCGCTCCAGCTCGGCCCGCTCCATGTCGCGGTGCTCCAGCCAGTCGAGGCCGGCCGTCTCCACCGAGGCGACCCACGACCTGAGCGTGACACGCAACGCCGGACCGGGCGCGTCGACCCCCATCTGATGAACGATCATGCGCAGCATGCGCTGCCGCACCCCGTCGACGATCTCGCCGATCTCCCCGGCGCGGTTGGCCGGGCCTCCCCTGAGCAACGCGGCGAAGCCGGCCGCGTGCTCCTCGACGAAGTCGAAGTAACGCGTCAGGCCCGAGCTGAGCTGCTCCAGCGGCCCGCCCTCGCCCTGCTGCTGTAACCGCGCCTGCAGTTCGGCCGCCGCGCTGCGCAGGGCCGCCACGTAGAGCTCCTGCTTGCCGCCGAAGTAGTGGTAGACGAGCGCCCTCGACGCGCCCGCGGAAGCCGCCACGTCGTCGATCGAGACGTCCTCGGCGTCGTGCCTGCTGAACAGCTCGAGCGCGGCGGCGATGAGCTCTTCCCGCCGCCGGTCCACGCTGAGCCTGCGACGCGCCGGACGTGCGCCGTCTTCCGCTTGGCGTGTGGCACTCACACTCCGCACCCTAGCGAATCGGCCCCCTGGGAGGGGGACCGGCCGGATCAAGGGTCCCCCTCGAAACCCCTCCCGGTTCCGGCCTCCTACCCATGGTGCGGCTAACCTTCCCAACGCCCGATTAGAGGAAGGATCCTGTCTTACCGCGATCAACCCGTACCCTCTGGGCAACTCGATCGTTTGGTGTGTCAGGTGCACGTCCACGCATCGTGGGGAGAACCATGTCAGGACCGTCCATGCAGACCACTGCCCGGAAAGACGTCGGGGTCACGATCCCCACCGGCGGACTGTCCGATGGGTTCAGCCCGCGGCCACGCCCGACGATCCGCAACGTGGCCGAGCGGGCAGGCGTCTCCAAGTCGCTGGTGTCTCTCGTGCTGCGGGGCTCCCCGCATGTGAGCGAGCATCGCAGGGAGGCGGTCCTCCAGGCCGCCCGGGAGCTCGGCTACCGCCCGAACGCGGTCGCCCGCAGTCTGGTCGAGGGACGCACCCACCTGGTGGGCGCGCTCGTGGCCGACCTGCACAACCCCTTCTACGCCGAGTTCCTCGACGGCCTGCAGGAGAGCCTGCACGGCGACGGGCTGCGGCTGCTGATCGGCAGCGGCCGCTGGGACCCGGCGTTCGAGGACGAGGCCGTCGAGGCCTTCCTCGAGCTGAGGGTGGACGGACTGGTCCTGCTCGGGGTGGCGCCGTCCAGCGACACCTTGGCCGAGGCCGCGGCCTACACGCCGACCGTGGTGGTCGGCGAACGCGACGTCGAACTCGAGGGCGTGGACATCGTCGTCGACGACGACCAGCTCGGCGCCCGCTTCGCCGTGGACCACCTCGTGGAGCTGGGCCACCGGCGCATCGCCCACATCGAGGGCGCCCCGTCGTCGGCCGCCCGCTGCCGCTGCGAGGGCTACCTGGTGGCCATGCGCCGCCACGCGCTGGCGCCGTACATCATGGTCGAGCACGGCGACTTCAGCGAGGAGGGCGGCAGGCGCGCCGCACTTGCGCTGCTGAAGCGCGAGCCCCGGCCGACGGCGATCTTCGCGGCGAACGACATCGTGGCCATGGGCGTGCTGAGCGCGGCGAGCGAGCTGGGGCTGCGGGTGCCCGAGGACCTGTCGGTCGTCGGATACGACAACACGCATCTCGCCTCCGTCACCCACATCTCGCTGACCAGCGTGGACCAGCCCCGGCGGGCCATGGGCCGCTCGGCGGCGGCGCTGCTGAGCGACCGCATCACCGAGCCGGGCAAGACCGCCCGGCTGCGGCAGGTGAGCCCGCAACTCGTCGTACGGCGCAGCACCGGGCCCGCTCCAAGCGGTGGCCAAGGCTAGGTCAATCACCGACGTGTCCCCTCGCGGCCGGTGTTGACTTCAGCCGTGGCGCCGGCCCCCGGCGGGTCGCGGAAGGGCTGCCCGCGGGCCGGCGACCGGGAATCGGGGGGATTCATGCGTGATCCTGAGTTGGTCTCCTGCGCTCAGCGGGCCGCCGGCGAACTGGAGCGGGCCTGGGCGCACTGGAGGGAGAGCCGGGGGCTGGACAGCGATGACGTCGCCGAGTCGGTCGCGAGCTACGTCGCCCACTCGATAGACCACCCCTGGGGACGGCCCCGCGTGGTGCTGGGCCTTGACGCCGAGGACGCCCGTGAGCTGGCCGCTCTCCTGCACCGGCAGGAGGTCCCCGAGCCGGCGTGGGTGGGCAGGTTTCCGGCATAACGGTCTGATCACGACTCCGTTCCGGTTAGGTTGGGGAGACCACACCTCCGGGAAGGGATCTCGACCGTGATCAGACGACCACTCGCCGCCGCAGCCCTGGCCCTGTGCGGGGTCGGAGCCGTCGCCTGCGGCGGCGCTGAGGTCTCCGACACGGGGGCCTCGGCCCCCGCCGCCTCGCCCCGGCTCGGACGGCCGGCCGCGACCCAGGACCAGGCGGACGCGTCCGAGACGGCCGCCCCGACCACGCGTACGGCCGCCTCCGAGACGGAGGCCCTGCCGCTGGCCGGGAAGGTCGTGGTCGTCGACCCGGGCCACAACGGCGGCAATTTCCGCCACACCAAGGAGATCAACCAGCTGGTCGACATCTCCAACCAGAAGAAGGCCTGCGACACGACCGGCACGTCGACGAACGACGGCTACACCGAGGCGGCCTTCACCTGGGACGTGTCCAACAGGCTCGCGAAGCTCCTGCGAGCCCAAGGGGCCACGGTCAAGCTCACCCGGACGAGCGGCACCGAGTGGGGTCCCTGCATCAACCAGCGGGCCGCCATCGGGAACAAGGCCCACGCGGACGCGGCGATCTCCATCCACGGCGACGGCGCGGCGGCGAACCTTCGCGGGTTCCACATCATCATGCCGAAGAAGATCGGCGGGCCGGTCGATCCGGTCGTGAAGGACTCGGCGCGGCTCGGCAAGAACGTGCGGGACGCCTTCCACAGCGGCACCGGCCTGCCGTACTCGAACTACATCGGCAAGCAGGCGCTGAACTACCGCAGCGACCTCGGCGGGCTCAACCTGTCGACGGTGCCGAAGATCTTCATCGAGTGCGGCAACATGCGCAACGCCAAGGACGCCGCCAGGTTCAAGGACCCCGCGTTCCGCGCGAAGATGGCCCAGTCGCTGGCGAAGGGCCTGGAGGCGTATCTCACCTCCGCCCGCTGACCGCACCTCAGCGGCTCTCAGCGGGCTGTGGACGAGGTGGCGGGACCGTCGGTGGGGTTTGGCATCATCGGCGGCATGAACCATCTCCTTCCCCTGCCGAGGCTCGCGGAGACGGGCTCAGGGTCGGCCGAGATCGCGCCCGGCTCCGCCGTGTCGGGCCCGGCCCCGCTCACCGACGCCGTACGGCTCGCGCTCCCCGTGCTCGACCTGAGGCCCGGCGACGCCGCCACGGCGGCCGTACGGGTGGAGGAGGATCCCCGGCTCGGGCCGGAGGCGTACGCGTTGACGATCTCGGGCGACGAGGTGCGCATCGCGGCCGGAGACCGGGCGGGCGCCTTCTACGCCGGGCAGACGCTGCGGCAACTCCTGCCGGCCGAGGCGTTCCGGTCGGCCCGCGTGCCGGGGACGTCCTGGACGGTCCCCTGCGGGCGTGTGGAGGACGCGCCGGGGTTCTCCTGGCGTGGCGCGCACCTCGACGTGGCCCGCAGCTTCCTGCCGAAGCGGGAGGTGCTGCGGATGATCGACCTGATGGCGCTGCACAAGCTGAACCGGCTGCATCTCCACCTGGCCGACGACCAGGGCTGGCGGGTGGAGAGCAGGGCGTTCCCGCTGCTGCACGAGGTGGGCTCGCACCGCCCCCGGACGATCACCAGCCGCAAGGGGGAGGAACTCTCCTTCGACGGTGTCCCCCACGGCGGCCACTACACGCTCTCCGACCTGACGGAGATCGCGGCATACGCCCGGGGGCGGGCGGTCACCGTCGTGCCCGAGATCGACGTGCCGGGCCACGCGTCCGCGGTGCTGGCCGCCTATCCCGCGCTGGCGTCCCGGCCGCAGGAGCGCTACGAGGTGCTGGACCGGTGGGGCATCTCGTCGGCGATCCTGTCCCCGCTTCCGGCGACCGTCGACTTCCTGACCACCGTGTTCGCCGAGATCGCCGACGCGCTGGGCGACGTGCCGTACTTCCACATCGGCGGTGACGAGTGCGTGCTCGACGACTGGGCGGCGTCGGCCGAGATCTCGGCGTACCAGTCCTCGCTGGGCCTGGAGAACACGGGTGATCTGCACGCCTGGTTCCTGCGCCGGCTCGCCGACGCACTGGCCGAGCGCGGCAGCCGCACGGTGGTGTGGGACGAGGCGTTCGTCAGCGGCAGGCTGAGGCCGGACACGATCGTGATGCCCTGGCGCGGGGAGCATGTCGCCCGGCGGGCCGCGGCGGCGGGGCACGACGTGGTGGCGACGCCGGTCTTCCCGATGTACTTCGACTACGCCGAGGCGGCCTCGCCCGAGGAGCCGGCCGGTCTGGGGGACGCGATCACCGTGGCCGACGTGGCGGCCTTCGCGCCCGCGCCATCCGACTGGCCGGAGGAGGAGCGTGCCCGGGTGATCGGCGTCCAGTTCCAGTTGTGGAGCGAGCGCATCCCGGACGGCCGGACGCTCGACTACCGCGCCTGGCCCCGGGGCTGCGCGGCGGCCGAGGTCGCGTGGACCGGCGGCCCGGCCGAGCCCGGGGACTTCTTCCGCCGCCTGGACACCCATCTGGAGCGGCTGGACGCGTTCGGCGTGGAATACCGCCCGCTGTCCGGGCCCCGGCCCTGGCAGCGGGGCGGCACCGGCTGGCGTCGGCACCGGCCTGGCGCCGTCGCCGTGCACGACGTGATGCGCCACCTGCACGAGCTCAGCCTGTCGGCCGACTCCACCCGGCCCAGCCTCTGACGCCGCGCCGCGTCGGCGACGTCTCTACGCCGCACCGTGTGGCTGGCGTCTCTAACGCCGCACCGCGTCGGCGACGCGCCGCACGCGGGAGCGGTCGCAGAGCACGTCGGTGCTGTCGACGTACTGGTCCACCGTTCCGGTGAGAGGCAACCGCCGCACCTCCGGATCGGTGATGGTCTCCAGCAGCGCCTCGGTGAAGCGCTCGGCGCGCAGCACCCGGTACGGCCGGTCGTGGTACGGCCGGGTGCGCGGATCGACGGGCCTGGTGAGGCCGAGGGCGTTGTGCAGGGCCGCGAGAGCCTCGTAGGCGGTGGCGAGGTGGCGCTCGCGGTCCCACCGGCCGGTGGCCGACACGGCCGCCCTGAGCACGGGCGCCAGGTCGGGGCCGCACGGCAGGGCGGCGAAGGCGCTGCCCAGCCACTTGCCGTACGGCGGGTAGCGACGGTGCATGAGCAGGGCGAGCCGGATGAGGTCCCGCACCAGGCGGGCGCAGGTGACGGCGGAGCCCAGTTCGTCACCGGCCTCGCCGGCGCGGCCCACGAACGCCTCCTCCTGGCATATGCGCCGCCACTGACAGGCCAGGACGTAGCGCCAGACGTCGTCGGGATACCAGGCGAGGCGCCGGCGGACCGGCAGGAGCAGCCCCAGGCCGTCGTGGAAGACCTCCCCCGCCGTGACCTCCGCGAGCGTCTGGGTGGGCGTCGCCAGCCAGTCGGTCAGGCCGACGCCCGCGAGCGGGTCGAACCCGAGGTGCCCGGTGAGCCATGTGGTCAGGTCGGCCGGCACCACTCCGTGCCGGCGCGGCCCGTCCGTCGTCTCCATACGCCGGGTGCCGTCCGACGCGGGCGGGCCGAAGTTCGTGGGATAGCCGAGGAACCGAGGCGGCAGGCTTTCGGCGAGCGCGGTGTCCACGGCCTCGCCGTGGGCGGCGGCGTCCTCGGGGCCCAGGAACAGCTGCAGCCGTGGGCCCCAGTCGTGGTCGGTGGACCGCTCGGTGTCGTACCCGAGCACCTCCGAGCCCGGACCGAGGAGGGCCGCCGTGTGCGTGAGGCCGCCGAAGCGCCGTGCCAGCAGCGGTGCCACCGCCTCCAGGTAGAACCGCCGCGACAGCTCCAGCCCGCGCACGTGCCCGTCTCCCATGACCGACATCCTCCGCAGGCTCCGTCGCGCGGGGCAACCGGCTTTCCAGGTGCGGCGGGGGATGTCACGCTCCGTCGAGGACCTCGGCGACGATGGCGGCCGCGATCTTCTCCGCGTCGAGGCCCTGGTAGGTGTCGATCACCTCGCGGATCCTCGCGGTCAGGCGCAGGTCGGCCTGGGCGGCGTCGCCGATGTGGCGCCCGGCCACCGCCACGGCGGCGGCGAGCTCGTAGGCCTCGGCCGGCCCGAGACCCTGCGGATCGACCTCGACGAGGACGCGAGCGCCGTTCTTCGGCGAGACCCGGACCTTCCACCGCCCGGACGGGCCGGAGACCGACAGCGTGTCCTTCCGCAGGGCCGGCGGGAACAGGACGACGGCCACCCGGCCCGCCGCGGCGAGGACCCGCTCGGCGAGCCTGCGTACGTCCTTCTTGGCGACGACGATCCTCCCGGAGCGGTTGATGATGCTCACGGAATCACCGCTGTCGGCCACGGCGATCCGCTCGCCGTCGGCCTGGTCGTAGATGGCGCTCATGGGGGGTCGCTCGCTTAGCTTTGTCGGGGCGGGCTGCGAGACTCCGCCCATGCATGATCTCGTACTTTCGGAGCGCATGATCGTGATCCGCCTTTTCCCATGCGAAGGCCGCAGCGGGCGAGCGGCATGAGCACGTCCGAGCGGTTCAGCCTGCGGCCGAGCGCCGAAGAGTGGCGGCACGCTTGGATCGCCCGCGGCGAGCTGCGCGACCAGCGGTTCGAGCTGCCGGCCGGAGTGTCGAGCGTGATCTTCGACCGGGCGCGGCTGGTGAACGTCGACTTCTCCGGAACGCGCTTCGCCGAGTTCATCGTCGAAAGCAGCGAGTTCGAGGGCTGCGACTTCTCCGGCACGGCCTTCGACAACCTGACGATGGGCGCCGGTCTCCGGCGGAGATGGAGGGGCGACGTGTGGCCGCAGTCGGTCTTCCGCGAGTGCGTGTTCCGGCGTACGCGCTTCGCGTCGCTCACCTCGTTCGGCAACGTCCGATTCGAGAGGTGCGTGTTCGACCGGGCGCGGCTGCGGCAGCAGACGTTCACGATGGAGGCCGAGTTCGTCGACTGCGTCTTCTCCGGACGGCTCCACGACATCAACTTCTGGGGCCGTCCCACCCGCAACCAGGCCGCGCTGGGCAGGGAGCACAACGCGTTCACCGGCAACGACTTCACCGCCGCCGAGCTGGACTACGTCGCCTTCAAGCACATCGACCTGCGCGCGCAGCGCTGGCCCGGCCCGCCCGGCTATGCGCTCCTCGACCGCGTCAGCGCGCGGGTGACGGCGGTGCTGCCGCTTGTGGATGCCTGGCCGGACGCGAAACATCGGAAGGAGGCCCGCTTCAGCCTGGAGTTCCTCGCCGGCAAGGCCGTGGAGCACAATGACGACCACGCGGTGGTGAGCCCGCTGGACATGGGCCGCAGGCTGCCGCCCGCCCTCCGCGAGGAGCTGTTCGAGGCGTTCAGGGGCACATCCAGCAATACATCCCCTGGTTGAGCCGTACGGCCGTGCGGGCCAGGTCCCGCAGGGCCGTGACCCGCTCGACCTCGAACTCGTCGAGGAGTTCCTCCTCGGCGTACTCGCCCAGCCGCGCGTCGTCCACGGCCGCGAGCGCCTCGACGGTCTCGGACGCCATGCGCTCCAGAGCCGGCCCCTCGTCGTCCCCCACGACCGTCTCGGTGTCGCCGAACTCGCTGAGGTCGCGCCCGCTGAGTTCGGCGACCAGCGTGTCGAGCTCGTCGAGCCACCCCTTGCAGTCCACGTACGGCAGGTCGGCCGCCCCCGGTCCGGCGGACAGGGCACGCCGGGCGGACCCGTCGGAATCGGCGGTGAAGTAGTCGACCAGGACACCCATGGCCGATCACCTTAACGCCGGAGCGCTGCCGTGTCAGCGGCCGCGTCAGCACGGCAACGGCCCGGTATCAGAGCGGTCGGCGATGGTTGATCCCATGAACGGATCAGCGATCGCGGCCTCAAGCCCGGGCGAGATCCCCTCGGGCGACCCGACCTGAGCAATCCGGACATCCGGGGCGCCGCGAGGAACGCAATCCACCCCGTTCAGTCGGATTCGTGACAGCTTCGAAGGAGCACACCACCATGTCCATCACCCTCACCGACCAGGACACGCACACCCTGCGCACCGCCGCGTGGGGCGCCGTCTCGCTGATGGCCGCCGCCGGTGCCGCCGGCTCGCCCCACAAGATCGCTACCGAGGGCTCCATCGCCCTGACCTCCGCGACCGGCCTGGTCGGGCACGTGCTCACCAAGGCACCCAAGGGTGTGAACGGCAAATCCACGGCCGCACTCGCCGACCAGGTGCTGCCGGCCCTGACGGCATCCATGAGTCTGCTCAAGAAGCAGGCTCCGGCAGAGGCCGACAACTTCCGCCGCACCGTCCTCGTCGCCGTCGAAGCAGCGACCCGACCGCAGAAGGGCGAGCCCAGTCCCACCATGGCCGAGATGGCCCGCAAGATCACCGAGTCCCTCGACGCCGCTTGACGGATGTCGACCTACGCCGGCGACGGCTTGTCACGGGGTCCTCACCGGACCCCGTGACCCGGCGGGTCATCCGTCCGTCATGGGCGCAAGGTCACACGAGGGTGTAACCGGCTTCCTCTACGGCCTTGCGCACGGCGTCGTCGGCGACGTCGCCGGAGACGTCGAGGCGGCCGCTGCCGAGGTCGACCTCGACGCCGGTGACGCCGGGGATCTCGCCGACCTCCTCCTTGACCGAGCTCACGCAGTGGCCGCAGGTCATGCCCTGCACGGTGTACGTCTTGACGCTCATGGCGCTCTCCATTTCCGGGAGAAGGGGATTCATGCGGTGCGGCCGACGATCTCGCGGACCGAGCCGTAGCCGTGCCGTCGCAGCCTGCGGGCGAGCTGCCGGTTGATCCGGGACGGCCACAGGGGGCCCTCGTAGATCAGGCCGGTGTATCCCTGCACGAGGGTGGCGCCGGCCAGCAGCCGCTCCCAGACGTCGTCGACGTCCTCGACGCCGCCGACCGAGACGAGCGTGAGCCGGTCGCCGGCCTTCTGGCGCAGGCGGCGCAGCACCTCCAGCGAGCGGGCCTTGAGCGGCTGTCCGGACAGACCGCCCGCCTCGGTGCTCGCGACGCCCTCACGGCTGATCGTGGTGTTGGTCGCGATGACGCCCGCCAGCCCGAGATCGGCGGCGAGCTCGGCCACGGCGTCCACATCCTCGTCCGCCAGGTCCGGCGCGATCTTCACGAGCAGCGGGGTGCGGCCGGCCGCCTCCTTCACCGCCGACAGCAGCGGGCGCAGGCGGTCCACGGCCTGCAGGTCGCGCAGGCCCGGGGTGTTGGGCGAGCTCACGTTGACCACGAGGTAGTCGGCGAGCGGCGCGAGCCTGCGGGCGCTGTCCACGTAGTCGCGCACGGCCTCGGACTCGGGCACCACCTTGGTCTTGCCGATGTTGACGCCGACCACGGCCGGGATGTGCCGCACCCTGCCCAGCCGCTTGGCGGCGGCCGCCGCCCCGGCGTTGTTGAAGCCCATCCGGTTGATGATCGCCCGGCTCTCGGGCAGGCGGAACAGCCGCGGCCGGGGGTTGCCGGGCTGGGCGTGCGCGGTGATCGTGCCGACCTCGACGTACCCGAACCCGAGCGCCGACAGCGGCTCGGCGCATCCGGCGTCCTTGTCGAACCCGGCGGCGAGCCCGAACGGCGAGGCGAAGTGGACGCCGAACGCCTGGACGCGCAGCGATTCCGCCCTCGGCGCGAGCAGCCGGTGCAGCAGCCGCACGAGGGGCGGGAACATCCCGAGCAGGCGGAGCAGCCTGATCGTGAGGTGGTGGACGGCCTCCGCGTCGAAGCGGCTCAGGACCTGCGTGAACACGAGTCGATACATCACGGCAAGACTATCGCCCGGTCACGGCCCACCTCGGCCCGCCGCCGTACGTTCGCTCAGTTGGGCCGAGGACGGGCCTCGGCCGTGGGCTGAGGCAGCGGCACGTGCGACGCCGTACGGATGGACAGCCCGGAGTCGAAGCCCAGCAGCCGCAGCAGCCTCAGCACCTGCCGAGAGGGGCGGACGAAGGTCACGTCGCCGCCCCACTCGTGCACGCGCGCGTCGGCCCACAGCAGACTCCGCGCGCCCGCGCAGTCGAGGAAGCCGACTCCGGCCAGGTCGACCTCGACGTGCCCCGGCCGGTAGGTCCCCAGCACCTGCCGCAGGCAGGCATGGAGCTCCGGCACCCCCGACACGTCGAGGTCGCCGTCCACGGCAATCCGGATGCCGGTCTCAGACGACGTGGTCTGGATTCGCAACATTCCTCTGGCCCTGCTCGCCCAGCAGTTCGGCCGCGAGCTCGGATACCTTCCGTCTGCTGTCCCTGGCCTGCTTGCGCAGTCCGGTGAACGCCTGCGATGCCGTCAGATCGTGCTTGCCCATGAGATAGCCGATGGCCCGCTCGATCACGACGCGGTAGTCCAGGGCGTACTGGAGCTGGTCGGCGAGCACCGCCTTCTCGTCCGCCTCCATCGACGCCACGAGGACCTGCTCGATCACGTGGGCGTACGCGTGGAGGGCCTGGGTGTCGCTCTCCTGCCACTCGTGCGGCGCGTCCTGGTAGACGTTCAGGGTGCCCACGGGCACACCGCCGAGCCGGATCGGCACTCCCGCCACCCCGCGCACCTCGGGGTGCAGCAGTTCACGCAGGGCCGGCCACCGACGGTCGGTCCGCACGTCGACGGTCGTCACCGCGGTGTCGCCCACGTACGCCGCGACACACGGGCCCTGGCCCGTCACCGCCTGAGCGCGTTCTAGACTGCGGCCACGCTCGTCGGTGGCGAAGAGGTAGCGAAGTGTGCGGTCCTCCTCGGCGAACATCAGGCCGGCGCCGGAATATCCGAAAAGCCGATCGACCACTTGGACGATGCGCTCAAGGTGGTGCACGATCCCGGTCGCCGACCTGTCCTTCTGCAGGCGTCGCAGGCTGGCGACAAGAGCCTCAGGATCGATATGGGTCATTCCGTATCCTCTCGTGAACCTCACCTCGCACCGCCATGGCCTGGGGGAGAGGCACCGATTCGGCCATCACAACTGCCCGGAGGGGGCCCGATCAGTCCTGATCTCTGCCAGGACCTGAAGAACGATGACCATCAGCTCGCCGAGACGGGAACCCGCCTCCGCCTCCGTGCGGTCCCAGACCCGCCCGTCCCGGGCGTAGAAGTCCAGGACCCCGATCAGCTCGGAGTCCTCGATGAGCGGAACGGAGAGGACGGCCCGGACCGGCGGGGCGTGGACGGCCACGTGCGGGAACCCCATGGGCCTCGCGGCGTGCAGATCGGGGATCGCGACGAGGCCGCCGCTGGCGGCGCTCTCGATGGCGGGACCGTCGCCCACGGACTCCTGGGCGAACTCCAGCAGTACGCCGTCGTCGTCGGTCGCCCCGATCGCGCGGAGGCGGTCCTGGCCGTCGAGCAGCATCAACGCGGCGCCGTCGACCCCGAACAGGTCGGCCATGCCGGTGAGGACGTTCTCGAGAACAGACGCGTCCGATGTCATCGCGAGCCCACTTTCAAACGATCAAGCGGCCGCGGACACAGGGCGGAGTGCCCCTAAGCCTAGTGGGCTCCGAGCAGTGGTAGCCAGGCGATCCACCAGGGTTGCCGACACGGTTGGCCGGCCGGGCGGGAAGGACATGAGAAATCCGCCCTCCCGCAGCGGGAAGGCGGATCGGAAACAGGCCAGGAAACGGGGTTATTCGCCCCAGAACGCGTCGACCTCGTACTGGTCGCGGCTGTGCAGCCACGACTCGGCGATCCTGCCGTCGCGCATGGTGATCACGTGTGCGAGGTTGTTCTCCGGCGGCACCTCACGGTCCGGCCGCGTCGCGGTGTACGTCGCGAGCGCGACGGCCGCCTCGTCGTCGGCGAGGACGCGGTGGACGTGCAGCTTGAGCGTCCCCTGGCTGAGCGCGGCGGCCTTGACCACGAAACCGATCACGGCCTCCCGCCCGGCGTAGTCGCCGGTGTTCGCGCTGCGCGGGCCGGGACCTGCTCGAGCGCAGCGTGGAGGACCACGTGCGGGGGCTGGAGTCGCTGCTGGCACTGCTGTCGCCGGACGAGCGCGAGCAGTTGTCGGCCCTGCTCGCCCGGCTGCTGCACAGCATGGCCGCACTCCGGAACTAGCGCTTGGCCTTCTTGCCTTCGGGGGTGACGGCGTACCACTCGCCGCCGAAGTCCTTCAGGTCCTGGCCGAGCACGTCCCCCGCCTTCTGGTCCTTCGCGTAGTAGTAGAGCGGGTGCTTGTTGTAGGTCACCTGCATGGTGCCGTCCTCCCGGTGGAGCGTCCCGAGCAGGTTCGCGTGCACGCCCGTACCGGCCTGGGGCGCGCCGGCGGTGAGCACGGGCGGCCACGCGGCGGCGCACGCCTGGGTGCAGGCGGAGGCGCCGCCCTTGTCCTTCGTGAACAGGTACACCGTGCGGCCCTCCAGGCCGACCAGCACGCTGCCGAGCGAGGTGGGCGCCGCGTCGATGCGCGCGGGCCCCGTGGGGGACGCCTGGACGGGAGAGGTCGGCGACGCGGAGTATCCGGTGGCGGACGGCGTCGCCCCCGAGGGGTGCTCGGAGGGCTCGGGCGTCTGCGACTCGTTGAGCTGGTCGTTGGCGACGCGGCTGGCGTCGTCGCCGGCACCGCCGCATCCGGCGGCCAGCAGGCTGATCGCGACCGCGCCGGCATACAGCAGTTTCCTCATGTTCGGCCTCCTGGGAAGTGAGCGAGTCGGCTCCCAGGACACACGTGGCGACGGCAGCCCCGCCGCCAGGACGCGAAGATCCGGGACAGGCCTTTGCCGTTTCGTGGGTTCCGCCTCACGGACCTCTCGCCGCCCTCGGGGCGAATCAGCGACGGCTGCGGATGAACCGCCAGATTCGGGGAAATCGGAGTAAGCCGTACGGGCGCGGCGGTGCGCCCCGACACGCGAACCGATCGCGGGGAGGTGCCGAGGTCACCGGCGCGTGCGATGCGATGCTGAGGCTGCGACGCCCGCCGGCGCGGCCGTCCGGCCCGCGGGGGGCGACGTTCCTGGCGAACCGCCCCCCTTCGCCCGATCTCGCGACAGACAAGGAGCGTCCGGATGGCCGAGCGCACGCAACCACCCACCGCGGAACCGCCCATCGTGGGATCGGCCGAACTGAGGCGCCGCCTCGGCCGTACGGGAGTGTGGCTGTCCTCTCTGGCGGCGATCCCGGCGGCAGGGGCCAGGAAGGCCGCGGCGGAGATCGAGGAGCTCGGATACCCGGCACTGTGGATCGGTGAGACCCCGGCCGGGCGGGAGGCGTTCACGCACGCCGCGCTGTTGCTGTCGGCCACCGGGCGGCTGCACGTGGCCACGGGCATCGCCAACATCTACGGCCGCGACCCCGTCGCCGCCGCCAACGGTGCCGCGACCCTCGCGGAGGCGTGGGACCAGCGGTTCGTGCTCGGCCTCGGCGTCAGCCACAAGCCGCTGGTCGCTCCTCGCGGCCACGACTACTCCGCGCCGCTCGAGTACATGCGGGACTATCTCGACGGGATGGACCGGGCGTCGATCGAGGTGCCGCAGGCGGAGACGCCGCCCCGGGTGCTCGCGGCGCTCCGGCACCGGATGCTCGAACTGGCGGCGCGGCGCGCGCAGGGAGCGCACACCTACTTCGTGCCGCCCGAGCACACCGTGAAGGCCCGCGAGATCCTCGGCCCGGACCCGGTCCTCGCCCCGGAGCAGGCCGTGGTGATCGAGACGGACCCGGGCCGCGCACGGGAGATCGCCCGCGAGTACGCCGCCATGTACCTCTCCCTGCCCAACTACACCAACAACCTGCGCGAACTGGGCTTCTCCGAGGACGACTTCGCGGGCGGGGGCAGCGACCGGCTCATCGACGCGATCGTGGCCTGGGGCGACCCGGAGACGATCGCCGAGCGGGTACGCGCCCACCACGACGCGGGGGCCGACCACGTGTGCGTCCAGCCGCTCGCGGACTCGGTGGGCACACAGATCGAGCACCTTCGGCTGCTGGCCCCCGCCCTCTTGGGGTGACGGCGTGACCGCGGCGACTCCCGGGCGGGGGCGCGGAGACCATGGCGGGCAGAACGGGCAAGGGCAGGACCCGCTGACCCCGCCGGACCCGACGGGCCTGGAGGCGTGGATACGCCAGGTCCTCGGCCTGGCCGGCGCCCGGGCGTCCACGTTCACCCCGCCCCTGCCGTCGACCCCGTCCGTCGACCCGGAGGACGCGGGCGGACCGGACCCCGGCACGAACGCGAAGTAGCCCGAGCAGGCCGGCCGGGAGGTCAGGCCGCCTGACGCACCTGCTCGGCCAGCCGTTCGAGGCTGTCGTCCAGCGCCTGCTCCACCGCCTCGGCCGGGGGCGCGTGCCGCTCGTCGAAGAAGGACAGGTGGACCGTCACGTCGCTGCTGTCGTCGTCGATGCCGGCGACCTGCAGCCATCCGGCGTACCGGTCCACGTCACGGGTGCCCCACTCCATCCGCAGCTGGTCCTGCTCGGCCCGCAGCAGCGCGCGTTCGTCCTGTCCCGTCTCGTCCTCGTGGACGGTGACCGCGGGCGGCTCCTCGGCGTGTACGTGCAGCTCACGGGGCATCCAGAGATCGAGTTTGCCGACGTCGCACGCCTGGCGGAACACCTGGTCGGCCGGCGCGGGCATCCTGCGGGACCGCTCGAACTCGGTCATGGTCCGTCACTCCTCCCTCTGTCGACGTAGGGAGCCCCTACCCGCCGCGCTCCGGTCCATCCTCCGTCTCGCCACGCGAGGCCGTGCAGCGGGCACCCCCTCCCCGGGCTGATGCGCACGGCGGCGTAGGGTCCGGTGCATGACCGATCATTACGATGTCGTGGTCCTCGGCGCCGGGCCGGGCGGCTACACCGCCGCGGTCCGTTCGGCCCAGCTCGGGCTCAGCACGGCGGTCGTCGAGGAGCGCTACTGGGGCGGTGTCTGCCTCAACGTGGGCTGCATCCCCTCCAAGGCCCTGCTGCGCAACGCCGAACTCGCCCACATCCTGACGAACGAGACCAAGACGTTCGGCATCCAGACGGACGGCCCGATCACGCTCGACTACGGCGCGGCCTTCCGCCGCAGCCGCCAGGTCGCGGACGGGCGTGTCAAGGGCGTCCACTACCTGATGAAGAAGAACGGCATCACCGAGTACGACGGCCGCGGCACCTTCATCGGCCCGAACGCCATGGAGGTGCGTGGCGCGGACGGCTCGGTGCGCACGGTGACGTTCGACCACTGCATCATCGCGGCCGGGGCGACGACCCGCCTGCTGCCGGGGACGTCCCTGTCCGAGCGCGTGGTGACGTACGAGGAGCAGATCCTCAGCGAGACGTTGCCGGGAAGCGTGATCATCGCGGGCGCCGGCGCGATCGGCGTCGAGTTCGCGTACGTGCTGCACAACTACGGCGTGAAGGTCACGATCGTCGAGTTCCTCGACCGGATGGTCCCGCTGGAGGACCAGGAGGTGTCGGCGGAGCTGGCCCGGCGCTACCGGCGGCTCGGCATCGAGGTGCTGACCTCCACCCGGGTCGAGTCGATCGACGACAGCGGCGAGAAGGTGCGGGTCACGGTCTCCAGGAACGGCGAGACCTCCGTGCTGGAGGCCGACAAGGTGCTGCAGGCCATCGGCTTCCAGCCGCGCGTCGAGGGATACGGCCTGGAGAACACCGGCGTACGGCTGACCGAGCGGGGCGCGATCGCCGTGGACGGCCGCTGCCGCACCAACGTGCCGCACATCTTCGCCATCGGGGACGTCACCGCGAAGCTCATGCTGGCCCACGCCGCCGAGTCGATGGGCATCATCGCCGCCGAGACGATCGCGGACGCGGAGACGATGGAGCTCGACTACGTGATGATCCCCCGGGCCACCTACTGCCAGCCGCAGATCGCGAGCTTCGGCTACACCGAGGCCCAGGCGCGTGAGCAGGGCTTCGACGTCAAGGTGGTCAAGTTCCCGTTCACGGCCAACGGCAAGGCACACGGCCTGGGCGACCCGGGCGGGTTCGTCAAGGTCCTCAGTGACGCGAAGTACGGCGAGATCCTCGGCGCCCACCTCATCGGGCCCGAAGTGACCGAGCTGCTGCCCGAGCTGACCCTGGCCCAGCAGTGGGACCTCACCGTGCACGAGGTGGCGCGCAACGTCCACGCCCACCCGACCCTGGGCGAGGCGGTGAAGGAGGCGATCCACGGCCTGGCCGGCCACATGATCAACATGTGACGGTGGCGGGCGGTCAGCGCCCGGTGGGCGGGCCGTCAGCGCCGGGGGCGACGCTCCTCCCGTGGCCGCGACACCACGCGGCCGCCGAGCCAGAGGAGCGAACATGACGACCCCATCGGTTCTGATCTCCGGCGCGAGCATCGCCGGGCCCGCCGTCGCCTACTGGCTGCGTAGGCACGGCTTCGCCCCCACGGTGGTCGAGCGGGCCCCGGCCCTGCGCGAGGGCGGCCAGGCGGTCGACTTCCGGGGGGCGGTCCACATGAGCGTGCTGCGGCGGATGGGCGTCCTGGACGAGATCCGCCGCCTGCGCACCGATCCCGGCCCGCTGCGGGTGGTCGACTGGCGCGGCGAACAGGTCGTCGCGCTGCCCGCGGAGTTCACCGGCGGCGAGGTGGAGATCCTGCGCGGTGACCTCGCCCGCGTGCTGTACGACCGGACCAGGGACGACGTGGAGTACGTCTTCGGCGACTCCATCGCGTCCATGACCGAGACCCCGGACGGCGTGGAGGTGACCTTCGAGCGCGGGGCGCCACGGACGTTCGACCTCGTGATCGGCGCGGACGGCCTGCACTCGAACGTGCGGCGGCTTGCCTTCGGCCCCGAGACGCGGTTCGTGCGGCCGTCCGGCTACCACGTCGCGATCTTCAGCGCGCCCGACCGCCTGGGGCTCGGCCGCGACACGCTGCTCTACAACGAACCCGGCCGCGGGGTGGCGGCTGCGGGCGCCAGGGACGGGGCGACCGCCGGGGTGATGTGCGTCTTCCGGGCCCCGGGCCTGGACTTCGACCACCGCGACGTGGCACAGCAGAAGAAGATCGTCCTGAACGAGTACGCGGGAGCGGGCTGGGAGGTCTCCCGGCTGCTCGAGGCCGTCCCGGACGCGTCCGACTTCTACTTCGACTCGATCAGCCTCGTCCACATGGACCACTACACCAGCGGGCGGATCGCGCTGCTCGGCGACGCCGGCTACGGCGCCACCTGTGGCGGCATGGGGGCGGGCATGGCCGTCGTGGCCGCGTACGTGCTGGCGGGCGAACTCGCCGCCGCCCGCGGCGACCACCGTGCCGCGTTCCCCGAGTACGAGCGGCTGATCAGGGGGTTCGCCAAGGCGTGCCAGCGGGTCGCGGGCAACGCGGGCTCGTTCCTCGCCCCGGCGACGCGGGGCGCGATCCGGCGGCGCAATCTGGCCTACCGGGTGCTCACCGCCGGACCGCTGATGCGCGTGCTCGACAAGATGAGCACCAAGGCGGCCACCTCGATAACACTCAAGGACTATGCGGCCTGAAATGCGGAAATGCCGATTACCGAACAGGCATTCGGCTTGCGCGACTATTCACTAGGAAACACTTCCCACGGCGTCGATGAATGGTCGGCTACGCTGGGAATCAGGCCGTGCGCGAAACGCCGTGGCCGCGTACGGGCGAACAATGCGAGGGCGGCCCGATGGCGAGGGACGACGCGAATAACACCGGCTCCCCGGTCGGCGCGAACACTCTGATGGCCCTCATGCGTGAACTGGTCTTCCCGCCGTGTGTGATCGAACGTTCCTCGGTGGTGCCGCAGGACGTCACCCGGCGCGAGAACGACGCGGAGCACTCCTTCGCCCTGGGTCTGGTCGCGGTCTGTCTCGCCCCGCTGATCGACCCGGCCCTGGACCCGGGCAGGATCGCGAGGTACGCGCTGGTCCACGATTTGCCCGAGGTCCACGCGGGGGACGTGTCGGTCTACGCCGACCCGGCGGAACGGGAGAAGAAGGCCGTACGCGAGGAGGAGGCACGGGAGATCATCACCCGCGACTTCGGCGGGACGTTCCCCTGGCTCGTCGAGGACCTGTACGGCTACAAGGCGCAGCACGATCCGGAGAGCAGGTTCGTCTACGCGCTGGACAAGCTGCTCCCCCACGTCAACGTGCTGCTGGCCGACCACCACCCGCTGCGGCCGAGCTGGGCGGCCTACAAGCACACCGAGATCACGGCCAGGCGGAAGATCCGCATGAGCTGCCCGGCACTGCTGCCGTTGTTCGACGAGCTGTGCCGGGAGTTCGCTCGGCGCCCGCACCTGTTCTCCGGTGGGGTGTCACCTGGCGTGGGAGATGACGATGTTCGCGACGGCGAGCAGCGCCGCTCCGCAGACGGCGCACAGCACCCTCAGTGGCAGGCCGGCGCCCGGCCCGAGCACGGCGGGCAGGGCGACGAGGAAGGCCCCGGCCGCGCTGGCCGACACCCGCGTGAGGAGGCGCGACCGCGAGCGCCGCACGACCACAGGAAACCCGGCGCTCGTCGTCAGTGAGTCGCCTCCCGGCATCGGGCCCGCCCGGGTGTCGACGGCCAGCGTGATCCCGACCCGCGCGAGCGCGTCGAAGCCCAGCATCTCGGGCCGCAGCCAGAACTCCACGGTGTCGTATCGCGACGCCACGTCGTAGGAGTCGTCGGACGCGATCTTCAGGAAGGTGCCGTCGGTCGCGCAGACGAGCCGCTTCGCGGTCGGCGTGTAGCCGTCGGAGTAGAAGCTGACCCGCATCTTCACCGAGTCGCCGTCGCTCAGGTGCAGCCGGCCCTCGGCGTCGAGCCTGCCCGTCCTGTCCTTGTTGAGCAGCGGTTCCTCGGTGCGGACGAAGTAGGAGGACCTGTAGGTGGGATGCCGGGCGAGCCGCCGGGCCACCCCGAGCCACAGGATGGGGTCGTCGCCCTGCTGCTCGTGCAGGTGGAGGTCGGGGAAGCGGGTGGTGGCCGGATACCAGCGCCCGCCGTTGGCCTCCGCCAGCCTGTCCACGAACCAGCCGCCCTTGGCCCTGATCTCCGCCTCGGCCAGCGGAAACTCCTCCAGGTTCGCGTAGTCGTCCACCCGCAGCCGGAACACGGCCATGTCGGCCACGCAGGCGGTCGTCACGACCGTGGCGAAGCGCACGGGCACGACGAACGGCTCCGCGTCGGGCGACTCCCGGTCGGCCAGGAAGGCCACGAGGCACCGCCGGCCGACGGCGGAGCCGTTCGCGATCGCCTGTTGCAGCGCGCCCGCCACGTAGTCGGTCTCGTACCGGAACTGGATGATCGCCCCTCTGGGCAAGGCCAGCGCCCTCAGGACGTCCTCCGCGTACCGCCGCCTGCTGTCGGACGACAGCAGCAGCACCGAGGGCCGGACCCCGGTCATGTCCGCGATCATGTCCGCCCCTCTTCCATGCCACGCAGGCGGTCCTCGAGCGCGAGGAAGCGCGGCCACACCCGGTCCCTCGGCAGTTCGTCGAGGCGCAGGCTCGCCGCGGTCTCGTACCGCAGCCCCCGCTCCGCCAGCGCCCGGTGCTCGCCCAGGATGATCGGCTCGCGTACGCCGTCCGACTGGTCGCCGGTCAGGTCGATGACGAACCGCCGGGGGTCGTGGGCCGGGCCGATCTCGACCCAGCAGTGGTGGCTGACGTCCTCGGCGTCGTCGCGGCCGACGCGCAGCCTCCCGTAGCAGTAGACGGGTTCGAGCAGCAGGTCGGTGCGGAGCCTGCGGGCGAGCCAGACGGAGGTGACGCCGCACTGGCCCCGGGGGTCGCCCGCGGCGACCGGTGACTCCTGATAGCGCGGATGCACCGTGCGGTCCGACCAGCAGGACTCCAGCATGCGGCGGTAGCCGAGCAGGCGCTCCGTCCACTGTGGCGAGGTGAAGTCGGCGTCGACGGGTCTCACGTGGTCGCCGCCCGAGTGGGTCCGGCGCGACACCCTGATCAGGCCCTCGATCGCGCCGACGCTGCGCTTCGCGGCGGAGGTGGCGCCGAGGACCATGAGCACGTTGTCCGGGGTGTCCAGGAGTTGCGGCACCGACTCCCCGGACATCCGGCGTGTCTGGAAAAGGCCTTTGTCGTCGTAGCGGTAGGCCACGGGCGACAGGGCGATCGGCCTGAATCCCGACGCGAGAAACGAGGTGCCGTCGAAACCGAGCATGGGGTTGTATGCCGTGATGACATAATCCCCGGCATTTTTCGCCCTGATCTCCCGGACCGCGCGGGCGATCGTCAGGCTCATGAGGTTCGCCGGAATTCCCGCCAGCCCGTGCATTCTTGTCAGAACCATTATCCGGCCGGGATTCACGTCCAGCCCGTGCCCGGTGAGCGCGTCCAGGACGTACTGGCGGTCGCACCGCGAGAAGGCGACGTATGTGATCGGCATCGTCGCGCCCGGCAGGAAGAGCCCGAACTGGAGGACGGTGTCGGCCCTCTCACTGTGCAGGTAGTGCAGTCTCGACTGGACCAGATGGCCGACGCCGGGCTTGACCTCGGCGAAGCGCAGGCAGGTACGGTAGCCGTCGCCGAACGACAGGCTCAGGTCGCGGTGCGCCTTGTTCACGTTGAGGAGGACGGAGGCATGGGCCTGGTACGCCGCGTCCTCCGCGGACTGGCGCACCTGAGCCGCCCGGACGACGGCCTGCAGCCGTATCTCCTCGTACACCTTGTCCGGAGACCAGCCGGCGATGGTCGGCCTGCTCAACCGGGGCAGGTGCAGTCTTACCTGGATCTCCAGGGTCCGGAGGTCGACTCCGACCGTCTCGGCGTCCGCGCGGATGCGCGTCCCCATCGCGCCGACGAAGGTCTCGACATCCGGATCACGAAGCCCGTCCACTCGCGCGCCCTCGCTTCGCGCTTTTTCCCTTCGCAGCGTACGCGTGGTCTGGGGCACTTCTTCTCCCGCAATCCGCGAGAATCTTGTCAGTGACGCCGTCAAGGATAGAACTCGAAGCGCACCCTGTCAGGGCGCTCGCCGAGTTGGTATCGCCTTATATCGGGCCCAAGCCGCAATTACGGCCACTTTTTCATTGGATCCTGGAAGGCGGTGGATAGAGGGCCGCAAGATCATGCGCTGCCGCCGCCATCTCGCGCCGCAGCTCGACCGGTTCCAGGGCCTCCACCTCGGCCCCGAGCTTGAGGAACTCCGTCCGCGCGTGCGTCATCGACTCGATGGGCACGGTGGCGGTGATCCACCCCCGCTCGTCCGGCGGGCCCGCCGTCTCGTCCACCGCGCGGGCGACGGCCGAGCTCATGACCTCCGTGAGCCGCTCCCGGCCCCGCGGCGACAGCCGGATCACCGCGTGGCCGCGGAACAGCCGCGACCGGAAGCCGGCCAGGTGCTCGTGCCAGTGTCCCGCCAGGTCGAAGCCTTCCGGGCGCTCGAACGTCTCGCCGGTCACCGTGAGCGCGAGGATCTGGCCGACGCGGTAGGTCCGCAACGCGCCGTCGCACCGCGCCACGAGATACCACTTCCCCGCCTTCAGGACCAGCCCGTACGGCTCCAGCCTCCGCTCGACCTCGCAGGGCTCCACCCATCGGCGGTAACGGATCCGGACGACCCGGGCGTTCCAGACGGCCTCGGCGACCTCCCGTAAATACGGCGACCGGTCGCCTTCGTAGTACCAGCCGGGCGCGTCGAGATGGAAGTGCTCCCGCACCCGCCGCGCCTCCTCCCGCAGACCGGCCGGGAGCGCGGCCTCGATCTTCAGCTCCGCCGCGGCCAGCAGAGCGCCGAGGCCGAGGTCGGCGGCCGGTCCCGGCAGCCCGGACAGGAACAGCGCCCCGGCCTCCCGCTCGGTCAGGCCGGTGAGCCGGGTGCGGAAGCCGTCCATCAGGCGATAGCCGCCCTCGTGCCCGGCCTCGCCGTACAAGGGGATGCCCGCGGCGTGCAGCGACTCGACGTCCCGGTAGATCGTGCGGACGCTGACCTCCAGTTCGTCGGCGAGCTGCCTGGCCGTCATCCGGCCGCGCGACTGCAGCAGCAGGAGGATCGACAACAGGCGGGAGGCGCGCACAGCACCAGCATTCCACTGCCATGCTTCCACTGCCAGAAGGTGTCAGTGAAGCGGTCCTACCGTTCCCGTCATGGCTTTCGCGGAGAAACTGCTCTTCGTGCCGCCCCCGATCCAGGTGAGCGGCTACCACGTCAAGCGTTACCACGTCACCGCCGACCCGGCCGGGATCGACCCCGAGGTCGAGAAGGCGGCGTACGCCGTCCTGCCCGAGTTGCTGCCCGAACCGGACGGCACGCCCCCGGCCGCCTTCGTCGTCCTGCACAAGGGCGGGGACGACGGGGCCTACATCAACGCCTACACCTGGGCGTGGGACAACGCCCTGCACTACGGCAACGCGGTGGCCGGTCAGCCCGCGCTGGGCTGCCCCGACCGGGATCCCACCCACTTCATCCGACCGGAACGCCCGCTCATCGGCTGCGTCTGGGAGCTGCCGCCGATCCTGCACGAACGCGACGCGTGGGTGCGGCACCTGCTCGCCCCCGACCGCCCCGACCTCGACGCCTACCTCGCCGACACGCTGCCCGAGGGCACGACGGGAGACCGCCGATGAAAGAACCACGGGCCCGGCGAGCGCACTGATCAGGGGCGACGTCCCGCTCACTTGACCAGGAGATCGCCGCGGTCGATCGTCGGGGCCTGGCCTCACGAACCGGTCCCCCTTCGACACCGGAGTGATCGATGCGCAGAGCCCTGGCCGTTCCGCTCGCCGCGTTCCTGGCCGCCTCCCTGCTCGCGGCGGCGGACCCCGCCCAGAGTCCGCCGCCCGCTCCACCGGGACAGGCCGGCGCCGTCGAGATCACGGTGAACGCGAACGCCGGGCTCGGCACCCTCCACGAGGCGGCGTACGGCGCCAACGCCGCCGTCTGGGACCCGCACATGAACGACCCGGAGGTGGCGCGGCTGTACAAGCGGGCGCACATCGCCGCGGTGCGGTACCCCGGCGGGTCGTACGGCGACCTCTACCACTGGGAGACCCACACGGCGCCGGGCGGGACCGTGGCCCCGGGCACGGGTTTCGACCAGTTCATGGGCACGGTCAGGGCGGCAGGCGCGCAGGCCGTGGTGATCGCGAACTACGGCACCGGCACTCCGGAGGAGGCCGCCGGGTGGGTCCGGTACGCCAACGTGACCAAGAAGTACGGCGTGAAGTTCTGGGAGGTCGGCAACGAGCTCTACGGCAACGGCCACTACGGGGCCACCTGGGAGGCCGACGACCACCCGGACAAGAGCCCCGCGGCGTACGCCCGCACCACGCTCGAGTTCGCCCGCGCGATGAAGGCCGTCGATCCCACGATCAAGGTCGGGGCGGTGCTCACGATCCCCGGGAGCTGGCCGGACGGCGTGGTCGCCGCCGGTGACTCGGCCAGCTGGAACCACACGGTCATCCCGGTGGTGGCACCCGAGATCGACTTCTTCACCGTGCACTGGTATCCGGGTACGAGCATCCCGGATACCAGTGGCGACGTCGTCGGGCTGCTGGCCTCTCCGCCGGGGCTCGCCGAGATGCTGGCCCAGGTGCGGGCCGACGTCGCCGCCCTGGGCGGGCGCGACGTTCCGCTCGCGCTGACCGAGGTCGCCTCCAACATCGGGCGCAACACACACGCGGCCGGGCTGTTCGCCGCCGACACCTACCTGACCGCGCTGGAGAACGGCGTCTTCACCGTGGACTGGTTCGACACCCACAACGCGGTGGAGAAGGTCGGCACGATCGACGGCGAGACCGACTATCAGGACATCGGCTTCCTGTCGCTCGGCCAGTGCGCCGACGGCGTCTGCGAGCCCCCGCTCAACACGCCGTTCCCCTCCTATCACGGCATCGAGATCCTCCACACGGCCGCCGGACCGGGGGACGGCCTGGTCAGGGCTGCCTCGGACCAGCCGAAGGTGGCCGTGCACGCCGTACGGCAGGCCGGCGGCGACCTGGCCGTCGTGATGATCAACAGAGACCCGGCCACCGCCTACCCCGTGCGACTCCGCTACACCGGGTTCACCCCCTCCGGCCGGGCCCCGGTGACGTACGCCTTCACCCGGGGGGCCACCGGGATCGTCCGCGCCGAGCAGGGCGACGCGTACGCCCGGACGCTTCCGCCGTACTCGATCACCACGATGACCGTGCGGGCGGCGAGGGGCCCGAAGCCCGCACCCGCCCCGGGCACGCCGACGGCGCGCGGCACAGCGGACGGTGTCACCGTGAGCTGGCCCCCAGCCGGTCGCAAGGCGGACGGGTACGAGGTGTACCGCCAGACGGGCGCGGACACCGTCCTGCTGGGCACGACCCGGGGCACCTCGCTGACGCTGCGCGACCTGGAGCCCGGCGCCTCCTACACGGTCAACGTGCTGGCCAGGGACCGGACCGGGCGGCTGTCGCGGCCGTCCGCGCCGGTGACCTTCACCGCCCCCACGCCGCCGGACAGCACCTGCGCGGTCCGCTACCGGGTGACGCAGGGCTGGGGGCGGGGCTTCACCGCCGAGGTGACGGTCGCCAACCGCGGCGCGGCCGACGTGGCGGATGGGGCGCTGACGTTCCGGTTCCCGGTGGCCGGGGAGCGGGTCTCCAGCGGATGGGGCGGCACGTGGACAACTGAGGGGACGTCCGAGGGCCGGGACGTGCGGGTCGTCCCGGGTGGGCAAGCAGGTGAGCAGACCAGGACGATCCCGGCAGGTGGTTCGGTCACCGTCGGGTTCGTCGGCGCCAACGAGGGGGCCTATCCCTCTCCCACCGTGTTCCGCCTGAACGGCACGATCTGCTCGACGCTGTGACGGTTTTCTTTGGGCGACCATGGAGTTGTCTTGCACGCGGCCGAATGCAGCGTTTGTGGGCCGAATGAGAGACTTCTGAGCAAGCGCCTGCCATGTCAGGCGCAAACCCCGCGGCCCATCGCCAGAAAAAGCCGCCCGGTGTGGTAACGGCGAAACCGCTGGAAGCCCGCCCTCCTCGCCGCGAAGGCCGAGGAGGGCGGAGCCCCCATCAAGGGAGCGCGATTGCGGTGGGAGCGCGGCAGCCGAGGCCGCCCTCCGGGGGCCCGTATCCCCCGCCGCCGGGTGTCTCGATCTCCAGCACGTCGCCCGGCTCCACCCGGACCGAGTCGCATCCCGCGAGGTGGACGACCTCTCCGTCCGCGCGCCGCACCCGGTTGACGCCCAGAGCGCCGGGGGCGCCGCCGGCCATGCCGTACGGCGGCACGCGGCGGTGACCGGACAGCACGCTGACCGTCATCGGCTCGCGGAACCGGATGCGGCGCACCGCCCCGTCCCCGCCGCGCCACCGTCCGGCGCCGCCGCTGCCGCGCCGGATGGAGAACTCCTCGAGCAGCACGGGGAACCGCCATTCCAGCACCTCGGGGTCGGTCAGCCGGGAGTTCGTCATGTGGGTCTGCACCGCCGCCGCCCCGTCGAATCCGTCCCCCGCCCCGGACCCCGAGGCGACGGTCTCGTAGTACTGGCGGCGTTCGTCGCCGAAGCTGACGTTGTTCATCGTCCCCGACCCCTCGGCCTGGACGCCCAGCGCGGCGTAGATCGCGCCGGTGACGGCCTGCGAGGTCTCGACGTTGCCGGCGACCACGGCCGCGGGGTACGCCGGGGCCAGCATCGACCCCTCCGGAATGACGACGCGCAGGGGCCGCAGGCAGCCGTCGTTGAGCGGGATCTCGTCGGCCACCAGGGTGCGGAAGACGTACAGCACGGCGGCGGTGACCACGGCCGACGGCGCGTTGAGGTTGGTGCCCAGCTGGGGCGAGGTGCCGGTGAAGTCGATCGTGGCGGTGCGGCGGGCGCGGTCCACCGAGACGCGCACCGCGATCACGGCGCCGGAGTCGGTCTCGTAGCGGTAGCGGCCCTCGCTGAGGGCGTCGATCACCGCGCGGACCGCGCTCTCGGCGTTGTCCTGCACGTGCCGCATGTAGGCCCGCACGACGTCGAGGCCGAAGTGGCCGATCATCGCGCCGACCTCCTCGACGCCCTTGGCGTTCGCGGCGATCTGCGCGCGCAGGTCGGCCAGGTTGGTCGCGGGGTCCCTGGACGGGTACGGCCCCTCGGTGAGCAGCCGCCACGTCTCCTTCTCGCGCAGGCCGTCGCGGTCCGCCAGCAGCCGGCAGTCGAACAGCACGCCCTCCTCGTGCACGCTCCTGCTTCCGGCGGGCATCGAGCCGGGCGTCAGCCCGCCGATCTCCGCGTGGTGGCCGCGGGAGGCCACGAAGAACAGGATCTCCCGGCCCGCGTCGTGGAAGACGGGGGTGACGACCGTGATGTCCGGCAGGTGGGTGCCGCCGTGGTAGGGGTCGTTGATCGCGTACACGTCGCCCGGCCGCATCCCGCCGCCCCGGCGGCGGACCACCTCCTTGACGCTCGCGCCCATCGACCCGAGGTGCACCGGGATGTGCGGCGCGTTGGCGATGAGGTCGCCGCCCGAGTCGAACAGCGCGCAGGAGAAGTCGAGCCGCTCCCGGATGTTCACCGACTGCGCGGTGGACCCCAGCCGGGCGCCCATCTGCTCGGCGACGGACATGAAGAGGTTGTTGAAGACCTCCAGCATCACGGGGTCGGCCTCGGTGGTCACACCGGCGGCCCGGGGGCGCGCCCGCACCCGTTCCAGGAGCAGGTGCCCGTACCGCGTCACCCCGGCCCGCCAGCCGTCGTCGACCACCGTGGTCGCGTCGGCCTCGGCCACGATCGCCGGGCCGCCGAGCGTGTCGCCGGGGCGCAGCCGTTCCCGCCGGTAGAGCGGCACCTCGCGCCACGCGCCGCCCGTGTACATCCGTACGGTGTCCACCGGCCGCCCCTCGGCGGCGCCGGATCCGGAGGCGAGGCCGGAGAGGTCGGGCTGCTCGGTCAGGCCCACCGCCTCGACGGAGACCGCCTCCGCGACCAGCGGCCGGTCCATGAGGAAGGAGTACGTCCGCAGGTGGGCGGCCTCGAACGCCGTCACCATCGCCTCCGTCCCGGCCAGGTCCACCGGCAGCGGCGTGTCGGTGCCGTCGTAGCGCAGCCGCACCCGCCTGCTCACCCGGATCCGCCCGGCCGGCACCCCCTCGTCCGACAGCTCGCGGCGTGCCGCCGCCTCCAGGGCGTCGGCGAGACCGGTCAGGCGCCGCGCCGCGGCGGGCTCCAGCCGGGCCTCGACCGACTGCTCCCGCATCACGGTGGTGTCGGCCAGCCCGATGCCCAGGGCGGACAGCACGCCCGCCATCGGCGGCACCAGCACGGTGCGGATGCCGAGCGCGTCGGCCACCGCGCAGGCGTGCTGCCCTCCGGCGCCGCCGAACGTGATGAGGGCGTATTCGGTGACGTCACGGCCCTTCCGCACGGAGATCTGCTTGATCGCGTTGGCGATGTTCTCGACCGCGACCCGCAGGTAGCCCTCGGCGACCTGCTCGGGGTCGCGCTCGTCGCCGGTCCGCGCGCGGATGTCCGCGGCCGCCTCGGTGAACCGCCGCCGCACCTCGCCGGTGTCGAGCGGCAGGTCGCCGTGCGGGCCGAAGACCTCGGGGAAGTGGCCGGGCTGGACGCGGCCGAGCATCACGTTGGCGTCGGTGAGGCACAGCGGGCCGCCGTTGCGGTAGCAGGCCGGGCCGGGGTCGGCCCCCGCGGAGTCCGGGCCGACCCGGTAGCGCCCGCCGTCGAAACGCAGGACGGACCCGCCGCCCGCCGCCACCGTGTGAATGGCGATCATCGGTGCGGACAGCCGCACACCGGCCACCTGGGTCTGGACCACCCGCTCGTACACGCCCGCGTAGTGGGACACGTCGGTCGAGGTGCCGCCCATGTCGAAGCCGATCACCTTGTCGAAACCGGCCAGCCGGGACATGCGCGCCATGCCGACGATGCCGCCGGCCGGCCCGGACAGGATCGCGTCCTTGCCGCGGAAGTGCCCGGCCTCCGCCAGCCCGCCGTTCGACTGCATGAACATCAGCCGTACGCCGGGCAGTTGCCGGGCCACCGCCTCGACGTACCGGCGCAGGACGGGCGAGAGGTAGGCGTCGACCACGGTGGTGTCGCCGCGCGGCACCAGCTTCATCAGCGGGCTGACCTCGCTGGAGCACGACACCTGGGCGAAGCCCGTGCGCCTGGCCAGGCTCCCGATCGCCCGTTCGTGCGCCGGGTGCAGGTGGCTGTGCAGGCAGACCACCGCGACCGCGCGGACGCCCTCCTCGCGGAGGCGCCGCAATCGCGGCGCGAGGCCGTGGAGGTCGGGCGGCCGGAGCACCACGCCGTCGGCGGTGATCCGCTCGTCCACCTCGGTCACGCACTCGTACAGCATCTCCGGCAGCACGATCCGCCGGTCGAAGATGCGCGGCCGGTTCTGGTAGCCGATGCGCAGCGCGTCGGCGAACCCCTTGGTGATCACCAGCGCCGTACGCTCGCCCCGGCGTTCCAGCAGGGCGTTGGTGGCGACCGTGGTGCCCATCCGCACCGACTCGATCCGCTCGACCGGGATCGGCTCGCCCGCCTGGACGCCCAGCAGGGCGCGGATGCCCGCCACCGCCGCGTCGGGGTAGCGCGCCGGGTTCTCCGACAGGAGCTTGCGTGTCACCAGCCGCCCGTCCGGGCGCCGGGCGACGACGTCGGTGAACGTCCCGCCGCGGTCCACCCAGAACTGCCACCGGCCTCCAGGCATGGGACCCCCCTCCGCACGCCCGTACATCCCTTGTATCAGGGCCGCACGCCCCGGGCTTAACAGGGAGACACATCACCACATGCCGGACATATCATCGAGTGCCGTTTCCCGGATCACACCGGACCGGCGTGAGGGGAAGGTGGTCCCGGCAGTGATGTCCGTGCCGAGCGTGGAGCGCAATAGGGGCATCGGTGCCCTCGTCACCGGCAACCTGCTCGGCGGCGTCGCGGTCGCCTCCGGCATCGCGGTCGGCGGGCTGCTCCTGGAGCGGCTGGGCGGCACGTCCGTCGCGGGGCTCGGCCAGGCCGCGAGCGTGCTCGGCGCGGCGGTCGCCGCGGTGCCGCTGGCCGGGGTCGCGGCCCGGCACGGGCGGCGCCGTTCGCTCGCCCTCGGGTACGCGATCGCCGTGCTCGGCGGCGTGCTGATCGTCACGGCCGCCGTCGTCGCACAACTCGCCGTGCTGCTGGCCGGACTGGCCATGTTCGGCGTCGGGCAGGCGGTGAACCTGCAGTCCCGGTACGCCGCCGCGGACGGCGCGGCCCCGGGCGCCCGGGCCAGGGCGATGTCGATCGTCATCTGGGCGACCACGATCGGGTCCGTGGCCGGCCCCAACCTCAGCGAGGTCGCCGACCGGTTCGGCCGGTGGCTCGGGCTGCCCGGCCTCGCCGGTCCCTACGTGTTCTCGGTCGTGTCCTTCGCCCTGGCGGGCGCGGTGGTGGCGGTGTTCCTCCGGCCCGCCGTACGGTCGTCCGCGCCGGCCGGCAACGAGGCGGACAAGAGCCGCCGTACGGTGGGAGCGGTGGCGGCGCTGCGCTGGGCGGCGGCCGACCCGGCGGCGCGGTTCGCGGTCGTGCTCATCGCGGTGGCGCACGCGATGATGGTCATGGTCATGGTGATGACGCCGCTGCACATGCAGCACCACGGCATGTCACTGCAGCTCGTGGGCGTGGTGATCAGCCTGCACGTGCTCGGCATGTACGCCCTCAGCCCGGTCTTCGGGTGGCTGGCCGACCGGATCGGCGCGATCCGCACGGCGTGCGCCGGGATGCTGATGCTCGGGGCGGCCGTCGTGCTCGGCTTCGTGGCCGCGTCCGCCTCGGAGGGCAGCACCCTCACCGCGCTCGCGCTGATCGTGCTCGGCGTCGGCTGGTCGGCGTCGATGATCTCCGCGTCGGCGCTGCTCGCCGGCACCGCCGCGGACCACGTCCGGGTGCCGCTGCAGGGCGCCACCGACGCCGGCATGAACTACGCGGGCGCCGCGGCGGCCGCGCTGGCCGGGCCGATCCTCGCCGCCGGCGGCTTCCGCGCGGTCAACGTCGCGGCGGCGGTCATCCTGGTGCCCGCCGTCGCGACGGCGGTCGCCGCCCTGCGCCGGGGCCGGGCGACCGGGGACGAGGCGGGGGACGAGGCGGGGGACGACGGGCACCGCCCGCAGGCCGCCCATCCTGTCGACACCGGCTCAGGGTGATCGGGAGGTCCCGGCTCAAGACGAAGTCCGGCCGAAACTGACGAAAGGGCCCTCCCGCCGTCGTCTCAGCCTCGGGCGAGGGCCGCGTGCGCCGGCTCGGACTCGCTCTCGGCCCCGGTGGCGGCGAGAAGCTTGGCGGCCAGCGGCAGGGTGCCCGCGAGTTGGACCAGCGCACCCGCCACCGTGACCGCGGGATTGAACTCCCCGCTGGAAAGGACGAACCCGGCCACCAGGAGAGGGGCCGTCCAGCGCGGCAAGACGCCGGTACGCAGGATCGCGGCGGCCTGCGTGACCAGGCCGATCACGGCCGACGCCAGCATGGGCAGCATGACCCCACCGAACCATGCCGAGCCCTGGTATCTCTCGTATGCCGCGACCGCCTCGGCGACTGCTCCGCCTTCGGGCGCCAGGCCCAGCACGACCGGTCTCATGCCCGACACGACCAGCCCGAGCGCGCCGGACAGGGCGAGCAGCAGCCCGGAGATCGTCCCTGCCAGCGGCGCCCGTTCGCGTAGCACCCGCATCACCGCCAGGCCGCCGGGGATGGAACTGCCGACGAAGATCATGTAGAGCAGAGTGCCGAGAGCGTAGCCGTCCCGGTCGGCGGCCACCTGGCCGAGGTAGTCCGCCGCCGCGGTCCGGGGCAGGCCGACCGTGTCGGCCAGGTGCCACACCAGTGCGGCGAACGGGCCGGCGACGACCGCCGCCGCGAGCAGGTAGGGCTTGCGGGAGGTGGAGGACGTGCTCATGGGTTGGTGCTCCTTCTTGACGTGCGACCCGTCTGGCCGCACTCGAACACTGGCGCGGCCGTGTCCCGGGCGGCCTGAGCACGCAGTCGCCAACTACAAGAAGGACGATTTGTCCCATGCGGACGGGACATCAGATAACGGACAATTCCCCTTGTGCGTTCGCGTCTGGTGCTGACCGGGGAGTGGGTCGCGGGAGCCGCGGCGGCGGCGACCCTGGCCGGGTTCGGGCTACGGCTGCGGTCATCCGCGGGGTTCTCCGACGACTACTGGCTGTGGATCTCGGTGACCGCTCTGGTGTACGGCCCGCCCGGCGCGTTCCTGATCCGGCGCGGCCGGACGGTCCTTGGCCGGCTCTTCGTCGCGGTGAGCGCGAGCGCCGCGACCGGCGCCCTCGCGGCGGAGTACGCCGCCACGGCGGCCGTGCTCGGCTGGCCCGGCCATCTGACCGTGCTCTGGCTGTCGGTCTGGAGCTGGCTTCCCGCATACGCGATCGTGGCGGCCGTCGTTCCCTACTGGCTGCCGTCAGGCGAGCGGCCGGTGGGGGTGTTCCGCCCCCTCATGTACACCGGGTGCGTCGCCGTGGTGACGGGGTCGGCCGCCTGGGCACTGCTGCCCTGGGAGCACAGCGACGATCCGGCGCTGGCCGAAAGCGGCCTTGTCAACCCCCTGGGGGTCGCGGGCGCGGAGGCGCTCCTTCCGGTCAGCCTGATCCTGATCGCCGTCGCGGCGCTGGGCGGGCTCGCCTCCCTGGGCGTACGCCTGCGCCGGGCTGAGGGTGACAGGCGCGGCCAGTTGGCGTGGGTCGCCACGGGAATGGCGGGCACCCTGCTCCTTCTGGCCGCTGCCCAGGCGGTGCCTGCGCGCGGCTCGGGTGTGCTGCTGGCGGCGTCCGCCGTACCGTTGCCGGTCTCCGTGCTGGCGGCGATCCAGCGGTACCGGCTGTGGGACATGGAGATCGTGCTGCGCCGCGGGCTGGTCTGGTCGCTCATGTCGGCCGAGATCGCCGTCTGCTACACGGTCGTCGTCGCGCTGCTCGGGGATCTGCTCGGCCGCACTGTCGGCGCTCCCCTCGTCGCCGCGGCGGTGGTCGCCGTCAGCGTGGCTCCTTTCAACCGGCTGTTGCAGCGGGGAGTTCGGCGGCTGCTGTACGGCGACGCGGCTGATCCGTACGACGCGCTGGGGCGGCTGGGGGCGACACTGGAGACGGCGGCGGCCCCCGCCGAGGCACTGCAGCGGCTGGCCGGGGACGTCGCCAGGATCCTGCGGGTGCCGGCCGTGTGGGTGCTGGTCCTCGACGGGCCGCAGTCCCGCCACGGCGACGATCTCGGCGCCGATCCTGTGCGAGTGCCGCTTGTGCACGCCGGAGAGGCGGTGGGAGAGCTCCTGCTGACCCGGCCGCGCGCCGGGGAGTTCCGCCCCGCCGAGGCCCGGCTGCTGCACGTGCTGGCCCGGCAGGCGGGCGCGACGGCGCACGCCGCCCGGCTCGCCTCGGACCTGGACCGGTCACGTCGGGCGCTGGTCGCCGCGCGCGCCGAGGAACGCCGCCGGCTGCGCCGGGACCTGCACGACCATCTCGGACCGAGCCTGTCGGCCGTTCAGCTGCAACTGGAGACCGTCCGCGACCTCGTGACCACCGACCCGGCCGGGGCGGGTGAACTGGCCGACCGATGCGCCGCGTGGCTGGCCGGCGCCGTGAGCGACGTCCGCAGGATCGTGGACGGCCTCGGCCCGTCCGCCCTCGACGACCTGGGCCTGGCCGAGGCGCTGCGCGCACAGGCGGCGGCCTTCGACCGCCCCGGCCTCGCCGTCCGGCTACGCCTGCCCGAGCAGGGCCTGCCCCCGCTTCCGGCCGCCACCGAGGCGGCGGCTCTGCGCATCGTGGGCGAGGCGCTGGCCAACACCGCCCGGCACGCACGTGCCAGCGGCTGCGACATCGACGTGGCGCTGTCGCCCGACGCGCTGCACTTCACCGTACGGGACGACGGCGTCGGCATGGCCGGCTCCGGCCCGGGGTGGCGAGCGGGCGTCGGCCTGGAGTCGATGACGGAGGCCGCCGCCCAGCTTGATGGGAAATGCGAGATTCTTGCCCCGGTGGACGGCGGCACCGAGATCCGCGTGCGGCTGCCGAGAGTCGAGGTGTGAGATGCGCGTGCTGATCGTGGACGATCACCCCATGTACCGCGAGGGGCTGATCGCGGCGCTGTCCGGCCGTCCCGACGTCACGGTCGTGGGCGAGGCGGGTGACGGGGCGGCCGCCGTCGAGCTGGCGGTCCGGCTCACGCCCGACATCGTCCTGATGGACCTGCACATGCCGGTCATGAACGGCGTTGAGGCCACCGGGAGGCTGCGGGCAGAGCTTCCGGGCGTCGCCGTCGTGGTGCTGACGATGCTGGAGTCCGACGAGTCGCTGGCGGCGGCCGTACGGGCGGGCGCCCGCGGCTATCTTCTCAAGGGGGCGGGCCGGGCCGAGATCCTGCGGGCGCTCGAGGCATGCGGGGACGGCGGCGCCTACTTCGGCCCGAACGCCGCCCGGGCACTCGCCGGGCTCGTCGGCGCCGAAACCCGGCGGCCCGTGGCCAACCCGGTCCTGCCCGAGCTCACCGAGCGCGAGGTGGAGATCCTCGACCTGATGGCACGCGGGCTGTCCAACGCCGCCATCGCCTCCCGGCTCTACGTCTCCGACAAGACGGTCCGCAACTACGTGAGCGCGGTGTACGGCAAGCTCGGGGTGAGCGACCGCGCCGCCGCAGTGGCCCGCGCCAGGGACGCCGGGCTCGGCGCCGGCCTTCCCGGCCGGCGCTGAGCCTCGCCGAACGGGATCAGGACTCCCGCTTCGGGATGATCCGCTTGACCGCCACCGCGGCCGAAACCAGCGTGAACAGGCCCAGGGCGATCCAGAGCGCGTTCCAGCCCATGAACGGGGCGGTCAGCGCCGCACCGCCGAAGCCCGCCGCGACGCCCCCGATGGGTGGGTTGTTGTACATGTTTACCATTTCCTTTCCCGACGCCATGCGGCGTCCCAGAAGGCTTTCGCCTGTGCGATCTGCAGGAAGACGTCAAAGATCATTTCGACGAACAGCAGGGCGGCGACGGCCATCTGCCTGCCGCCCCTACTCCGTACGGTCACGATCCGCTCGACCATGAAGACGCCCGTCACCGCCATCCAGAGCGGATGGAAGTTGAGCGTGCCCGTGACCGCGATCGACCAGGCCGTGGCGCCCAGGTACGCGAAGATCACAATGATCCCGATCAGCGACAGCAGCTGACGGCCCCAGTAGGGCAACGTGACCCGCGTCCAGCCGTAGTCGGTGAGGTTCTCCAGCGCCCCTCGCTTCCACCGCAGCCGCTGCTTGAACAGGTCCTTCCAGGTCTCCATGACCTCGGTGGTGAGCGTGCACTCCGCGGGACACAGGATGCGGAACCTCAGGTGCAGCAGCGCCAGGGTGAGCTCGTTGTCCTCGGTCAGGACGCGCACGTCGTACACCTGGTCACGGCCGGGGAGCCGGCCGCTGCGGCGGGCCCTGACGACCTCCTTGAGCGCGAGCGCGCGAAAGAGCGTCGCCGTCCCGGTGAGCACCAGCGCCTTTCCGTGCAGCCGCCGCACGTCCCGGGCGTAGCGCGCGTACTCGTTGCGTTGGAACATGCCCACCATGCCGCCGCCCGGCTTGCCGGTGAAGGTGCCTCCCACCGCGGCCAGTTCGCCGGTGGCCAGCCGGAGGACGGCGTGGTGGATGAAACCGGGATCGAGCGCCGAGTCCGCGTCCATGACCAGCACGGCGTGCCGGGATCCCAGCTGGGGCAGCAGGACCTCGAGCACCTGGTTGAGCGCGCCCGCCTTCTTATGGCGGTTGCCGACCGTCCTGATCACCTCGGCGCCGTGCGCGCGTGCGATGTCCGCGGTCCTGTCGGTGCAGTTGTCCGCGATCACGATGACGCGGTTGGGCCTGCGCCGCTGACCGTGCAGCGACGTCATCGTCTCGGCGATCTGGTCCTCTTCGTTGTGCGCCGGGACCAGCACGGTGACGTGCATGCGCGAGGGATCGACCTCCGGGAGGTCCCGCTTGCCGTCGGCGCCCTTCGCGGCCCGATGCCGGCCCGTGCCGGCCTCCGCGGGGTTTCCCGGGTGGACCGGCGTGACAGCGTGCCCGCCGCGCCCGATCTCCGGCGGCCTGGGCAGAGTTTCTGACTGAACCACTTGAAACCCGTCCAGCTCCCAGCAAACCGCCGCATTGTGGTGACTACTTCCAAGAGGTTACACGCGTGATGGGAGTGACCGGTTGACATCAAAGAGACATAAGATGTGCCGTGAGATTTCAGTACGGGAACGGTGATGAAATGGGCAGGTCGGCTGTCGCCGTCCTACTGAACCTGTCCGCGGTCACCGTCGCCGTCACGGTCGCCGCCGGGTGCTCCGGCGACCCTCAAGCGGCGCCGCCCGCGCCTCCCGCCAGCGCCTCCACTCCCCGGGCGCATCCGAAGGCCACCGCGCGCGCCCTGTCGTCGTCACCGCCGGTCATGCTGGAGATTCCGAAGATCGGGGTGCGGACCACGCTGATGACGCTCGGCAAGAATCCGGACGGGACGCTGGAGGTCCCGCCCCTCGACAGGGTCGACGAGGCCGGGTGGTATCGCCTCGGTCCGTCGCCGGGCTCGCCCGGTCCCGCGGTCATCGCCGGTCACGTCGACTCGAAGAAGGGGCCCGGCGTCTTCTTCCGGCTCGGGGACCTGCGGCCGGGCGACACGGTGAGGATCTCCAGGAAGGACCGCACCCAGGTGATCTTCGAGGTGGACTCCCTGGAGAGCGTGCCGAAGGACCGCTTCCCCACCCGAAAGGTCTACGGGATGGTGAAGTTCCCCGGCCTGCGCCTCATCACCTGCGGCGGGGCCTTCGACACCGCCAGTGGCCACTACCGCGACAACATCATCGTCTACGCCCACCTCGTCGCCGGACGCCGCCCGCAGGCCCGTTGATCAACCGCGGGGGATGGCCGCATCATCGTGAGGGCGTCCGCGGCTCTCACCTGAGCCGCCGGGCCACCCGGGTCGGAGACGAAAAGGGAGTGCGGGCATGCGGTTCGAGACCGGCGTCGACATCGACGCCTCCGCGGATCGGGTCTGGCGGGTCATGACGGACGTCGCCGGATGGCCCGAGTTCACCCCGACGATGACCACGGTCGAGCCCCTCGGCGACGGCCCGCTGGCCCTCGGCGTCCGGGTGCGGATCAAGCAGCCGGGGCTTCCCCCGATGGTCTGGCAGGTGACGGAGTTCACCGACGGCAGGTCCTTCGCCTGGCGGGCGACCGGCGGGGGCGTCACCACGGTCGCGACGCACCTGCTCACGCCCCGGGAGGGCGGGGCGTCGGTCCTGCTCGGGATCGACCAGTCCGGACCGCTCGCGCCGCTGATGAGCCTGCTGATCGGTGGCCGGACCCGCAGGTACGTACGCACGGAGGCGGAGAGCCTCAAACGGCGCTGCGAGTCCGGCGACACGGTGTGAGCAGGTGGGCCGGAGTCCGGGGACCCCGGCCCACGCGGGTGACTACCGGGCCGGGTAGTCCGTGACGTACTGCGGCGCGCCGACCTTGGTCGTGTCGGCCGCGTCGCCGACGCCGTTGACGACGTGGTCGATCGTCCCGGCGTTGAGGTTGACCGTCATGATGTGGTGCAGCTTCACGCCCGGGGTCTGCGGGACCTCGAAGCCGTTCTCGGTGTGGATCTGCGGGTTGTTCTGGTTGAAGACGTAGACGCCCGCGCCGTAGAGGTTGTGCCTCTTCACGCGGTCGCCGACCTTGTAACCGGCGTAGCCCTCCACGGAGCCGTTCATCCAGTCGGCCTGCGTGGGCGGGTCGTACGGCAGCTCGTTCTGGTAGAGGATCGTCGTGCCGTCCTCGCCGTTCCAGACCGTGTTGTAGCGCTGGAAGTGCTCGACGAACAGGCCGGTCGCCGTCACGTGGTCGCCGTTGATGACGGCGCCGTAGCGGCCGATGTTGGTGTTCCAGCGCTGCGTGTCGGTGAGGCCCTCGACGCCGTGGTCGGCGCGCCACACCCACGTGTGGTCGATGAGCACGTTGTCGCTGTCGACCTCGAGAGCGGTCTCGGTCTTGCCGACGTGCGGGCCGCCGACCCGGAAGTACACGTCGGACAGCGTCGTCGGGTTGTCCGCCGAGGTCCGGTGGCCGCCGTGCTCACTGCCCACCCGCAGCAGGGCGGGGGACTTCTGGAGACCCGCGTCGACGGTGACTCCGGCGACGACCACGCCGGGGACGTCGGCGACGTCGAGCGGGACCGCGCCGCGTACGGCGGTGAGGGTGGCGTGCCCGAGCCCGAGGACCACCGTGTCGGGGCGCTTGACCTCGATGCTCCGCGCGATGTCGTACACGCCGGGCGTGAGCAGCAGGTTCTTGCCGCGCGCGAGCTGGCTGTTGATGACCTGCACCGAGTCGGACGGCTTCGCGACGTAGAAGTCCGACAGCGGCAGCGTGCGGCCCGGCGTCATGCCGTTCGCCCACGAGACGCCGCGCGTGTTCTTCCTGGCGGCGGGCACGCGGACGTTGAGCCTGCCCTCCGCGTCGGCGTACAGGTAGGGCTTTTCCCGACTGACCGGGGTGTTCTCCACGGTGGTGTAGGGCGGGTTCGGGAACCCGGACTCGTCCGGCGCGCCGACGACGCCCGAGAAGACCTGGTTCCACACGGCGTTGGACCATCCGGCGACCTCGGTGTTCCGGGTCAGCCACTGCTGCTGGGAGCCGTTGGTGACGGACGGCAGCCGGGAGTCGGCGATGAAGCCGCCGCTGGCGTATTGCGGGCCGGCGGTGCAGTAGTCCATCAGCGACAGGGTGCCGCCGCTGACGTTGAGGCGGCGCATGGAGACCGCCTGGGAGACGGCCCAGAAGTTCGCCGACTGGCGGCAGCCGTCCTGGCCCGCCGCGTTGATGTTGATCGACAGGTTCGACAGCGTGCGCCAGAAGTTGACGAGCGCGAGGCAGTTGCCGGTGCCGTTGTTCTCCAGGCAGCGGTTGTAGACCTCGACCTTGCCGTTGATGACGACGTCGGTGGGCGAGGCGCCCAGGCCGGCGATCTCGGTGTAATAGCCGACCTTGATCTGGAGCGGGTGCTCGGCGGTGCCGTACGTGCCGGGCTTGAAGAGGTAGGCGTGGCGCTCGGTGCCCATCTCGTTGTCGACCTGCGCCGTGTGCGCCGCGTCCAGGGTCGCCTGGATCTGGTCGACCGGCATGCTCGGGTCGAAGACGGTGACGTTGGGCCCGAGGTCGGGGGCGCCTCCGTGGTTCCCGTGGTTTCCGGAGGCCGAGGCCGGGGCCGGTGCGGCGGCGGTGGCGGCCGTCGTTCCCGCCGTCACGACGGCGGTCGTGAGCACGAGACCGAACGTGAACGCCCGGCCGATCAGCCGGCGGCCGGAGCGCCGCCTCGTGGGACTCCCAGTTCCAGGAGTCCCAGTGCCAGGAGTCAGGGTCGTCATACGGTTCGTCCTTTCCGCTGCGTACACAGCCGAGAGAGCGCTCTCTCGCGGGCCCGCGCTTGTATCAAGCCCTGAAAAAATGCGTGGGACGTTTGTACCGCGCGAACCGGCCCCGGCGCCATCCCTTGATTTTCCGCAGGCGACTCCTCCGAGACACCGAACCGCCCCGGAGCGGTCGTGCTCCGGGGCGGTCCAGCGCTCGGATCAGGCGGTCTCCCTGACGAACTCGGCGTGCGCCGCGGCCAGGCGGCCGCCGACCTCGGCCGTACTGACCAGCACGGACATGTTCGCCCTGGACGACCGGCCCTCGGTGGCCGCGTCCACCGCGCGCATCAGATACTTGGTGATCGCGTTGCCGCGGACGCCGTCCCGCTCGGCGGCGGCCATCGCATCGGCGATGGCGGCGTCCACCTCGGACGCGTCGATCGCGTCCTCCTCCCGCACCGGCGTGGTGATGAGGAACGAGCTGTTGTTGCCCAGCGCCCAGTGGTTCTCCACCGCCCGGGCGATCACCCGCTCGTCGTCCAGCCGCTGCGGGCTGCGGATGCCGCTGGAGACGCAGTAGAACGCGGGGAAGTCGTCCGACCGGTACGACACCACCGGCACGCAGTGGGTCTCCAGATACTCCATCGTCAGGTTCAGGTCGAGGATGCTCTTGGCCCCGGCGCAGACGACGGCCACCTTCGACCGGGTGAACTGGATCAGGTCGGAGGAGACGTCCATCGTCTTCTCCGCGCCCCGGTGCACACCGCCGATGCCGGCCGACGAGAAGAACGGGATGCCGGCCAGCTCGGCCGCCACCACCGAGCTGGCCACGGTCAGCGCGCCGAGTCCGCCCTGGGCCAGGATCACCGGCAGGTCCCGGCTGCTGACCTTGGGGATGCCGGGCGTCGAGGCGAACCGCTCGACGTCCTCGTCGGTCATGCCGACCTTGATCTGCCCGCCTTCGACGCAGATCGTGGCCGGGACGGCGCCGCCCGCGCGGACCGCGTCCTCGACCTTCCGCGCGGTCGCGGCGTTGTCCGGATAGGGCAGGCCGTGGGTGATGACGTTCGACTCCAGCGCCACCACCGGCCGGCCCTCGGCGAGTGCGTCCGCGACCTCCTCGCTGTACACCAGCGGGACGCGTCCATGCTCCCGGGTCATCGTCGCCCCTCAGTTCGCGGCCGGGCCGTAGTTCGGCAGCTTGTTCAGCTTGTGCTTCTGGTTGAGGATCTCCGGGATGTAGACCTTCTCGTCCCACAGCTCCTTCGCGACCGGCTCCAGGATGATCGACACCGAGCCCTCCTCACAGCCGAAGGCGCTCGTCATCGCCTTGGTCACCGCGGCGACCAGGTCGGAGTGCTGCTGCTCGGTGAGGGGGACCGGGAAGTGCTTGATGCTGACGTGCGGCATGATGATCTCCTTACGGTGGGTCCCGAGACGATCCCTGATGGCTCCGACCAGCTCGTCGATCTCCGGATCCCTGAGCAGGCCGTAGTGATCGGCTTCCAGGTCGACGACGACCGGGGCCGTCGCCGAATAGCCGCTGCTGTTCTCCAGGAACGAGTAGTCGTCGCCCCTGGCCTTGAAGATGGTGATCGGTGCGTCGATCCGCCGCCGGGCCAGCTCGCGGAAGGTGTAGCTGAACTCGAAGGTCTCCCCCACCACCCGCATGATCCGGCGTACGAGGTCGATGTCCAGATCGGGGAAGCTGCGGTGGATGAAGGCGGCGAAGCTCTCCTCGTCCACGGCCTCGGCCAGGCACCGCTCCAGCAGCGGCCCCGTGATCGTGCCGGCGAAGACCGAGAAGAGGATCGTCACGTACGCCTTGTTGCCGAAGCCTGCCTCGCGCTCGTGCTCCGACGTGCCCGCCAGGTGGACCTTCGGCGAGCCCGGCGCGATCAGGAACAGGTGCTCCACCCGCTCACCGGCCTGCTCCAGCTGGTAGGCGGCCTCGAACGCGACGCGCGCGCCGAACGAGTATCCCCACAGCGTGTACGGACCCGACGGCTGCAGCCGCCGGATCGCCTTGACGTCCTCGGCCGCCATCTCGCCGATGGTCGCGTACGGGACCTCCTCGGGGTTGATCCCGTACGCTTGGATCCCGTAGAAGGGCTGAGTGGCGCCCATCCTGGCGGCCAGCGTGCGCAGGTTCATCGTGTAGCCGCCGAGGCCGGGCCAGCAGTAGACGGGCCGGCCCGCGCCCTCCCGCTGCAACGGCACGAGCCGGGAGCACGCCTCGGACTCGCGTCCGTCGACCCGCCGGGCGAGCTTCTCGATCGTGGGGCACTCGAACAGCACCTGGAGGGGCAGCGAGCCGCAGAACTCGCGGTTGATCTTGTTGATCAGCCCGACGGCGATGAGCGAGTTGCCGCCGGAGGCGAAGAAGTCGTCCTGCACCGAGACGGTCTCCCGCTTCATCGCCTTCTTCCACAGCTCGGCGATCCGGCGCTCGGTCGTGGTCCGCGGCGCGATGTACGGCCGGTCGGCGTTGTCCACGTTCGTCGCGTCGGACTCGGCCAGGGCCCTGACGTCGATCTTCCCGTTCGCCGTGAACGGGAGCCGGTCCAGCACGACGACCTTGTTGGGGATCATGTAGTCCGGCAGGAAGTTGATCAGGTCGTCCCTGATCATCTCCGCCGGTCCCTTCATGTGGACCGAGTCCTCCTTCATCCCCTCGCTCAACCGCTGCTCGTCGCTCACGCGGCCGCCGATGAAGAAGTAGGACGGGCCGGTGGGCCGGCCGAGCTCGCGGAGGATTCCGTCGATCCGGCGCGCCGAGGGCAGGTCGTCGCCGGACTTCGAGCTGTATCCGGACGACATGAACCCGATGTTCACGTCGTTCATCGACAGGCGCTGCAGCGTGCGTCCCAGGTCGATGTAGCGCAGCCAGTCCTCGTCGTTCCTGCTGATCACCGAGATGCCGAGGCTCGACCGGTCGTAGACCTGCTGGTTGATCGCGATGACCTGCTTCTTGAGGATGAGCTCGTCGGAGATCAGCCGCAGCCGGCCGTTCTCGTAGGCGTACTGCCCCGCCCGCAGGTCGGCGATCTTCCCGGGGTGCGCCTGGACGTAGAGGTCGATCTCGTCCGGGCGCGGCCCGGCGTACGGGACCAGCTCGAACGTGCCGAGGTAGTAGTCCTCGGCGGCGCAGTCCAGGTGGTCCTTCGTGGCCGGCGCGTATTCCAGGGCCCTGATGTCCAGGCCGTACTCGGGCAGCACCTTCTCGAACAGCCCGATCATGTGGCCGGTCTCGATCTCCAGGACCTCGCGGATGTTGTTCTTGTAGACCGGCTCTATCGCCCGCTTCTTGCCGACGAAGTGCAGCCTCACCCGCGGCTCCGCTCCCCCGGCGGCCGGCCCGACCAGCACGAGCCGGTGGTGCACGGGGTGGTGGTAGTAGAAGCCCGGCCGCAGGTCGCCGATCCCGTTGATCTCGAGGTAGAGCTGGGTCGCGTACAACGCCCCCGGCGAGGCGTACGCGTACTTCGGCAGCAGGCGTTCCTCGCTGAGGTGCTGGCCGAAGTAGCGCAGGATCTCGCCGAGCTCCTCCAGGCCGACGGTGTCGAGGCCGCGGGGGTCCGCGCCCGCGGGCTTCCTGGCCAGCAGCTTCAGGATGTCGCCCCGGCCGAGCTCCCCGCCCTCGTAGAACCGGTAGGTCTTGCGGGCGAACGCCAGGCCGCGTTGCCGCGCGGTCGCCTGCTTGCCCGGCAGGTCGATCACCGGCCTGCCGTCGAGCTCCGCGGCGTCCCGGACGCCGGGGTTGGACAACTGCGTCCTGACCTGGAGCCTGCTCGCCTTGGACTGGTGGTGCGCGCCGTGGTTGCCCTGGTCCATCAGCGCCGCTTCCTTGGGATTCAGCTCCACGCAGGCGATCAGGTTCTGGAACCCCGTGCGCGGGTCGTTCTTGACGATGACCGCGGCGTGCTTGACCCAGTCGTGGGTCTCGATGGCCAGCTTGATCTCGTCCAGCTCGACCCGGAATCCGCGCAGCTTGACCTGGTTGTCCGCGCGGCCGACGAACTGGACGGTGCCGTCGGCGTTCCAGTACGCGAGGTCGCCGGTCTTGAACAGCCTGCCCTCGCCGAGCGGGTTGTCCACGAACCGCTCGGCGGTCAGCTCGGGCTTGTGCAGGTAGCCGCGGGCGACCTGGACGCCTCCGATGAACAGCTCGCCGATCTCGCCGACGGCCACCGGCGCCCCGGCCAGATCGAGGATGTGGTACTCGGTGTGGTCGACCGGCGCCCCGATCGAGATCGCGTTCGGGCCCTCGTCGACGGTCGCCCGGTCCACGGTGTACGCCGACGAGTTGATCGTGCACTCGGTGGGGCCGTACAGGTTGACCAGCGCGCACCCGGACATGGTGTCGAGGAAGCTCGTCGCCAGCGTCTTGGACAGGACCTCGCCGCCGGTGAAGACCTGCGTGAGCGAGGTGCAGCTCTGCAGTTCCTCGGTGTCCAGCAGCGCCGTCAGCAGCGTCGGAACGCACTGCAGCGTGGTGACGTCGTGCGTCCTGATGACGTCGATCAGCCGCTCGGCGTCCCGGTAGACCCCGGGCGGGCCGACGACGACCACGGAGCCGCAGACCGGCGCGAGGATCTCCCACTGCGCCGCGTCGAAGCTCATCGGCGTCTTCTGCACGATGACCTTGTCCTGGTCGATCCCGTAGGCGGCCCGCAGCCACCGCATCTGGCTGACGATGCTGCGGTGCTCGATCATCACGCCCTTCGGCTTGCCGGTGCTGCCGGAGGTGTAGATGACGTACGCGAGGTTGCCGGGACGCAGGCCCGGGTGACGATCGGGGTGGCGGCCGGGGTGCCGGTCGCCTCCGGGCGAACCCGCGAACCCTTCCGCGTCCTTCAGGGTGACGATCCGCGTCCCGGCGGGCGCCAGCTCGGTCAGCCTGCCCACGAGCTCGTCCTGCGTGACGACGACCCGCACGCCGGCGTCCTCGATCATGTAGCGGAGGCGCTCTTCGGGATATTCGGGGGACAGCGGCAGGTAGGCGCCGCCGGCCCGCAGGATTCCCCACACGCCGACCATCAGGTCGATCGACGGCTCGACGAAGAGCCCCACACACTCGTCGAGGTCCACGCCGAGCTCCCGCAGGTGCCCCCCGAGGGCCGCGCCGCCCTCCGCGAGCTCGCGGAAGGTCAGCCGCCGCTCTCCGCAGACGACCGCCGTGGCGCCCGGGCGCAACCGGGCCTGAGCGTCGAGCAGATCGGGAAGACAGGTGTCCTCCGGTGGTTCCCGTCTCGCTTCAACGGCTGGAGTGGTGATCATTTCCTCCCCCTGCGATGGGCGGACAAGGGTTACTGGGAAACCGCGGCCCTCGGCGCCGTCACCCGTTTCCCGCGCTCCCCCGCGGGTGACCGGCCTGGGCTGCGCCGCAAGCCGGTCGGGCCTACCGCCGGGCCGGCGGGATGTGCACAGCCTGTGGAAGAGGCCACGTGAAACCCTGGGGTGGATTCGTCCCGGGGGCTGTCGCCGGTGAAGCAGGAAAGGTCCGACCGGCGACGGCTGGAGTCCCCTCCCCTCATGGAGGGGAGGATGTCAGCGCGTGACGTCCGTACCGAAGTACCGGTCGCCGAAGTCGCCGATGCCGGGGATCATGTAGGCGTTCTCGTTCAGCCGTTCCTCGATGGCCGAGGTGACGATCCGCAGGTTGGGGTGACGCGCGTGGACCGCGTCGATGCCCTCCGGCGCCGACAGCAGGGTGACGAAGACGATGTCGTCCTCCGCGACCCCGTGGTCGAGCAGCACCTCGATGGCGGCCAGCGCGGTCCCGCCGGTGGCGAGCATCGGGTCCAGCAGCAGCACGCTCCTGCGGTCGATGTCCGCGGGCAGCGCGGAGTAGTACAGCCGCGGCAGCTTCGTCACCTTGTCCCGCTGGATGAGGATCTTGCCGATCCGCACTCCCGGCGACATCGCCCGCAGCTCGGACTCCATGCTCTCCCCGGCGCGCAGGACGGACACCCCGCAGATCGGCAGGGCCGGCCGCAGGCCGTGGTAGGTGCGCCCCACCGGGGTCTGCACGTCGAACGGCTCGAACGGCAGGAGGTCCAGGGCCGTCTCGATGAGCTGGCGGATGATCCGGCCCGACGTGGTGACGAAACGCTCCAGGTCGGCGTCCCGGTCGCGGATGATCGTGTGCAGCGCCCGCAGCTGCCTGGTCTGCGGCAGCAGATGTACGGTGCCGGTGGCCTGCGCCGTCGTGATGGTCATGCCTTCTCACCCGCCTCCAGCTGGGCGAAGGCCCTGCGGGCCTCCTGGACGAACTTCCGCACCTTCAGCCGGTCCTTGCGGCGGGTCACCGGGTCCTCCAGACCGGTGTGCGCGTCGACGGCGGCCGGGCGGACCTCGGTGATCGCGGCGGCGACGTTGTCGGGGTTCAGCCCGCCGGCGAGCATCAGCGGCTTGGGCGAGATGCGGACCAGTTCGGCGCTGATCGACCAGTCGTGCAGCAGTCCGGTGGCGCCCTTGGCACCGGTGGCCGGGTTGAAGGTGTCGGTGATGAACATGTCGACCCACTCGGCCGCCTCGTCCACGATCGCGGCCAGCTCGTCGAGGTTGTCCTGCTTGACCACGAGGCTCTTGAGCACGTACAGGTCGGGGGCGATGCGCCGCAGCTTCCGCAGTTCCTCGCCCGTCACGTCGCCGTGCAGCTGGATCGCGGTGACGCCCAGCTCCTCGCAGAATTCCTTGATCTCCTCGGCGTCGGTCAAGTAGGTGATCACGACGCCCCTGTGCTCCGGCTGGATCTCCTTGACGATCGCCGCGGCGTCCTCCTCGGACAGGTCCTCGTTCTTCGCCGGCAGCCGCAAGGCGAAGCCGAGCCAGTCCGCCCCTTCCTCGCGGATCAGGTCCGCCTCGGCCTGGTCGATGACACCGGCCACCTGAATCAGTCCCTGCATGTTGACCCGCCTTTCGAACCGGCCTGAGCGGCCTCGGTCGGAAACGAATTGCAAACGGCCACGAACGATGGCATTGAACAGCTCGCGACAGTGCGGCCTTTCGAGAGGGAATTCGCAACGGCGCGAATACTCCGGGCCTGCGAGGCCTATTCAGAATTCGCGTCGGCGGGCTTTTCCCACAACCCCTAGCAGCCCCACAGCATGCCAGGACGATCCGGGGCACCTTTGGACTTTTCGGGTGCCCCCGGCGCGAGCACGGCAGAGACGGCCGGCAACCCCACATGACCCCTATCGACAAAGGGCCCGTCCCGAGTCGTGCGCGACTCTCGTTGACCCGCCGGGAAACGTGTAACTAGCCTCCGTTTCTGAGTGCCCCGACGAGCACGCGCGAGAAACGGCGGTGGTGAGAATGCACCACGAGCAATCGCTTTCCCCGGGTGATTCGCCGGCACGGTTCCCGGCCCCCGGGCACCGCGACCCCCGCGTCTCGCGCCCGCTCCCGCCGCCCGGATGCCGCCACCGGCCGGCGCGTCTCGAACCCGGCCGGCCTCCCGTCTGGCGGATCTCTTAGCACTAAGGTAATGTCTCTTAGTGCTAAGCGACTTCGCCTACCGCTCGTCCACGGCCGCCGGGGCCGATCGGCACCAGAGCACGACCCGACCGACGCACGACGTCAGTTCTCGCCTGCCCGACCGGGCCCACGCGCACAGGAGGAACCAGATGACAGTCATCGAGTCCGTCTCCGCCGGGACCGGCAAACCGGATCGCGTCCCCCTCAAGAACTGGCTCGCGGTGATCGCCGTCGCGCTGGGGACCTTCCTGGTGGTCACCGTCGAGAACCTGCCCATGGGCCTGCTCACGGCCATCGGGGGCGGCCTGCACGTCTCCGACGGCGAAGTCGGCCTGATGGTGACCGTGTCCGGCCTGGTCGCCGCCGTCACCGCGCCGCTGCTGCCCGTGGCGATCCGCGGGCTGGACCGGCGGGTGGTCCTGCTCGGCCTGATCCTGCTGGCGCTGGTGGCCAACGTCGTGTCCGCGGTGACCCCGTCGTACGCCGTGCTGATGGTGGCCCGGCTGTTCGTGGGCGTCAGCATCGGCGGATCCTGGGCGCTCGCCGGGGGTCTCGGCGTCCGGCTGGTCCCCGAGGCGCACGTCGCCAGGGCCACCTCGTTGATCTTCTTCGGCGCCATGGCCGCCAACGTCCTCGGTGTCCCCGCGGGCACGCTCGTCGGCGAGCTCACCGGCTGGCGCGTCGCGTTCGGCGTGGTCGCCGCGGTCGCGCTCCTGCTGGTGATCGCGCTGGCCGTGCTGCTGCCGAAGATGCCGGCGTCCGAGCCCGTCCGGCTGCGCACGCTGGGCGAGCAACTGCGCACACCCGCCGTCCGGGTCGGTGTCGCCGCCACCTTCCTGCTGGTGTCCGGGCACTACGGCGCCTTCACGTTCGTCAGCCCGATCCTGCAGGACGTCTCCGGGGTCGGCGCGGCGTTCGTCGGCCCGCTGCTGCTGGCGTACGGCGTGGCCGGGATGGCCGGCAACCTCATCGCCGGCTCGTGGGCGGGCCGCAACGTCCGCGGCACGATCGTCGCGGTCAGCGTCGCGCTCGCGGTCATCCTGGCGGCGTTCCCGTTCCTCGGCGGCAACGCGGTCACCGGGTCGATCCTGTTGATCGCGTGGGGGTTCGCGTTCGGCGGCCTGCCGGTGAGCGTGCAGACCTGGATCATCAAGGCGGCGCCGCAGGGCATCGAGGCCGCCACGGGGTTGAACACCTGCATGTTCAACCTCGCGATCGCGCTGGGAGCGCTGTTCGCCAGCCTCATCGTCGGGGCGGTCACCGTGACCGGCGTGCTGTGGGTCGCGGCGGGGCTCGTGATCCTGACGTCGCTGGTGGTGTCCGGCGCCAGGCGGGCCTAGGAAGCCCGCTCGTCGCCCAGTGACATCAGCAGTTGCCTGAGGGTCTCGGCCAGGTTCTCCCGCTGGGCGGGGGTGAGCCCGGCGAGCAGGCGCCGTTCGGTGTCCACGTGGTCGGGCAGCGCCCGGTCGATGAGCTCGCGACCGGCGTCGGTCAGATCGACGTGGACACCACGGCCGTCGATGTCACTGGGCGTCCGCGTCACCAGGCCCCGCGCCTCCAGCCGGTCGAGGCGCTGGGTGACCGCCCCCGAGGTGATCATGGCCGAGCGCATCAGCTCCGCCGGGGCCTGCCGACCGCCGCGGCGGAGGGTGGCCAGGACGTCGAACGACGAGGGGTCCAGGTCGTGCTCGGCGAACGTGCGGCGCAGCTCGTTGTTGACGAGCTGCGTCAGCCTCGACAGCCGGCCGAAGACCGCCATCGGGGACACGTCCAGGTCAGGGCGGGCGTCGGCCCACTGCTGCAGGACGTGGTCCACATGATCGGGCACACCGCAAGATTACCGCCCGCGGCACCCCCGCAATCGAGAGGAAGAAGCAGAGGCATGCGCATCACAGTGTTCGGGGCGACCGGGAACGTGGGCAGACGCGTCGTCGCCGAGGCCGTGTCCCGCGGACACGAGGTGACCGGAGTGGCCCGCAATCCGGTGCGCCTCGCCGGACTGCCCGGCGAGGCGCGCGTCCGCGTCGGCGACGCGACCGACGTGGACGACGTCGTCGCGCTGACCACCGGGCAGGACCTGGTGATCACCGCGACCTGCCCGGCGCCCGGCGACGAGAGCCAGCTGGTCACGGTCGCCACCACGCTGCTCACGGCGTGCGCCAAGACCGGCGTACGCCTGCTGCTCGTCGGCGGCGCGGGCAGCCTCACCGTCGAGGGCGGCGGCCGCCTGATGGACCAGGCGGGCTATCCGTCCTTCCTGCTGCCGATCGCGGCCGCGTGCGTCGACCAGCTGGCGGCCTGCCGGGCGAACACCGTCGTGGACTGGGCCTACCTGAGCCCGGCCGATCTGCTCGTCCCCGGTGAGCGGACCGGCCAGTACCGGGTGGGCGGCGACGAGCTGGTGGTCGACGCCGACGGCGAATCCCGGATCTCGATCGAGGACCTCGCGGTGGCGTTGCTGGACGAGGCCGAACAACCGCGCCACCACCGGACCCGTTTCACCGTCGCGTACTGATTTCCGGCAGACCACGGCTCGGCCGGGCGGACGGAAATCGACGAAGAGCGAAATCCGCCCGCCTTCGAGATCACTTCGTGATTCGAAGGCGGCAGGATTTCTGTCCCGTGCCGCGAATCAGGGAGCGATATGAAGCGCCTCAATGTGCTTGCCGTTCTGTTCGGTATGCTCGCCGCGCTGTTGGCCGGTGCCGGTGCCGCTCATGCCGCTTCCTCCGCCGACCCGGTCCACGCTCTCCGGCAGCAGTTCGCGGCGGGGCGAGGGGTTCTGGTTTCCGAGACCGCCCGGACGAGCATTTCGGGAGACAAGCAGACCTACATCCGCCGGACCACCGGCAGGATCGGATTCGGAAAGTCCGGAGTAGTCGGCTACGACCTCACCTCCCGGGGGGTGATCACCCCCGGTCTCCAGGCCGCCCTGCCCGCTGAAGAGCTGGAAGCGATGCGCACTCCCTTTCGCGCGGTCAACGTGGGCCGCTATACCTACGTCCAGGGTTTCCAATGGGGTCCGATGCCGGAGGGCAAGACCTGGGTCACGTTCGGCAAGGACAACCCGTCCTGGCAGGACTACGGCCAGCGCGGCGACCAGCTCATCGACGTCCTCAGCCCGGCGAGGCTCAGGTTCGTGATCTCGAAGGCCTCTTCCCTCCGCTCCGGCGAGTATCGCGGCACCCTCAAGACGCAGAACCTGTACAGCGAGCCGGGTGCTTTCAATCCGGAAAATCACACGGTTTCGTTCAGGTTGTTCGTCGACAAGGCCGGGTTGCCCGTCCGCCTGATCACGCGGTACTCCTCGAAGGAGGAGGACTACACCCGCGACGGCGAGTGGGTCAGCAGGATTCACCGGAACGTGGTGGACACCCGATACCGATGGCACGCGAACGTGAAGATCACGGCGCCGCCGGCATCCGCCATCGTGGAATTCAACGACCTGCCGGCGAACCGGCAGCCGAACTTCGGAATCCCGCTGGTGATTCACCCGGATGACAGAGCCGTCGCCGAATAGGCCCTCCCGAAGGGGCCCATGCCGTGGAACGATTCGCGGAGACCCCCATCGTGAAAGGTCGCGGGATGCGGGCTACCACGGACGCCGACGTACGCCGGGTGTTCGACCGGATGGCGGACAGGTACGACGATCAGATGCTGGCCTGGGAGCGCCGCCTGTTCCCGGGCAGCCGGGAGTGGGCCGTCCGACAGGCGCGCGGTCACGTCGTGGAGATCGCCGTCGGCACCGGGCTCAACCTCCCCCTGTACGGCGCCGGCACCACGGTCGTCGGGATCGAGCTGTCCGGGCCCATGCTGGAACTGGCGCGACGGCGGGTGGCGCAGGCCGGCCTCGGTGAGCGGGTGGAACTGCGGCAGGGCGACGTGCAGCGCCTGGACCTGCCCGACGGCGTCGCCGACACGGTGCTGTCCACGTTCACGATGTGCACCATCCCGGATCCGCCGGCCGCGGCACGTGAGGCCTACCGCGTGCTCAAGCCCGGCGGGCGGTTCGTGCTGGCCGAGCACGGGCCGTCGAGCAACCCGGTCATCCGGGCCGGGATGCGGCTGCTGGAACCGCTGTTCGTGCGGTTCGAAGCCGACTACCTCACCCGCGATCCCCGGCCCTACCTCGAGCAGGCCGGTTTCGCGATCGAGTCGGTGACGCGGACGACACGCGGGATCGGCTTCCGGGTGCTGGCCGTCCGGCCCTGACCCGACGTACGCCCGCCGGCGGCCACGGCCGCGCGCCGAGGATGCGCCAGGGAGTGTCTAGTCGAGCCAGAGCACGATGCCGGTCATGCCGTTGAGCACGGCGGCGGCACCCGCCCGGACGGCGCGCCCGGCGCGCTCGGGGGTGAAGCTGGCGGGATCGTACGCCGAGGACATGCCGAGCCCCTCGCCGCGGAACGACGCACCGGTCCAGTCGGCGGCGGTGACGTTCTCCGTGGGCTCGGCCAGCTCCGCGCCGACCACGAGGAACTGCTGGTCGAGGTGGTTGGGGGTGACCAGGGCCAGGGGGTCGACGAGGTCGTCGCCGGCGCTGACGATGAGGTCGGGCTTCATGCCGATCGCTTTGCCGATGGTCGGCACGAACTGGTCGGGCCGCGTGGCCGTGAGGGTCCTGAGGCTGACGCGCTCCTCCTCGGCCCACGCCGTCACCGCGCTCACCAGCGTCGTGGTCTGGCGGTCCTCTCCCGCGGTGAGCAGCACCACGCGGTAGCCCTCCGGCGGACGAACCCCGTTCCAGGAGCCGGGCCTGGGCGTGATCGTCGACTCAGGGGCGGGTGACGCGGCCGGGAAGAAGCCCGGGCCGGGGGTGCCGACTGCGGTGGGCTTCGCGTGCGGCCGGGACCAGTCGTCACCGGAGCCGCATCCGCCGGCCAGCAGGGCGGTCGCGACTGCCGCGGCCAGTGTGCAGGCAGGCAGAAGCCGAGAGCGCATGGGGATCGTCCTTCGGGGCGCCGGGAAGTGCGCCTATTTCCTACCGCATGATCTGCGGCTTTCGGCGCCGAGGCCGTCTCCGCCGGGTGTGGTTCCTCGACGGTTCTCATCCGAGATACCGCTCGTTCATCTCAATCGAGCAGATTTCGTACGCCAAAGCCGAAAAGGAGTCATATGTCCCCCGCCGCTCGGCGTCGTGTCTGTGCTGTCATCGCCGCCGCAGCCGTGGCCGTCCTGTTCAGTGCCCTCTTCGCTCTGCTGGGTGCCCTGCCCGCCCTCGCTCACGGGTTCACCTCGACGGTTTACGTCGACCTCGTCTCGCCCCAGACCGGGCACGTCCGCACCGAGCTCCAACTGGAGTACGACCTGCTCGTCGTCTCCGCCGCCGACTACGAGAAGGACGACCCGCTCTTCAAAGCCGGCACCGCGGCGTTCGAGGCCGGTGACGCGGCACAGCAGGCCGCCGCGCTCGACGCCCACGCCGGCTCGGTCGTCGCGTACGTCACCGAACGCTTCGGCGTCACCGCCGGGGGCACGGCGTGCGCCCCGGTCAGGGACGGCGGCTTCACGATCGGGCGCCGCGAGGGCGTCCCGTACGCACGGCTGATCCTCGACTACCGGTGCCCGAAGTCCGCCGAAGCGCACGAGGTGCGCAGCGCGCTGTTCTCCGGTTCGGAGGGGTACGTGCGCGACAGCAAGACGATCGTCACCTACGACCTCGACCTCAAGTCCGGAAGCACCGCCCTCGACGCTCAGCATCGGTCGTTCTCCACGCAGCAGTCCTGGTTCGAGCGGTTCTGGGAGTTCTTCCGGCTCGGAGCCGAGCACCTGCTCGGCGGTCTCGACCACATCCTGTTCCTGCTGGCGCTCATCGCGGGGTCACGCCGCCTGCGCGAGATCGTGCTGGCGGCGACGACCTTCACACTGGCCCACTCGGTGACCTTCGTCCTCGCCGCCCTCGGCCTCGTGGAGGTGCCGGCGTCGTTCGTCGAGCCCGTCATCGCCCTCTCGATCGCGGTCGTCGCGGGCTGGCATCTGTGGCGGATCTGGCGACGCCGTTCGCACGCCACAGATCTGGAGACGGCCGGTCACGGCCGCCTCGGCCTGGACCGCGCGGGCTGGACGCGGCTCGCGGTGGTCTTCTGCTTCGGCCTCGTGCACGGTCTCGGCTTCGCCGCGGCACTGGGCATCGACCAGGCCTGGTCGTGGACGCTGCTGTGGTCGCTGCTCGTCTTCAACGTGGGCATCGAGGTCGTCCAGCTGGCGATCATCGTCGCCGTCTTCCCGCTGCTCGCCCTGCTGCGTCACCGCGGGCCGATCGCGGGGCTGTGGACGACCGGGGCGATCGCGGCGGGTGTGTCCGCGATGGGCCTGGTGTGGTTCGTGCAACGCGTTCTCGGATTCTGAGATCACGCCACAACTTCCGGCAAGCGCAACGGCCCGCCTGCCCCACGTTCATCTTCGCGACACCGGATGCCGAAATCGTGCAAACCGCTCCAATACCCCCAAATGGATGGAAAGCAATGAAGCTCGACAAGGGGACTCAGGGCCCCGGGCTCGTCCTGCGCCGGGTGGCCATGACCGCCACCGCGGCGGCCCTCAGTGCCACCGCCGTGTTCGGCGGCGGCCTGGCGACCGCGGCCCACGCCGACAGCGCGACGCTCACCGGGATCGTCCTCGGCGTGGGCGCCGACGAGACGCAGCGCGTCGTGTCGTGGTACTCCTCGGCCGGCACCGCGCAGGTGGTCCAGGTCGCGCCGACGTCCAAGGTCGTCGACGGCCGGTTCCCCGCGAACGCCGTCACCTTCCCGGCCACGGTCACCGCGAACGTCGTCAACGGCGGCTACAACGCGCACGCCACGATCGACAGCCTGAAGCAGAACACCGCGTACTCCTACCGGGTCGGCGCCGAGGGCAACTGGTCCCCGGCGTACTCCTTCACGACCCAGGACTTCAACGGCAACAACCTCGACTTCCTGTTCTTCGGCGACCCGCAGATCGGCTCGTCCGGCAACGTGGCGAAGGACGGCGCCGGGTGGGAGGACACCCTGAACGTCGCCCTCGCCGCCAACCCGAAGGCCGAGCTGCTGGTCTCCGGCGGCGACCAGGTCGAGTCGGCCAACACCGAGACGCAGTGGAACGCGTTCCTCGCGTCCGACAAGCTGCGCCAGTACCCCTGGGCCGCCACCATCGGCAACCACGACGTCGGCGGCAAGGCGTACGAGCAGCACTTCTGGACGCCGAACACCGACCGTTCCGCGCCGTACTACAACGGCAGCGCGACGACCCGGTCGGGCGGCGACTACTGGTTCACGTACAAGAACATCCTGTTCATCGACATCAACAGCAACGCGTACGCCAGCGGCTCCGACGCCGCGCACATCGCCTACATCACCGATGTCGTCAACAAGCACGGCGCCGGCGCCAAGCACACGGTGCTCATCTACCACCACGCGATCTACTCGCCGGCCAGCCACGCGAACGACGGCGACAACAAGGTGCGCCGTCAGGACTTCCCGACGGCCTTTTCGAAGCTCGGTGTCGACCTGGTCCTGCAGGGTCACGACCACAGCTACTCCCGCAGCTACGTGATCAAGAACGGCCAGAAGGCGAACAAGGACGAGCAGCCCGGCGCCACCGAGGTGTCCAAGGGCCCGGGCGGCGTCATCTACGTGACGGCGAACTCGGCCTCGGGTTCGAAGTACTACGACCTCACCGCTCCGGACACGACGAAGGACCCGAACTACGGTCCCGACCCGCTGAACCCCAAGAGCCACTGGGCCAACTCGGTCGAGAACCAGGAGCACGTCCGTACGTACGTGCGGGTCCAGGTGCGCGGGAACAAGCTCGTCGTCGAGAACCTCCGCAGCGGCACCTGCGCCGCCCCGAACGCCGCGGTGGAGCTGGGCCAGGAGTCCTGGTGCGGCCCGGACAGCGGCGTCGGCGCCGCCCAGCCGGTCGGCTCCACCGTCGACAAGGTTGTGATCCACACGAACGAGGGCAAGGCCGGCGAGGAGGACAAGCAGGCCGCGTCCGAGTCCGACTGGCTCCAGTAGACGACCGCGGGGACGCGGGGTCCGTCACGACGGGTTGATCCGGCCCCGCTCCCCATTGAGGTGGGCGCCGCGAAATGGACGCCGTGGGGTGGACACCCGTCGGGCGCCCACCCCACGGCACGTCGTCCACACCGCCGCTTCCACGACCACCCGAGGACGATGCACATGCACCCGCCAAGACCGCGTACGACAACCGCAGCAGGCTCCCTCGCCCGGGCCGTCGTCGTGGCGCTGCTCGCGGCGTTCGGCCTGCTCGGAGCGGGGACGGGCCCCGCCGCGGCGGCGGACGGCGAGGTCACCTGGACGGTCGCGACGGCCTCCGGCGACTTCGGGTCCGACCGGCGGAACTACAGCTACACGCTGGACCCGGGCGGGCGGGTCGAGGACGGTCTCGTGGTGGCCAACCACGGCACGACGCCGCTCCACCTGAGCGTGTACGCCGCGGACGCGTTCACCACCGGACAGGGCCGGCTCGACCTGCTCGGCCAGGACGCGAAGTCGACCGGGGTGGGTGCGTGGGTCCACCCGGACCGGCCCGACGTGACGGTCCGGCCCGGAGAGTCGGCCGAGGTGCCGTTCACGGTCGCGCTTCCGGACGACGCCGCGCCCGGCGAGTACATGGGCGGCATCGTCACCTCGCCGGCCCTGTCCGGCGCGCCGGACGGGCGGCGTCTCGGCATCCGGATCCGCCTGCGCGTGGGCGGAGAACTCAAGCCGAGCCTTTCCGTGCAGGACCTGGAGGTGCGCTATTCCGGCACGCCCAATCCGCTCGGCACGGGCGACGCCACCGTCACCTACACGATCCGCAACGACGGCAACAGCATTCTCACCGCTCGTCAGGCGGTGTCCCTGTCCGGCCCCTTCGGGCGCTGGGACGCCCGTGCGGGACACATCGACGACTCGCCCCCACTGCTCCCGGGCGACACCTGGAAGGTCTCCGTACCGGTCCGCGGAGTGACTCCCGCGCTGCGCCTGACGGGGACGGTCACGCTCGTCCCGCTGCTCACCGACGCGGCGGGCTCGGTCGCCCCGCTCGCCGCCGTCGAGAGCACCGCGCACGCGTGGACCATCCCCTGGGCGCTGCTGCTCCTCCTCGTCGTCCTCTGCGGGCTCGTCGTCTCGGCGCTGTGGCACGCCGGCTTCTCAGAGTGGTTCCGGGGCGGTCTCGCGAAGAGGCGTGACTGTCTTCCTCGGTGACAGGCCGGTGTGCGCGCCGGCGAAGGCCAGGATGTCCACGGTCAGGGCGCGTTCCTTGCTCGCGGGCGAGGCGGCGTGGGCGGTGTCGGGTTCCCTGCGCATGAGGATCGGCCGGTCGCTGCTGGTCGCGTGTTGGAGGGCCGCGCACATCTTGGCGACATGGGCCTCTCCGGTCTGCAGGTCGGTCACCGCGCCGGTGAAGAGGAAGGCCGGGTAGGGGGTCCCGGGCGTGACGTTGTGATAGGGGGAGTACGCCAGGAGCCACTGGAGTTGTTCGGGCCGGGAAGCGCTGCCGAATTCGTCGGTCCACGTGCACCCCAGGCCGAACTGCTCGTAGCGCACCATGTCACACAGCGGGCCTTCGGCGATGACCGCGGCGTACAGGTCCGGTCGCCGCATGGCGGCGGCGGTGACCAGGAGACCACCGGCCGATTGGCCGTATATCGCCAGTTGGTCGCGGGTGGTCCGGCCTGTCTCGATGAGCCAGGCCGCGGCGTCGTTGAAGTCGCTGATCGCGCGGTGTTTGTGTGGTCCTCGGCCGGCGTCGTGCCAGCGTTGGCCTTCCTCGCCGCCTCCGCGTACGCAGGCGACCGCGTAGGTGCCACCGGCGCCCACCCATGCGGCCGCCAGGGGGAAGTACCACGGGCGCATCGGCATGCCGAAGCTGCCGTAGCCGTACAGGAGGGTGGGACGCGGCCCCCGGTGTTCCTCGTCCGGAGTGAACAGGAACAGCGTGATCTCGGTGCCGTCACCGGCGCGGCAGCGCGCGGCGCGGCTGCGGATCTGCGGAGTACGCCCCGCTGTCGCGGCGCCGGCTTCCTGTTCCGTCGTGCCGAGTACGGCGTCGTAGCGATGGATGGTGGGAGGCGTGGTGGCGTCGCAGTAGCTGAACCACGCCTGGTGCCCGTGGGGGACGCTCGTGCGCAGGGAGGACACGACGCCCGCGCCGGGAAGGGGCAGCGCGCCGAGCGGCCGGCCGTCGGCCAGGTCGTGCAGTGTCAGGGCGGAGGTGCCGTGGCGGGCGCGCGCCACCAGCAGGAGGGGCCGCGCAAGCGCCGGGCCGTCCAGGACCAGGCACTCGTCCAGGGGAGCCTCAGGGTCTTCGGCTATCAGCGTGCGCCAGGCGGCCGGGTCGGTGTCGTGCCCGTCCGCCACGCAGACGCGGCCGCACGGGGCCCGGTAGTCGGTGACGAGCAGCAGGGTGCCGTCCGCGAGGAAGCGGGGAAGGACACGGGCGCCGATGGCGCCTCCGTCCACGACCTTGACGAAGCACGGAGCTTCCGGATCGACGAGTTCCGCCACGTACACGTCGTTCTGCGCGGCGGGTCCGGCCATCGCGGTGACGGCCAGACGACGGCCGTCCGCGCTGACCGTGAGCCCGTAATAGTGGTCGGGGGTGTCCTCGCCGCCGAACACCACCGCGTCGGCCTGCCAGGGCGTTCCGAGCCGGTGCAACCGCACGCGCCGGTGCAGGCGCATGTCGTCCGGGGCCAGTTCCTCGTCAGGGACTCGGCTGACGTAGTAGAACGCGTCCCCTCCCGGCAGCCAGGCGAGCGAGGTGTTGCGGGCGCGCGGCAACGGTCCGTCCACCACCTCGCCGGTACGGACGTCCAGCACCACGATGTCGCTGCCGGGTTGCTCGGCGACCTCCATCTGCACGGCCACACGTTCGCCCTCGCGGGACGGCCACCAGGCGTACAGCCCGGTGTGGCCGGACGGATCGATCTCCACGGGATCGACCAGCACTCGCCTGTTTCCCTGGGCGTCGACGACGAGCAGACGCCGCTGCTCGTCCCCACGGAGTTGCTCGGTGAGGAACATGAGCGAGCCCCGCACCATCGGAGGCTCCGACACGCCGAAGGAGGACGCCTCGTCCACCAGAGACGCCCAGGATTCCTTCTCACGCCATTCGTCGCGACAGTCGCGGAAGAGACGATCCTGGGCCGCGGCCCAGTCCCGCACGCGCGCGTCATCGCCGTCTTCCATCCACCGGTACGGATCGGACACCGGGAATCCGAACAGGTCCTCCACGACATCGCTGCGCCGAGCGGCAGGGTAGAACAATCGCGCCATGAAAGCCTCCCCGCCTCTGAATACGTCCCGCAACAGGTCGAGGCACTGCGGCCTTGATGCGCCGCAGTACCTCGATTCACTCAGCTACGACTCGCCGCGGAGAATGTCCGCCTGCCAGCCGCGTACGCCGCCGATGCGGGCAGCGGGAGTGGAATCGCGATACGGCAGGTATCCAGTCATGTCAGCCTCCTGGATCCATCGACTCACCCGGTATGGGCGATTACGACGGCAACCGTCCCCGCGCCCGGGATCGATAAACACCTCCGCCACTGCGGTGGTGGGCGCCGATCCTCCCAATTGACGGCAGCACGGACAAAACTTCGGGCAAGACAAACAGGCATACCGGAATGCCACACCAAGATTGATTTCTGCGCGCAAGTAATTCGACGTTTCTCGAGGGTAGATCCAAGGGCTGACATCTCGCGGCCGACAGCAATACGGCCCGGCGGGGGCGCGGCCCCGGCCGGTGACGAAGCGGGATGCCTGCGCGAGGACCACCTCGACCTCGGCGTACGCCTGTACGGCGCGAGGAGCGCTCGGACGAGGTGGTCCCGGGGAGAGCGAGGACTTCGCCCTTCTGCCATCGACTCGTCCCGCAGTGACCACATGAAGGGGTGCGGGCGAAGATCAGCAGTAGTCGAAGTAGACCTGCTTGACGATGCTCTCGCGGACGCGGTTCCGGGCGTTCTCGGCGAGGCTGGAGGAGTTGGATATCGCGGTGACAGTGAAGTTGATCTTGGCAAAGGTGTTGGGGTTGTAGCTGGTCTGAGCCGGGGCGAAGGAGACCTCGACGGTGGTGGTGCCATCGGTGCCGAGGACGGCGTTCGGCGGGTTGTAGGCGACGGCATAGCCGTAGCGGCGCAACGCGCCCTGGGCGAACGAGCGAGCGTCCTTGTAGCACATGGTCTTGGTGAAATAGCCCGAGTGCCAGGCCAGCGGAGCGGCGGACGTCGTGGTGGCGGTGGTCGCGGCGGAGGCGGTGCTCGCCGTGGCGGCGGAGGCCGGGATGATCGCCGAGGAGGCCACGGCGATCGCGGCGAAGGTCAGGCCCAGTCGGGTCCTGCGCGTGATGTTCGTCATCTTTCCTCGTCCCTTCCAATCGATGTGCGCCGCCGGGAGCCGGTGGCGATTCTTCCTCACCTGCGCGGAAATGGTTCCGCACGGAGAAATAACGGCTGTTTCCGCAAGACCGTCGTACGTCCACATCCGCCCGACTTCTCGGTGCCGGTTCCGATCGGCCTTCGCACGACCAGTTGTAGGCCCGGCTTCTTGCAATGCGCTTTCATCCTGGATACGGCCTGCTGTAAGGCGAATCTGCTTCCATCCGGATCGCGGCCGGAACAAGAAGAGGCGGCATCGCGTTCCGGCCGCGGACGCGGCGAGCCGAGGGCGGAAGTCGACGCCGGGGATACGGACGAGGGCGGCGCGGAGCCGAGTCACCAGGGGAAAGAACCATGGCGCCCGCGGCCGATGCCGCGGGCGCCATGGTTTCCGAGTCACTGTGGAGGCCGGGCTCCCTCCGGCCGATACCTCACGGAGTGACGGTCACCTGGACCGCCGGGGCCGAGCCGACCTGGACGTCCAGGGTGATGGACTTACACACCGTCTTCTTCGCCGAGCAGATCCGGCGCGCTCAGCAGAACGGCGAGGCGCCGGCCGATCTGGACCCCGAGCGGGAGGCGGTGATCCTGTTCGCCATCACCCAGGGACTGGTCAACCCCACGCTGATCGGCCACTACACCGAGGAGGCCGTCGTCGAGGCCGGCGACCGCCACCTGAACCGCATATTCCGCGTCCGGTAACGCCCTGGCATCGAGCGCAAGCTCGCTCAAATGCCTCGGGAGCAAGACACGTTGTTCCGCAGCCGCTGGTGATCTCCCCTTTCAGTCGCGCCGCGGTCACGCGAGCCTGATCATCATGTGCCGGACGCGGCGAAGACCGGGTCGCGCACCATGAACACGTCCACCTCGTCCTCGCTCTCGACCGTGAACCCATGCCGCTCGTACAGTCGCCGGGCCGAACTGCCCCGCAGCACGTTCAGCCGGACCACGGCGTCTTCGCGGTCGCACCGGTCCAGCAGCCCGCGCAGCACGCCTGAACCGATGCCCCTGCCCTGCAGACCCGGGTCCAGGTAGAAGTGCTCCAGCCAGTAGGCGTCCTTCACCGGCCGCAGCGCCACGCAGCCGGCCCAGGCACCCGCGACCTCGATCACCCAGGTGTGAGCCGGCATGAACCCGTCGCGCAGCCGCTGCCGCACCCGCTGCTCGTCGTACCGCCCGAGCCGCTCGAGATCCGGCCTCAGCACCACGGCCCGCAACTCGGCCACCGCCTCGACGTCCGCCGCCGAAGCCGACCGAAGCTCCCAGACTGCCACGATCGGGATCGTATCGCCCCGTTCCTGCCGGCCCGGGAGCCTTCGAAGCAGCTGTCGATATCTGGCTCAGGAGATGCTTGCCATGGCCAGGGTGCCGCGGCGTTCCCGGAGATGGGCCCATGCCATGAGGCCGAGCAGAACGGCGAGGAGGACGGCGGAGGAGCCGGCGGTTCCGAGGTCGAGACCACCCTTGGTGGCCGGCTTGGTGAGGAGATCACCCGCGGTGGCGCCGAAGGGCCGGGTCAGGACGAAGGCGAGCCAGAACAGCAGCACGTTGGGCACGACAGGGACGTACCTCAGAGCGAGGAGCAGCGCGAGCAGGGCGGTGATGAGCGCCACGCCTCCGCTGTAGCCGAGACCTGAGCTGTCGGAGAGGAAGTCGCCCAGGGATGTGCCGAGCGTGTTGGAGACGAGGATCGCCGACCAGAAGAGGGCTTCGCCACGGAAGGTGTCGATGCCGCGGATCGCGAAGGTCAGTCCGGTGAACTTCCAGATGACGAAGATGGCGATGAGGATCGAGATCAGGATCGCGGCACCGACGGGGTAGCCCAGACCGAGGCCCTGGGGCCCCCAACCCAGCGACGTCGCTCCTTTGGGCAGGTATTCGGCACTGGCGTCGCGGTTCATGAAGTCCGACATCGTGGTGCCGGCCATGCTGGTGGACAGGATGACCGTCCAGTAGAAGAAGGGGTTGTACCGCTTCGAGGCGAGCTGGATCACCACGGTGGCAAGGAAGATCAGGAACAGCGCGACCGTGGTGAGGAAGTAGCCGATCTTCAACGTCTGGGCGAACAAGTCGCCGGCGGTCTCGCCGAGGGTGGTGGCGGCGACCTTCATGATCCAGAAGACCAGCGTGACCTCGGGCAGTTTCTTCATCACATAGGTGCCGGGACGCTGTATCCCGTGCGTGTCCACACACGGTGTCCGGTCGTCGTTCCGCACGGTCTGGTCCTCCCACTTCGCGTGACTGATGCCTTGCGGGGATGCGGCATGACGCTCCAGAGCACCCGGCACTAACAGTATTCACAACATCACGCAAGGCTACAGGTGCAGGTCAGGCGGCGCGGGAGGATCGGGTAGGCGAAGACGCAACTCCGGCCCAAGCACGGTAGGGCGCTGTTGCCATGCGCCGGTGACGCCGACGCACCAGGCAGGGCTCCCCATACCTGACATAACATCCTTCTCTTGGGCAAATACGCAGAGTACCTATTCATATACGAGGAGTTGTGATGACATAGTGCCCGATCCGCCTAGCCCTGTGCCGGGCGCGCTAGGTGGACCCTGGCCGAGACAGCAAGCCGACCGGCGAAGTGCCGAGTCGTGGTGGACCCGAGCAGGAAGGGCGACATGAGCGCGGACGACCCGACAGCGGAGCAGGCATGGCCGGAGCACGCGGCGGCGGTGGTGGGCGTGGGGTGCCGCCTGCCCGGTGGGATCGTGAGCCTGGACGGGCTCTGGCAGGCGTTGCGACAGGGCGCCGATCTGGTCGGCCAGATCCCGCCGAGCAGGTTCGAGGCCGATCGGTTCGTCGACGACACCACACCGAGGCCGAACAGGAGTTACACCCGGGCCGGAGGCTTCCTCGACGAGGACATCACCGCCTTCGACGCCGCCTACTTCGGCATCTCCCCCAAAGAGGCCGCCTCGATGGACCCGCAGCAGCGGTTACTCCTGGAGATGGCGGTCGAGGCCCTGGACGACGCGGGCATCGATCCGGCGGCGCTGGCAGGCACCGACACGGGCGTGTTCATCGGCATCTCGGATCCCGCCTACGGCACGATGCAGGCGTTGGAGCCGGGTGCCCTGGGCCCGTACTCGATGTCGGGGGGAACCCTGTCCATCGCGGCCAACCGGCTGTCGCACTTCTTCGACCTGCGCGGGCCGAGCATGAGCATCGACACCGCGTGCTCCTCGTCGTTGACGGCCGTAGAGCGGGCCTGGAGGTCCCTTGCGGAGGGATCCAGCCGGGTGGTGCTGGCCGGTGGGGTCAACCTGCTGCTCAGCCCGGGTCCCTTCATCGGTTTCAGCCAGGCGTCGATGTTGTCGCCGACCGGCCGGTGCCGGGCGTTCTCCGCCGACGCCGACGGGTTCGTACGCGCGGAGGGCGGCGGTGTGGTGGTGCTCAAGCGCCTGGCCGACGCGCTCGCCGACGGGGACCGTATCCACGGCGTCATCGTCGGCGCCGCCGCCAACAACGACGGCCACACCATGGGGCTGGCGTTGCCGAACGCCGAAGCGCAGGAAGCCCTGTTGAGGCAGGTGTACACCACGGCGGGCATCAGCCCCGACGAGATCGTGTACGTGGAGGCGCACGGCACCGGCACCCAGGCCGGTGATCCGGCCGAATGCCAGGCGCTGGGGCGGGCGCTGGGCAGCCGGCGCACGCGCGGAGTCCTGCCCATCGGCTCGGTGAAGTCCAACCTGGGGCACCTGGAGCCCGCCTCCGGCATGCCGGGGCTGTTCAAGGCCCTGCTGGTACTCCGGCACCGGATGATCCCGCCCTCGTTGCATGCCACCACGCTCAACCCGCGTATCGACTTCGACGCCCTGGGTCTGAGTGTCACCGTCGAGCCGCGACCGCTGGACGAAGCAGGCGAGCGGCCCGTGGCCGGAGTCAACTCCTTCGGGTTCGGAGGCGCCAACGCCCACGTGGCGCTGGCCGCACCACCCGCGCCTCCACCACCCGCCGCCAGGGCGGCCGGGAACGAGCCAGCGGCGCCCCCCGCGGGAGCGCTGCCCGTCGTCGTGTCCGCGCGCAGCCGGTCCGCGCTGCGGGAGGCCGTGGAACGGACCGCCGCGCATCTGATGTCACTCGAGGAACGAGATTTCTACGATGTGGCCTACACCGCGACTCGGCGGCGCGGCGGCCACCGGCATCGTGCCGTGGTGCTGGCCGATACCGCTGCGGGGGCGGCGCGGGCGCTGGCGAGCCTGGCGGACGCCCCGGAGCCGACAGGCCCCGCCGGTGCGTCCGATGCGGGCAGGCCCCTCGGAGCCAGGGACGCGGCGGTGGCGGAGTCGGAGGCGGTGGAGCACGGGCGGGTGGCGTTCGTGTTCTCCGGCAACGGTTCGCAGTGGGCCGGGATGGGCGCCGATCTGCTGTCCGACGAGACCTTCCGCTCGGCCGTGGAAGCGGTCGACGACGAACTGTCCGACCGGCTCGGCTGGTCGGTGCTCAAGGAACTGTCCCTGCCCGCCGATCAGTCACGGCTGTCGGCGACCGAAGTGGCGCAGCCGTTGCTGTTCGCCGTCCAGGTCGGTCTGGTGGAGATGCTCAAGGCGGCGGGCGTGCGGCCCGGAGCGGTGCTCGGCCACAGCGTGGGCGAGGTCGCCGCCGCCTACACCGCCGGCGCCCTGTCACTGGCCCAGGCGGCGCAGGTGATCTCCGAGCGCGGCATGGCGCAGTCGGTCACCCGGGGGCGGGGCCGGATGGCCGCGCTCGGGCTGCCCGAGACGCCGGCCAGGCAGATCCTGGCCGGCTACCCGCAACTGGAGGTCGCGGCGGTCAACTCCGACCGCGACGTCACGATCGCCGGACCGGACGGATCGCTGAAGTCCCTGGGTGAGGACCTCTCCTCGCGCGAGATCTTCTTCCGCGAGCTGGACCTGGACTACGCCTTCCACAGCGGCGCCATGGATCCCGTGCGGCAGCCCTTGGCCGAGGGACTCGCCGGGCTGCGGCCCTGCCCGGCGCATCTCCCTCTGGTGTCCACGGTGACAGGCGGCCTGGTCCGGGGGACGGAGCTGGACGCGGCGTACTGGTGGCGGAACGTCCGAGAGCCGGTGCGGTTCGCAGCGGCGGTCGAGCGGGTGCTCGGCGACGGCTTCGACGTGCTGCTGGAGATCGGCCCGCATCCGGTGCTGCGCTCGTACCTGCGCCGCATAAGCGGCACCGCGCGGGTACGCGCGGCCGTCGTGCCCACCTTGCGCCGCGACGAGCCAGGTCCGGCGCGTGTCCGCCGCGCGGTCGCCGAACTCGTCGCGGCCGGTGCGCGGCTCGACTGGGATCGGTACTTCCCCCGCCCCGGCGCGGTGCGATCGCTGCCGGCCTATCCCTGGCAGCGCGAACGGCACTGGATCGGAGGCCCGCACACCTGGGTGCAGACCAACGTCGACACGACGATCCAGCATCCGCTGCTGGGACAGCGGATGCCGGTGCTGGACCCCACCTGGCAGGGGGAGATCGACCGGGCACGGGTGCCCTGGGTGGCCGATCATCGGGCCGGCGGTGCCGCCGTCATGCCGGCCACCGGCTACGTGGAGATGGCCGTCGCCGCCGCCCGGCTGGCCATACCGGACGCCGCCGAGGCGGTGGAGGTCGACAGGGTCGACATCAGCCGGGCCATGGTGGTGCCGTCCCAGGCCGCCGCCGATTCGTTGTACGTGCAGACCTCGCTCTGCGCCGAGACCGGGGTGGTCACCGTGGCCAGTGCCGGGCGGCAGGCGGAGCAGCCCCGCGAGCACTTCCGGGCCCGGGTACGGCCGCTGCTGCGCCGGAACCCGCCGCCGCTGGACGTGGTCGCGCTGCGCGCTCGCATCAACAGGGGGGTGGACGTGCCCGGCTACTACGCGCGGGCCGCCGAAGGACAGATGGTGTGGGGGCCGGAGTTCCAGGTCCTGACCGAGCTGTGGATGGGCGAGCGGGAGGTGCTGGGCGCCTACTCGTGCCCGGAGCAGGGGCAGGGGCGCTACCAGATGCATCCGGTGGTGCTGGACAGCGCGCTGCAGGCCGGCGTGCTGTGGCTGGTGGAGTCGCTGCGATCGGGCCGCGGCTACATGCCCGCCGCGATCGGCTCCGTCCGCCTCTGGGGAACGCCCGCGGCACAGGGGCTCGTGCACGTACGGGAACGTTCCAGCAGTGCCGAGGAGGTCTGCTGGGACATCGTGGTCGCCGACCACGACGGCCGGATCGCCGCCGAAGTGGAGGGCTGCCGGCTACGCCGGATGCCCGGTGTCCACATCACCCCGGTCACCCGTTATGAGATGGCGCTACGGGCCGCGCCCCGGGCCGGCACGCCCGCCGGGCCGTGGCCGGCCCCCCGCCCCGGGCAGATCCTGTCCGGCGCGGCCGAGCAGATCGACCGGCTGCGCTCGGCGTGGCACGAGCTGGACTACCCGCGGTACGCGGCACGGCTCGAAGAGGTCTTCGCCCGCACGCTGGCCGGCGCGCTCGGCGAGCTGACCGCCGAGCGGTCGATCGGCATCGAGGAACTGATCGAGGCATGCCCGGGGGCGCACCACCGGCGGATGCTCCATGCGGCACTGCCGCTGCTGGAACAGCACGGACTGCTGGAGCGGCCGGTCGAGGGCGGCCCTCGCCTGATGCCGACGGGTGCGGACCCGCGCGAGCCGCACCGTGACCACCACCGTGACCACCACCGTGACCACCACCGGGACATCCTCACCCGGGGAGCCGCCTTCGCCGCCCAGAGCGCCCTGTCCGTACTGGCCGGCCGGTGTCTGCCCGAACTACTCGCAGGCAGGCGTTCCGGCTCCGACGTCCTGAGCTCCGGCGGCGGTCATGAGCTGATGGAGCAGTTCCACGACGTCGGGCCGGTCAACCTGTTCACCAACCGGATCGCCCGGGCGCTCGTCGAGCAGATCGTCCGGCGATGGCCGGCCGACCGGCCGCTGCGTGTCCTCGAAGTCGGTGCGGGAACGGGCGGCACCACCGCCATGCTGGTGCCCGTCCTGCCCGCCGACCGCACCCGCTACCTGGTCACCGACCTCGCCGAGGCGGCGTTGACCCGGCTGCGGCAGCGCTTCGCCGGCTTCGACTTCGTCGATTACGCCGTCCTCGACCTGGACGCCGACCCGGTCGAGCAGGGACTGACCGCGGGCGAATTCGATCTCGTGGTCGCGGGGAACAGCCTGCACCTGGCCCGTGACCTGCCCGCCGCGCTGCACCACCTGTCCACCCTCCTGGTTCCCGGCGGCCAGTTGCTCATCACCGAACCGCACCGGGTGGGGACCCTGCTGCCGTTCCTCGGCATGCAGGAGGAGTTCTGGGACTTCACCGACCGGCACCTGCGCCCGCGCTCGCCGCTGCTGTCCCGGGAAGAATGGCCGGAGGTGCTGGCGGAGGCCGGCTACACCGAGGTCGTCCAGACCGGCGACGACGACGAACTCGCGGCCGGCGACTTCTCGGTGATGCTGGCCACCGCTCCGGCCACCGCTCCGGTCACCACGGGGGGCGCTCCGGCCACCGCGCACTCCTCACCGGACGCCGCCGGCACGTGGATCCTCGCCGGTGAGGACGGCACCGGCGCTCTGACCGCCGAGCTGCGGACGCTGCTGCGAACCCGTGGCGGCGACGTGCTCCACTCGCCGCTCAGCGACGATCCCGACCACTGGATCGATCACTTCCCACCCACCGCCCAGACGGTCACCATCGCGGTCATCCTGGGCGGAGCGGACGGCAGCGAGCTGCGTGGAGCCGACGACACCGAGCCGAAGGCGACCATCGACGCCGAGCCGAAGGCGACCGTCGAGCAGATCACTCGGCGGGCCGCGGCGCTGCGAGCCATCGCACTGGCCTGCGAGCAACTGCCCGAGCACGTCGCGACCACGGTGTGGCTGGTCGCCCGCCCCTGTGCCGCGCTGCCGGAACCCCGCCTCACCGACGTCCGGTTCCACCCCGAGGACGCGGCGACCTGGGGGACGATGCGCTCGCTGAGCAACGAGCAGCCGCGGCTGGCGATACGCAGGCTCTGCCTGCACCCCACCGGTGACGCCGCACAGGACGCCGGTCGCCTGGCGGCGGAACTGCTCGCCCCGGGCGAGGAGGACGAGATCCTGCTCACCCGTCGAGGGCGTTTCGTGCCGCGGCTGCGTGAGTCAGGCGAGCACGCCCGCAGCCTGCCCGTCGGCGCGGGCGGCGCCTATCGGCTCAAGGTGTGCGATCCGGGGCTGTCCTACACCCTGGCCTGGGAGGAGATCCCGATGCCGCAGCCGGGGCCTGACGAGGTCGTGGTCGAGGTGCGGGCGATCGGGCTGAACTATCGCGACGTGATGCGCGCGGTGAACCTGCTGCCCACCGAGGCCGTCGAAGCGGTCTTCGGCGGGCACGAACTGGGCCTGGAATGCGCCGGGATCGTCACCGCCGTCGGCGCCGCCGTCACCGGGACCCGGCCTGGCGACCGGGTGATGGCCGCGGGACCCGTTGGATTCGCCAGTTACGCGAGGGTCAAGGCATGGGCGGCCGTCACCCTCCCCGAGGGGATGACCTTCACCGAAGCCGCCACCATGCCGATGGCGTTCTCCACCGCGCACCATTCGCTGGGGTACTGCGCACGGGTCAAGGCGGGTGAGACGATCCTGGTCCACGGCGGCGCCGGTGGAGTCGGCCTGGCCGCGCTGCAGTACGCCCGGCACCACGGAGCCCGCGTGATCGCGACCGCCGGCACCGCCGCCAAACGCGACCTGCTGCTCGCGATGGGAGCCGACCACGTCCTGGACTCGCGCAGCCTGCGTTTCGCCGAGCAGGTCAAGGAACTGACCGGGGGCCGGGGAGTGGACATCGTCCTCAACTCGCTGGCCGGTGATGCCGTCAACCGGGGCGTGGAATGTCTGCGGCACGGCGGCCGGTTCATCGAGCTCGGCAAACGGGACATCTACCAGAACAGATCCCTCCTGCTGCGCCCGTTCTCCGACAACATCGCGTTCTACGGCGTGGACGTGGGCACTCTCATGTGGAAGGCGCCCGAGTTGATGGCCGAAAGCACGGCGCAGGCCGCGCCCCTCTACCACTCCGGGCGGTTCCGGCCGCTGCCGCACACGGTGTATCCGGCCGCCCGCGTCGCCGACGCCTTCGCCACGATGCGCCATTCCCGGCACATCGGAAAAGTCGTGGTGTCCTTCGACCCGCGCGACGAACCGGTCACCGTCCAGCCCCAGCAGACGGCGCCGCGCCTGGATCCGGAGGGGACCTACCTGGTCACGGGCGGCCTGGGTGGGTTCGGCGCGGCGACGGCTCGCCGCCTCGCCCAGCGGGGTGCCCGCCACCTGGCCCTGGTCGGCCGCCGGGGCGCCGAGGCGCCCGAAGCTCCCGCTCTGCTGGAGGAACTGGAGAGATCGGGAGTGGAGGTCCGCGCGTACGCGGCCGACGTGGCCGACCGCGACGCGATGCGGCGGATCCTGCACGACCTGGACGCCGGCGGCCACCCGCTGCGCGGCGTCGTACACGCGGCCATGCACCTCGACGACGGCCCGCTCGCCGACCTCGGCGACGACCGGATCCGCGCCGTCCTGCACCCGAAGGTCGCCGGCGCGATGGTGCTGGACGAACTGACCCGGGATCGTCCCCTCGACCTTTTCGTCATGTACTCCTCCCTCACCACCATCGGCAACATCGGTCAGACGTCGTACGTCGCCGCGAACCTGTTCCTGGAGGCGCTGGCCCGGCAGCGGAGCCGGCGGGGCCTGCCCGGACTGACGGCCTGCCTGGGCGCGCTCGCGGAAACGGGGGTGCTGACCCGAGGCAGGCAGGGAGAGGCACTGGCCAAGGCAGGGATCCCGCCGATGCCTCCCGCCCGGGCGCTGGACGCCGTGGAGGCCATGCTCGGCGAGCACGCCGACGTCGCCCTGGTGGGCCGCTGCGACTGGGGCCGGTTGCGGCAGGTCCTGCCCAGCCTGCAGCGCCCGTGGCTGTCCCTGGTGCTGCCGCCCGGTGCGGAGCAGCAGGGCCCCGACCTGCTGTCGCTGCTGGCGGAGATGAGCTACGAGCAGCAGTACGCGTACATCACCGAGCAGATCACCCGGCTGTTGTCCACCGTGCTGCTCATCCCGGCCGACCAGATCGCCGAAGACCGGCGGCTGGACGAGTACGGACTGGACTCCCTGATGGCCACCGAACTGCTGACCTCCATCCGCGGCCGGTTCGGCATCGACATCCCGCCCATGGAGCTGATGCGCGGCGGCGGCACCGTCGCCGACATCGCTCACAGCATGCTCATCCGCCTCGGGCTGCGCGGCGGACAGCAGCAGCCCGCCGGTGCGAGCCGGCAGAAGTGAGGACTGCATTGACCCACCTGCACACCCGGATGGCGGGGGTGGCCGCCCACCTGCCGGAGACCACACTGAGCACGGCTGAGCTGGAAGACCGGCTCGCCGACCGCAACCCCACCCTTGACCTGCCCCGAGGGCTGATCCACGACCACAGCGGAGTCCGGCGCCGGCACATCGCCCTCCCTCACGAGAAACCGTCCGACCTGGCGGCGCACGCCGCCCGCCGAGTCCTGGAGGACAACGGCCTACAGGCCGCCGACCTCGATCTGCTCATCTACGCGGGAGTGTCGTCCGACGCCGTGGAGCCGGCCACCGGACACGTCGTCGCCGCCAAGATCGGGGCCTGCTGCCCGGTGTTCGACGTACGCAACGCCTGCAACAGCGTGCTGAACGCCATCCAGGTGGCCGACGCGCTGATCTCCGGCGGCCGTCATCGGCGGGTCCTCGTCTGCTGCGGAGAACTGCCCACCGCCGGCACACCGTGGACCCTGGCCGACGCCGAGGAGTACATCACGGTCGCCGCGTCCTACACCGTCTCCGACGCCGGCGCCGCGTTGCTGCTGGAGGCCGGTACCGAACCGGGGGTGCTCGCCCACCGGTTCTCCGCGTACTCCGCCGGATGGCAGGCGGCGGTCTCCGCGGTGGACAACCTCACCACCGACCCGTGGGCGGGCCGGCCCACCATCGGCCCGCTCATCGTCGACTCCGCCCGGTTGGTGCGCGGCATCGAGAACATCGATTACGCCGTCTTCCACAAACCCCTCGCCGATCTCGGGCTGACCTGGGACGACTTCGCGGCCGTCTGCGTGCACCAGGCGACGCTGCCGACGCTGTGGTGGTTCTGCGACCAGGTGCGCATACCGCAGGGCAAGGTCGTCGTCACCATCGCCCAGCACGGCAACCTCGTCGCGGCGACGCTGCTCGTACAACTGGCGCGGGTGGTCGCCTCCGGACGGGTACGGCGCGGCGACCTGGTCGCCCTGGTCGGCCTGGCCAGCGGGGCCAGTGCCGGAATCGTCGTCGTGCGGTGGTGATCGGTGACCACACAGGCGACCCCTCCCAGCGAATCCGGGCCGAGCGGTTCCGGCCCGGCCGAGCCGGTCAGCGAGCTGATCGTCCGCGCCGAGCGCTGGTTTCGCGAGCAGCCCGACGTGATCGCCTGCCAGGTCGGTGGCCGCACCCCGGCGGCCACCACCTACGGGCAGATGTCGCGGTCGGTGGACCGTACCGTCGCGGCCCTCGCCGGGGCCGGGATCCGCCCGGGCATGCGTACCGGCCTGTTGGTGCCGCCGGGTCCGGAACTGGGCGCGCTGGCCGTCGCCCTGGTACGGCTCCGCGCGGTGCCGGTGCTGGTCGATCCCGGGCTGCCGCTCGACGCGATCAAGCGGTGTCTGCGCCAGGCCGCGCCCGAGGCGTTCATCGCGATCCCCTCCGTGCAGCTGGCCAGGAGGCTGCTGGGCTGGGCTCCTGACGTCCGCGTGTCCATCACGGTCCCCTTGCGGCGACTCCTCCGCTCGGCGTGCCCGTCAGACACAGGGCCGTCAGACGAGCCGGGACGCGGTTTGGGGCCCGGCGAGCCGGGAGGGTGGCCCCCCGCCGGCCCCGACGACCTGGCGCTGATCGCCTACACCTCCGGATCCACCGGCCCGCCCAAGGGCGTGCCGCTGCGTCACCGGCACCTGGCCGCGCAGCTCGACCTGCTGGGCGCGCTGGGTACGGTCGAACCGGGAACGCCCGTGTTGTCGACGTTCGCGCCGTTCGCCCTGGGAGCGGCGGCGTTCGGGGCGACCGTGGTGATCCCGGACATGGATCCGCGGCATCCGGTGCGGGCCGACCCGGCCGCCCTGGTGGCCGACGTCCAGCGGTATCGCGTGGCCGGGATGTTCGCCGCTCCCGCGCTGCTTGACCGGCTCGCGCGTCACTGCGCCGCCCATGGTCTGGTGCTGGACACGCTCGGCGACGTGGTGTCCGCCGGGGCGCCGCTGCCGATGCCGGTGATGGACCGCCTGCGCGGCTGCCTGCGCGACGACGCGCGGGTGCTGTCCGTGTACGGCGCCACCGAATGCATGCCGGTGGCCGCGATCGAGAGCCGCCTGCTCGCCGAGCACGCCGCGGCCACCGCAGCCGGGGCGGGCACCTGCCTGGGTCCTCCACTCCCGGGCACCGAGGTACGCGTCATCGCCGTCAGCGACGACCCCATCGAACGGTGGAGTGAGGATCTGGTCGTGCCGCCCGGCACCATTGGGGAGATCATCGTGGCCGCGCCCACCGTCAGCGACCCCTACCTGGACGATCCGGAGGCCACCGCGCTGGCCCGGATCGGCGATGGGGACCGCACCTGGCACCGGATGGGCGACGTCGGCCGGTTCGACGGGCAGGGACGGCTCTGGTTCGCCGGACGCAAATCCGAACGGGTCCGCACCGCCGGCGGCGACCTGTACACCGACCAGGTCGAACCCGTCTTCGCCGCCGTGCCGGGGGTCCGCCGCACCGCACTGGTCGGCGTCGGTCCCGCCGGCGCCCAGCGTGCGGTCCTGGTCGTGGAGTGCGAATCGGGATCCCGGGACAACGCTCGCGTGAAGGCTCGCATGAAGGCCGACATCCTGGACGTGGCGGCCCGCCGACCGCACACCGCCGAGCTTCGGGAGGTGCTGTTCCACCCCGGGTTCCCGGTCGACGCCCGGCACAACAGCAAGATCCGCCGGCACGAGCTCGCCCTGTGGGCCTCGCGACGCGTCCGGGCGGGCCGATGACGAGGGTCCTGGTGACCGGAGGCGGCGGCTTCCTGGGAGAAGCCGTCTGCCGGCGGCTGGCCGCCCGCGGCGACACCGTCCACGCTCTTCAGCGCCACCACAGCCCCGCGCTGGCGGCTCTCGGGGTCACCCAGCACCTGGCCGACGTCCGCGACCGCGCGGCCGTGCTGGCCGCCGTCGCCGCATGCGAGGCGGTCGTGCACTGCGCCGCGAAGGCCGGCGTACACGGACGGGACCGGGACTACGAGGAGATCAACGTGACCGGGACGCGGAACGTGCTGGACGCCTGCGCGCGCCACGGGGCACGCCTGGTCCACACGTCCTCACCGAGTGTCGTCCACGACGGGCGAGACCTGGAGGGAGTGGACGAGTCCGTGCCCTACGCCCGCCGTTTTCCCGCCGCCTATCCGCGGACCAAGGCCGAAGCCGAACGGCTCGTCCTCGCCGATGCGGCGGCCGGGCGGGTGACGGCGGTCGTGCTGCGCCCGCATCTCATCTGGGGGCCGGGAGATCCGCACTTCCTGCCCAGGCTGGTGGCACACCGCCGCCTGCTGTGGCTGCTGGGCGAGACCGACAAGACCATCGACACGGTCTACATCGACAACGCCGCCGACGCCCACCTGCTCGCTCTCGACCGGTTACGTCCCGGTTCACCGCCGGCCGGCCGGGCCTACTTCATCACCCAGGGCCGGCCCTGCGGTTTCGGGGAATGGCTCAACCTGCTGCTGCGCGCCGCCGGGCTGCCTCCCGTGACACGCCGGGCACCGCTCGGACCGGTCCTGCGGGCGGCCCGCCTGCTGGAGCAGGCTCGCCGGCTGCCGTGGGCGCGGCACCTGCCACCGCTGATGTTCCTGGTGGAGCAGGCGTCGACGGCGCACTGGTTCGACATCTCCGCGGCCCGTCGCGATCTCGGCTACCAGCCCCGGGTGAGCATGGCGGAAGGACTGGCCCGGCTCACCGCCCACCTGTCCGCGGAGAACACGCGGTGACCGAATTCCCGGACTACCCGTTCACCTCCCGGTGGTTCGCCCACCCGCGTCGTGACGGCCTGCGCCAGCACTACCTGGACGAAGGGGCGGGACAGCCGGTGCTGTTCCTGCACGGGAACCCTTCCTGGAGTTACCTGTGGCGGCGGCCGATCCTCGCACTGCGCGAGGAATTCCGTTGCATCGCCCCCGACCACATCGGCATGGGCCTGTCGGACAAGCCAGGGGCCGACCGTTACCCCTACGACCTGGCCGCGCGGGTGGACGACCTGGACGCCTTGATCGAACACCTCATCGTCGACGGCGTCGCCCCCGAACACGGGTGGACACTCGTACTGCACGACTGGGGCGGGCCGATCGGCATGGCCTGGGCCTGCCGCCACCCCGGCCGGGTCGCCCGCCTGGTCGTGCTGAACACCGCGGCCTTTCCCAACCCGCACGGCGAACGCGTACGTCCTCTGCTACGGCTGCCGTTCCGGGTGTTGCGAGACACCCGGCTGGGAACCCGCCTCTTCCTGCGCCACAACCTCTTCGCCCGCGGCGCCACCTGGCGCCCACTGGGAGTCCGGCGCCGGATGCCCGCTCCGGTGCGATCGGCGTTCCTGGCCCCCTACGACCGGCCCGAGCACCGCGTGGCCATCCAACGCTTCGTCCAGGACATCCCGCTGCGCCCCGGCGACCCTTCCTGGCCTGTTCTGCAGAGTACCGGCAGGTCGCTGACGCAGTTCGCCGACCGGCCCACGCTGATCGCCTGGGGACTGAGCGACCCGGTCTTCGACCGCGCCGTGCTGGGCGAATGGCGACGGCGTTTTCCCGCCGCCCGGACTCGCCTGTATCACGGCGCAGGCCACTACCTGCTGGAAGACGCGCACGCCGACCTCGTCCCCGCTATCCGCTCGTTCCTGCGCACCCCGCCTCGTACCGATGGCTGACACGAGGTTCGTCGATGAAGGAGTTCCAGTTCGACGTCCCTGCCCGTCATGGGGTGGTGAGACGGGCGTAGAGGATGACGTTGTCGGTGTAGTGGCCGATCCGGCGGTCGAACACACCGCCGCACGTCACCAGGCGAAGGCCCGCGTGGTCCAGTGGGCCGTACACGCGACGGGTGGGGAACCGCTTCTTCGGCACCGTCTCCACCGACTCGACCACGAACCCGGCCACCGAGCCGTCCGCGCGGCCGACCTCGACGATGTCTCCGGGTCTCATCCGCCCGAGGTCGTAGAAGACTCCTTTGCGGCCCGCACCGTCGACGTGGCCGAGGATGACCGCCGCCCCGCGCTCGCCGGGGGTCGCTCCGTGCGCGTACCAGCCGGCCTCCTCGGGGTGGTCCACCGGCGGGACCTGCACCGTGCCGTCAGGATTGAGCCCGAGCCGGCCCAGCGCCACGTGGACGCCGATCTTCGGGATGTCCAGGCGGCGCGGCTCGGACGGCCCGAGCGCAGGGCCGCCCGAAGAGGAGATCCGCTCCGCGACGGCCGTCTCCCCGTCGACCGCCGCTGGCCGGGCGGCCTCGGGTGGCGGGACCGGAGGCCCGTCCGCCGGCAGGACTCCGCGGCCCACGAACACGGCGCCGGTCAGGACGACGGCGGCCGCCGCCACGCCCAGGACGCGACGGCCGCGGTCCGTCCTCGCACCCGGCATGTCAGGCACCCGCGCGCGACCTCCGGCGCAGTGCCAGCACTCCCATCCCGGCCCCCGCGGCGAGAAGGGCGGCACCCGCCGGGACCAGCACGGTCGCGGTGTCCGAGGGGCCGCCACCGGTCTCCGGGGCGCCTCGCGGCACGGTCCGGGGGCGCTCGGCCGGGGCCTGACCCTCCTCGCTCGGCGGCGCCGGCGCGGCCGACGGCACGGGCGTGGGCTCCTGCGGCGATGCGGGCTTCGGGGCAGGCGAGGGCGCGACGGCCACCGGCCGGGCGTCCGCCATGGCGGGGCTCACGGGCACGGTCAGTACGGCGATGCCGAGCACCGAGGCGGCCAGCGCGGTACGGATCAGTCGCATGCTTCCTCCTTGCGCGGCGGCGAGGCGGGAGGGTTTCCCACCAGGCGCACCGCAGGTCACCGATCTGGGAATGGCCTCGATGCTGGCAGGGGAATGTCCGCCGGCCATGATCGGAATGTCATGAGCATGTAATGGATGTCGGCATTCACAGGAAGCAAAACGGACATGCCGGATACTTGAACGGTGGCCCGGGTGATGCTGATCGAGGACGACCACTCCGTACGGGAGAGCCTGCGCCTGTCATTGGGCCGGAGCGGGCACGACGTCGAGGTCGCGCGGACCGGTGAGGAAGGCCTTCGACGCATGTCCGCCGCCCCCGCCGACATCGTCGTGCTCGATCTGATGCTTCCCGGGCTCGACGGATTCGAGGTGTGCCGCCGCATCCGAGCGGGAGGGCCCACGCCGATCGTCATGCTCACCGCCCGCGGCGACGACCTCGACGTGGTCAGCGGCCTGGAGGCGGGTGCCGACGACTACGTGGTCAAGCCGGTCCGGCCGCGCGTGCTGGAGGCGCGGATCCGCGCGGTCCTGCGGCGCGGAGGACCCGTCGCGGCGGCGGCCCCCGCGTCAGCCGGACCGGAGACCCACGGCGACCTGACCATCGACCGGGGCGCTCTCACCGTGGCCAAGGCCGGGGTTCCGATCGCCCTGCCGCCGACGGAGCTGCGGCTGCTGCTGGAACTGTCGGCGGCCTACAGCCAGGTGTTCAGCCGTCAGCAGCTCCTCGAGTCGGTCTGGGATCTCGACTTCCTGGGTGACTCCCGGCTGGTGGACGCGTGCGTGCAGCGGCTGCGCTCGAAGATCGAGGACATCCCCGCCAAGCCCCGGTACATCCAGACGGTGCGCGGGTTCGGTTACCGGTTCGGCCCTCTGTGAGGCGAGATCGCGGGGACGGCCGGCTCTCCGGCTGGGTGCGCGGGCTGCGCCCGCGGCTGATGATCGTCTGTGTGCTGCTCGCGGTGCTCAGCGCCGTGACCGCCGCCGGGCTGGTGTACCGCCAGGCGCGTGACCTCATGCTGGCCCGTACGGAGTGGTCGCTCGTCAACGAGTTCCGGCTGCGCGTCGCGACGCTCACCGAGAACATGCAGCACCCGCCGGACCGGCCGGCGCTGCAACGGCTCGCCAACGGCGTCGCGCCCTCGTTCCTCGATGCGACCGGGGCCGCCGCCTACCAGGGCGGGGGGCTGGTCGCCTCCGGCGACGACACAGGGGCGATCACTTCCGAGCTCCGCCGTACCGTCCTCCACCGCAACCGCCTCCTCTACCAGCGCGTCGTCAGGTCCGGCATGCCGTACCTCGTGGTCGGCACGCCGGTGATGCTCGGCAAGCAGGCCGCATCCTCGGGCGTCGAGGTGTACCTCGTGGCCTCCCTCGCCAAGGAGCAGCGAGAGGAGGAGCTTCTTGTCACGGCCGCGCGGGACGGGACGATCCCCGTCGTGCTGCTCGCCGTGGCGCTCGCCCTCGTGGCGGCGCGCGGCGTCCTGCGCCCGGTCCGGGACCTCGACCGGGCGGCGCGCAGGCTCGGCGCGGGCGAGCTGGACACGCGTCTGAAGGCGACTGGCGGCGACGAGCTGGCGCGGCTGGTCGAGACCTTCAACGCCACGGCCGCAGCCCTGGAGGCGAACGTCTCGGAACTGCGGAGCATGGAGGTCCAGGCCCGCCGATTCGTCGCCGACGTGTCGCACGAGCTGCGCACCCCGTTGGCGTCCATTCTCGCGATGGCCGACGTGTTCGAGGAGGAGGCCGGCCACCTGGAAGGCGACCTCGAGAAGGCGGCCCGCCTGATGAACCTCGAAATCGGCAGGCTGGTGCGGCTCGTCGAGGACCTCATGGAGATCTCCCGCTTCGACGCCGGCGCGGCGAGGCTGGTCCTGGACGACGTCGACGCGGCGGACGCGGTCCGCGCCTGCCTGCGGACCCGCGGCTGGACCGGGCGAGTGGGCCTCGATCTGCCCGCGGACATGCGTATCCGGCTGGATCCGCGTCGATTCGACGTGATCATGGCGAACCTCGTGGGCAACGCCCTCCGCCATGGTGCGCCCCCGGTCACCGTACGGCTCCGTGGGGGGCCCGAGACCGTCGTCATCGAGGTGCGGGACGCGGGCGCCGGGGTGGACCCGCGGATCCTTCCGCATGTCTTCGATCGTTTCTCGAAGGCCGACGAGGCGCGGACCAGGTCGGACGGAAGCGGCCTCGGGCTCGCCATCGCCCGCGAGAACGCCCGGCTCCACGGCGGCACGATCGAGGTCGCGAATCCGCCGGAAGGCGGAGCGGTGTTCACCCTCACGCTGCCCCGCCACCCGCGGTCGCCCCAGACCGGCCCCGGCGACGCCTCGCCGATCCGGAGGCGCGAGCCGTGATCTTCCGTACCAGCCGTGCGGCCGCCGCCCTCGCAGTGGTCATCATGTGCACGACAGCGGCAGGTTGCGGCATCGCCCCGACCGGCGTCAGGGACGGAGGCGAGCCCGCGGTGGGGTTCCGCCCGAGCACCCGGCTCTACTTCGTGTCGGGCGCGCGGCTCCGGGCCGTGATCCGTCCCATCCCGCCGCTCACACTGAAGGAGACTCTCGACCTGTTGATGGATGGTCCGAGCGCCGACGAGCGCAAACGAGGGCTGCGTACCAACCTGCTTCCCGACGTACACGGGCCGCTGAAGGTCAGCGCGGGCCGGGCGAGGGTCCTCATCACGCTCCCCCCGCCCAGGCCGACCCCGGCGGAAGTGCCGCAACTCCCCTCCACCGACGTCCCCCGTCCCGAGCTGTCACTGGGCCAGCTCACCTGCACCGCCGCCGGCGCCGTCGCGGCCCGGGAGAACATCGATCCCGACGCGGTCACCGTCGTCTTCCGGGAGCCCGGGATCAGTCGGACGGAGTCGTTCCACTGCTCGGAATTCCCCCGAGGCTAGGGGGTGCGTCCCCCGCCGGCCCACCCCCCGGTACGGCAGGCGCGTGCGGGAGACCGTCTAGCCCTTGCGATCCGGCGCCGGGGAGGCCGGCGACTGCTCGTGGGGCAGCAGGTAGCGCCAGGAGAGCGTGAAGACCGCCCCCGAGCTGGTCCTGAAGAGCGACCGGTCGTACCTCTGCCCGGCGGGAACCGCCTTGGTGATCGCACTCACCGCCGCCCCCTCGACGTCCTTCTGCCAGACCGGATCCACCACGCCCGAAGGCTCCGGAACGCCCTCGGGCCACGGCGACGGCTTGCCCTCCGCCGACTCGGCCCCTTCCGCGACCATCCGGACGCGGGTCGCGACGTAGTCGGCGCCCTCCGCGGCGGCCCGGGTCGCCAGGCCCTCCATCAGCTTCTTCGCGTCCACCAGCTGCTTCGGGTAGAAGTCCGCGAGCTGTTCCAGGGCCGGGACCCGGACCTCCAGCATCTTTCCGTCCTTCCCGCGTACGCCGAGGACGGTGTCCGGCACGTCCGTCACCGACGGTGCACCTGGCTTCGGCTTCGCGGTCGGGGGTTGCCCGCCCAGGTCCTTCTCCATCCGCGCGACCACCTCGCCCGCCTCGGCATCGCTGAGCGTCATCTGCGTGCTCGCGTCGACGATCACCAGGCCGTCGCCGTACAGCACCACCCTCGGCGGACGCAGCGCGTTCATGGTCGCGGTCACGTACCCGCCTTCCGCGCCCCACAAGGCGACCGGCTCCGCCGGCCCGTCGTCAGCCGCGGCCGCCGACGTGTCCGGTTCCACTCCTCCACAGGCCGCGGTCAGCGCCGTCACCGCCATGAGCAGAATCATTCGCAGTCTCATGCCTCCACCACGTAAGCACCCTCGCCTTGGTTCATCCTCGTGCGGCCCCCTTCGGATCGCCCGCGCTGCGCTCGGCTGCGCCGTCGAAGCCGGACAAGAACGCCCCGGCCGTAGCCCGGAAGCACCATTCGGAACATGACCATCTTGGGCGCTTGATCGCCGGCCAGCAGGCTGGGTTCGGTCAGCCCTGTCGACTTGGTGAACTCTTGAACAATTCACGATCGAGCTGTTACCGTCAGCAACCAACTCTAAAGGCTTGATTCGGGGCGATTTCGGGCTTTCGAAATCGGGGCCAGCCAGACCGCGGCGATGGTGCCGCGGTCTCACCGTTCGAGGAGCAACGCATGCAGCATGCCCTGCCCAAGCGACGCCTCGCGGCCACCGCCGCGGCGTTCGCCATGGTGGGTGCCGCCTTCCTTGGAGGCGCAACCGACTCGGCCAGCGCGGCCACCACCGACGAGCCGACGTCGACACCGGTCAACGTGGACATCCCGGACGGGATGCTCATGAGCTACGTCGTCAACGCCCGGATCGCCAACCCCGGCCAAACTCGTCTCGTTGAGCGCGCGGTCGAGGCCGCCGGAGGTGTCGTCGTCCAGTCCTGGCCCGAGATCGGCGTGGTCGTCGCCCACTCCGACCGCGCGGCCTTCCGCGTGAACGTCACCGCCAAGGGCGGCAACGCGGTCGCCTCCGTCGGCGCCACCCGCACGGCGGGGGTCTCCGAGGGGACGCCGGCCGACCTGGCCCCGCCGTGGGGCCCCGGCGCCAACGGGTACAAGAAGGGTGCCAAGAAGCCGGACAACGGCGACATCCCCTCCGACCCGCAGCCTGGCGAGAGCCTCGACCCCAACGAGGGCGTCCAGTGGGACATGCAAATGATCAAGGCCCCGCAGGCGCAGGCGATCTCCGACGGCAACCGCAACGTCCTCGTCGGGGTGCTCGACAGCGGCATCTCGCCGACACACCCGGACCTCAAGGCCAACATCGACGTCGCGAACTCGGTCAACTGCAGTGACGCCGGCCGCCCGGACCAGACGCCGCTGGCGTGGCGCCCGACGGCGAGCGACCACGGCACGCACGTCGCCGGCACCATCGCCGCCGCCCGCAACAACATCGGCATCGTCGGTGTCGCGCCGAACGTGCGCCTGGCGTCCGTCAAGGTCGTCAACGACGACGGCTTCATCTACCCGGAGTACGCCGTCTGCGGCTTCATGTGGGCGGGCCTGAAGCACATGGACGTCACGAACAACTCCTACTACGTCGACCCGTTCGAGTTCTGGTGCGACGACCAGCCCGACCAGGCCGCCAGCAAGGAGGCCGTCCGGCGCGCCGTGGAGTGGGCCACCACGCAGGGCGTCGTCAACGTCGCCGCGGCGGGCAACTCCAACTACGACATGGCCAACAAGACCGTGGACAAGGGCAGCCCCAACGACGCGCCGGAGCCGACCGTGCGCACGATCAACAACCGCTGCAACGACATCCCGGCCGAGTTGGACGGTGTCGTGACGGTCGCATCCCTGCAGCGCGTGGGCACCACGCTGGACAGCGTCCGGTCGTCCTTCTCCAACTACGGCCTCGGCAAGATCGACGTCGCGGCTCCCGGCTCGTCGATCTACTCGACGACGTATAACACCCGGACAGGGGCCGACGGCTACGGCACCAAGAGCGGTACGTCGATGGCGAGCCCGCACGTCGCCGGCGTCATGGCGCAGATGAAGTCGGCGCACCCGTCCTGGTCGCCGGCCACGATGATCAGCGAGCTCAAGGCGCGGGCCGTAGCCAAGCCGTGCCCGCTGAACACCGCGGCCTGCACCGGCACCGTCGACGACAACAGCTTCTTCGGGGCTGGTGTCGTCGACGCCCTCGCAGTCATCAAGTGAACTGACCCTCGTATCACCTGAGTGACACCCCGCTGGGCCTGACCGTCATGACGGTCAGGCCCAGCGCCGTACGGCGGCCAGGAGCTGGACCGGCGTTCTCCCCATGCCCGTGGGGGGTGATGAGCCCTGTACAGGGGTCAGCGCGCTCGGGCTGCTCGGACCCCGTCGGCGCGTCACAGTCCCTCGGCAAGCCCAGGGTCTTCGGGGGCGCGTGCGGGGTTTCGCGAGAGAGTGGCGCGGGAACGGTGTTGCGGCGTGTAGTGTCGAAAGCAGGTTGTGTCGAAGTCCCAGTATGCGTCAAAGCGCCTGCTGAGTTATGACAGCGGGCGTTACCGTACGGAGCCGAGGCTTTCCCAAGGCGGTCGGTCGCAGCAGCCCGAGGATCACATCCGTGGCTCTCGAGATCGTCCTATCAAGGAGAAAGCATCATGGCTCAGGGAACCGTCAAGTGGTTCAACGCCGAGAAGGGCTTCGGCTTCATCGCCCCCGACGACGGCACTCCGGACGTCTTCGTCCACTACTCGGCCATCGACGCCGGCGGCTACCGTTCGCTGGAGGAGAACCAGCGGGTTGAGTACACCGCGGGCCGGGGCGCCAAGGGCCCGCAGGCCGAGCAGGTCCGCCCGCTCTGAGCAACGCTTCGCACCGCCGATGCCGGGCACACGGAGACGTGGCCCGTCACCCGACGGCATCCGGCCCCGGGCTCCTCACGGAGTCCGGGGCCTCGTCATGCGGACGCACGATCCATAGCGGCCGAGGTCGCCGCTCCCGTCTTTTCCGGCGCCGAAGTGGTGATCACGGGCAGGGCGGACTGCTGCGCTATTCCATATCGGCCTTACTTCGGTGGCGATCAGGGTGTAGCAGCCGCCGCGGGACAGACCTCCCGGTAGCTCAGGTCTGCTCCGACGTGCTCGCGCCACTCCTCCTGTGCGAGCGGGCGCCCCGCCCGCTCGCACACGGCGGGGACGGCCTTCGCAGGGTCGGCCGGCAGGTCCTGGAACGCGCCGTCGTGCCCTACCACCCGAAGGAGTGAGCTGTCGGCCGTGAAAGCGAGCGCGGGCATAGGGTCGGCCATCGCATACGGATCGAACGTGCCGGTGGTCACGGTCCAGCTGACGCCGAGTTGGCGGCCCGCGACCGTGTCGAACAGCGTCATCCTGGTGTCGTGGGCGACGGCCAGGATCCGCCCGTCTGGGGAGAACCTGGCCCCCACCACGTCTCCCGGCACCCTGAACACCTGACTCGTCGTACGCCAGGTGCGGGTGTCCCACAGGGCCACTGCTCTGCTCCCGTACGGTGAAACTCCAGCTGGCCCTTCGGCGCGAGCGTCATCCACCTCTCCGCGAGCGTGCCGGGGCCTTCCGGAGAGGGAAGCACCTTACCGGCCACGAGGTCGATGACGTCGGCGCCCCCTCGGTCGGCGGTTACGAGGAACCTGCTGTCGGAGCTGAAGACAGTGCGCCTCCCGCGACCCTGCCGAACCGCATCACCTGCTTGCGTTGCGCGAGGTCGACGATGACGACGCTGCCCCGGCCGTAGTAGTCGTCAGGCAGGGTGTGGCTGATAGCGAGCAGACGGCCGTCAGGGCTGATCTGCATGTCCGCCCTGTCGTACTCCGAGGTCACGGGCACCTCGCCCAGCTTGCGCCCAGACGCCGCGTCCCAGAGTGTGGGGCCCTTCTGTTGCAGGTTCTCCGGCGTCGTCTCCGAGGGGACGGCCAGGGTGAAGTCGGTCCCGGCATGGCCGAGAACGGGGAGTACTCCAGCACGTCGATTCCTACGCCGCCGCCACCGCCCTCGCGGACGCCGATCCCTGACGTGGCTTCATCGGCTCCATCCAGGCCGTCCGTTGCCATGCAGGCCGCCGACCGCGGCTTCGCCGACGTTCTCACCATGACCTTCCCCGTCGCCAAGACACTGGAAGCCCACCGCGCCGGGGCTTACAACGGCTTCCTCGAACTCATGACCCGCGGCAACGCCACCGGCCGACTGCGCGCCGACTTCACCGCCGAAGACCTCGTCATCCTGCTGATGGCCAACGCCGGCGTGGTCGCCGCCACCGGCGACGCCGCCACCGACACCTGGCGCCGCCTGGTCGGCCAGATGCTGCGCGCCTACGCCGCCCCCGGCACCGACCTACCCGCACTGGAGCCGGCCCCCGCACCCGCCGCCCTGCACCGCGCCATGATTCGCCTCACCCGCCCTGCACCGCGCCATGATTCGCCTCACCCGCCCCGCCCCGGCACCGGTGGAGACACCAAGCGACACGGCGACCGTTGACGCCGGCTGAAACGCCTCGGCGATCGACCGCGTCATCGACCAGCTGAGCCGCGGCTGGTCGCTGGACGAGGTCACCGACGCCGAGATCGGCCAGGCGCTCGCCGAGCTTTGGGGGAGAGCGCGCCGACCGCCTGGAACCGCAACTGCGCCGCCATCGCCTCCTGGCTCACCTGGTGCCGGACCAAGAAGCACCGGCCGTCCCCTCGATGCCCGCCGACGCCGCGTGCTGCCGGGAAACCCCGGGCGAGACCCGCGCGATCGCCAAGACGACCCTGCACCGGCTGCTGTCGCGCCGCGACATCCCGCTGCGGGAAAGACCCACTGGCGGATGCTCTACGAGACCGCGGCCGGAGCCTCGGAGGTCCTCGCACCTCACACTCGCCGGGCGCCGTCGCGACCGTGGAGCGCGCACGTTACCGCCGCGGAGGACAGAGTGCCGAGGTCAGCAGGGCCATGGCCGCCCGCTTCCGATCGTCGGAGTACGGGGTCATCGACAGCGCGAGCTGGCGCGTGCCGTCGGGGGAACTGAACGCCACCGTCGAGTAGCCGTTCGTGCCACCGCCATGGCCGTACGCGATGCCGCAGGGCAGGGAGACCACCTCGAGTCCCAGCCCGTACTCCTTGGCGCCGCCGGGGTCCTTCATCTCCTTCAGCAGAGCTGACCCGAGCAGCTCGCCGCCCAGCAGGGCGCGGTAGAACCGGTTGAGGTCCCGGGTGGTGGAGATGATCGAACCGGCCGCGTCGGCGACCGTCGCATTGAATCTCGTTACGTCGACGGGGACGACCTTGCCGCCTTCGACGACCCGCACATAGGCGTGCGCGTGGGGGCCGGGCACCTCGGAGGACGTGCCGGGCAGACGGGTGTGCCCAAGCCCCAGCGGCCGCAGGATCCGCTCCCGGATCTCTGTCGCGTACGGTCTGCCGGTGACCCGCTCGATCAGCATGCCGAGCACGATGTAGTTGGTGTTCGAGTAGCCGAACCTGCTCCCCGGCGGGAACTCGTGCGGGAGTTCCTCCGCCCTTTCCACCAGTTCCCTGGCGGTCCAGGTGCGATGACGGTCCTTGAGGACGCCCTCCTCGTCGAACAAGCCTGTCGCGTAGTCCGGGATGCCGCTCGTGTGCTGGAGGAGGTTCCTGATCGTGATCGTGCCGCCTTGGTCGACGAGTCCGGGCAGCCACTGCTCCACGCTGTCGGACAACTTCAGCTTCCCTTCTCCTACGAGCTGGAGCACCACGGTGGCCGTGAACGACTTGGTCACGCTTCCCACGCGGAAGCGGCCGTCCGCCCTGGCCGGCTCAGGGCGGTCGATCCTCGCTCTGCCTGCGGCTCCCCGCCAGGTGGTGCGTCCGTCGCGGACCTCGGCGATCGCGGCGACCGCTCCTCCGGCCACGATCCGGTCCAGCAGTTTCTGCAGGCTCGGCTGGCTGTGATGACGCGGCGTGACGGCCGCGACGGCCGGCGCGGCGAACGCCGCCGGCATCGAGACGCTCACACATAGCGCGACGGCGACGTGGACGTGTCGTACTTTCACCTGCTCCTCCGATCCGCGAAGTCCGGGTTCCCGGTTTCGCAGCACCACGATCGGACGTACGAGGGGGCCGTCACATCGGAGGGATCACCCACGAAACCCTGAACCGAGCGCGGGCGGTCTCCGACGTGAGGAGGAGCGCCGTCCGGCCGATGGAGTGAGGGCGCCACGGCCGATCGGAGGAGGCGCCGCCGGAGGTTCCGAGCATGACGTTTGCGGCTGATGACAGGGAGTCGAGGAACATCGGTGTCAGATCACGCGCCAAGAGGCCACTGAAGATCTTGCGTATTGGAGATGAAAAACGTCCCGGGCCGTGATCGGCTCAGGGCGTTTGAGTTGTTCAAGAGTGGTGGTCAGGGGCAGGGTCGAACTGCCGACCTTCCGCCTTCAGGGCAGACCGACCGCCCTGCTCCGCTCGACCGACACGAGGCCGGAAGGCTGTGGACGGCTGCCGCGGTGTGCTCGTGGTGGCCGACATGTCCTGTAGTCGGCGGCACAGGCTCGAAGCGTTCCGAGAATCCTCGATGTCAACACCAACCCCCGCCGCCGGTCATGGAAGAGGTCACGTCTACGTCGTAGTCATCGCTGTACTCGCCACCCTCCGCCTCTACGAAGCACACAGAGAAGCCAACATCGCTACCACCGACGGACTTGACTAAAGCAGCTCACCCCTTCGCCTTCATCCCCCGGAGGGGGCTTTAGTCATCCGTGATTGCGGCGTCTCGATAGAAGGAGCAGGCGGGACCGGCGTCGGCGGGTGCGGGCGGGACTGCGCCGGCGGGCCAGGGGCGGGCGTTCAGGGCCTCGAGGGCCTGGCGGGCCATGGCTAGCTTCTCGTAGACGAACAGGACCGGGTGGCCGGCGGCCATCGTGACCGCGATACGCAGGGCGGCCTGCGGTCCTTCGGCGGTGGCGAGGCCGATGCCGGGCCGGGCCCGGCGCATGGCCGCGGTGATCAGGCCGGTCATCTCGCCGGGCCGGCGGCCGCGCTTGTCGGCGTCCTCGTAGACGACGACCCGGCCGAACCACGCGGCGACGGCCTCGGCCGAGCGGGCCACCAGGTCGTCGCGGCGGTCGCCGGGCAGCGTGATCGCGGCCACGGGCTCGCCGCCCCAGACATCGCTGATCATGCGGCCGGTCGCGTCGAGCGCGGCGGCGTTGTGGCCGTAGTCCAATATCACCGGGCCGCCGCCGGTCAGGTAGACGTGGCCGCGCCCCGGGTTCGACTCGCCCGGCGTGAACGTGCCCAGCGCGCGCCGGATGTCCTTGGCGCTGACCCCGAGCCCTCGGCACGCCGCCACCGCGGCCAGCGCGTTCGCGATCATGTGCGGGGCGAGCCCGCCGAACGCGCCGGGCAGCTCGACCACGCTGAGCAGCGCCCGCTCCCGGTCCGCGTCGAACTCGACCAGCTCGCCGTTGCGAAGCTCGTAGGCCAGGCCGCCCGCCTGCCGGTGCCGTTCGATGACCGGGTTGCCGTTCACCAGGCTGAAATATCTGATCACGGACGCGTGCCTGCGCACCCGCGGCCGGTCGGCGAGCGCGGCGACCACCGGATCGTCGGCGTTCAGCACCACGGTCCCGCCCTCGCGAACCTCCTCGGCGACCAGCGCCTTCACCTCGACCAGCTCGTCGAGATCTTCCACGCCGTCCGCGCCCAGGTGGTCGGCGGTGATGTTGGTGACCACGGCCACGTCGGCCTGGTCGTAGCCGAGCCCACCGCGGATGATCCCGCCGCGCGCCGTCTCCAGCACCGCGGCCTCGATGCTGGTGTCGTCGAGCACCATGTCCGCGGACCGCGGGCCCGAGGCGTCGGCGTCGTAGACCAGCCGGCCGCCGGAGTAGACCCCGTCCGTGGTGGACATCCCCACCCGCATCCCGGCCTTGCTCAGGATGTGGCCGATCATGCGGACCGTCGTGGTCTTCCCGTTGGTCCCGGTGACCGCGACGACCGGGACCCGAGATGGGGCGCCGGGCGGGTACAGGCTGTCGATCACCGCGCCGGCCACGTCCCGCGGCGCTCCCTCGGCCGGGGACAGGTGCATCCGCAGCCCCGGGCACGCGTTGATCTCGATCACTGCCCCGGGCTCAGCCCCGCCGTGACCGACCCCGCCGCACCGCATCGGTGCCGCGATGTCGGCCAGCCGCACGTCGATGCCGCAGATGTCCAGGCCGACCACGGCCGCGGCCCGGCGGCACACGTCGGCCACGTCCTCGTGCACGAGGTCGGTCACGTCGCGGCTGGTTCCGCCGGTGGACAGGTTCGCGTTCCGACGCAGGGTCACGAGCTGGCCGCGGGCCGGGACCGACGCCGGGCCCAGGCCCTGGGCCTCCAGGTGCGCGAGCGCGCGCTCGTCCAGTTTGATCTTGGTCAGCTCTCGGGAGTGGCCCTCGCCCCGGCGCGGGTCGGCATTCACCACATCGACGAGTTGGGTGATGTCGGAGGCACCATCGCCGGTCACCGAGGCCGGCCGCAGCTCGGCCGCGGCCACCACCTGGCCGTCGACCACCAGCACCCGGTAGTCGGTGCCGGGCACGAACTTCTCCACGATCGCGCCCTCGCCGCCGGCCGCCGCCTGGGCGTAGGCCGCGGCGGCGGCCGCGGCGGTGGTCACGCCGACGGTCACGTTGGCACCGTGGCTGCCGCGGAGCGGCTTGATCACGACCGGCCCGCCGAGCCGGCCCAGCGCCCCGGCGGCGTCGGCCGCGCTCCAGGCCACCACCCCATCGGGCACCGGGATGCCCGCGTCGGTCAGCAGCTGCTTGGCCAGCATCTTGTCGGCCGCGATGTCCACACCGATCACCGACGTCTGCTCGGTCAGCGCGGCACACACCAGCCGGCGATAGCGTCCGTAGCCGAGCCGCAGCATGCTCAGCTGGCCGACCCGGCGGACCGGTATTCCCCGGCGGCGGGCCGCGCCCGCGAGCGCGGCCGTGCTCACGCCGAGGCGCTCCCGCTCCACGACTCGAGCGATCCTGGCCAGTTCGAGCGGCAGGTCGGGGATGCGTTCAAGAAGAATGTGCTTGACCGTGGTGATGGCCAGTTCCAGCAGCTCGGCCGGCACCGAGGACTGCGCGGGCTCGTCCTGCGGGCACTCGGTCATCACGTCGTAGCGGCCGTCGGCGCCGGCCCACATGGTCCGGCCCAGGTGCACGTCGCGGCCCACCAGGCTGGACAGCTCCAGCGTCACGTGCTCGGTGACGTGGCCGAAGTAGGTGCCCCGGGCCATCGCCTCCAGGAACCCGCCCGGACGCCCGGCCGCGCAGTGGTGCTCGGCCAGCCCGGGCAGGGCCGCGGTCAGCCGCCCGGCGAAGCCCGGGTACTCGGTGGTGTTCCGGCCGGTCAGCTCCTCGAGCTCGAGCCGCGCGACGGTGACCGGCCGGGTGCTGAATGAGTTGGGTCCGCTCAGGTGACGCAGGTCGTCGAGACGCACGTGACACTCCCCAAGGGTTGGGCGGATGGGCGGGCTGGCGGTGATCAGTACCGGTCGTGCGCGGGCCCGATGGTGGCCTCGCGGGTCGCGATGTCGAAGACGCACCCGGCGGGCAGCAGGTGCAGCCGGACGCCGAACAGGGTGATCGGGTCTTCGTCCCGGGCGGCGTGGATGACCGTGGCGTTCCGCCCGTCAGCCACCGTGGCCACGCCGGTGCCGAGCACCTCGAAGCGGGTGCCGTCGACCAGGATCCCGGTGTTCTCACCGATGCCGACGCCCAGGTACTCCAGGTCGAGCGCCATGGCGCTGAGCAGCCGGGGGAGCCGGCCGCGCTCGCTGAAGTGCATGTCGATGATGAGCGCCTTCGGGAGCAGGCCGAGCCCGGGGCCGGTGCGGACCGTGGCGGCGGACACGCCGGGGCCTTCGCCGCCGAGGATCATCGTGCGGCCCATGGCGGTGGCGCCGGCGCTGGTCCCGGCGATGACCGCGCCGCCTGCGCGCAGCCGGTCGCGCAGGATCTCGTTGGCCCGCGAGCCGACCAGGGCGCGCAGCCGCGACTGGTCGCCGCCGGAGAAGAACACGCCCGTGGCGTCGTCGAGGAGCTTGGCCGCGTTGTCGCCGTCGGCGTCGGAGCGCCCGCGCAGCCGCAGTTCCCTGGTGTGGTCCACGCCGAGCTTGCGGAACACCCGCTCGTAGTCGGCGTGCACCTCCTCGGGCGCCCCGGTGGCCGTAGTGACCAGCACGATCCGGGCCGCCTCGCCGCCAGACAACTCCACGAACCGCTCGAGCAGGCCGGAACCGCGACACTCGGCGCCCCCGATGATAAGCAGGCGGCCCCGATTACCAGGTTTATCCCCTTCGTCCGCGTCCATGCTCCCTCCTCGACCAGTTGTTACCCTTAGGCGTCGAATATCATCCGAGAGCAACCAGTTCGGCCCGTATGGGCCGGTTTGGGAGCGCGGGTGCTCGCGTTACTCGGAGCGCAGGGCGCCGCGGACGTGCCGGCCGTGCCCCGGGCCCGGAGCGCTGCCTGGACAGCTCCTCGGGCAGCTACAGCGCACCCTGCCCGCACCATCACCAACCCCAGCCTCCATACGCGCCCCGGTTGACTGTTGCGGCACTTCTACGCGGTCCGGAAGCGTGCCGGGCTGGAGACGTACACATCCGGCACACGGCCGTCTCGCTCCTCCTCGATCTGGGCGTGCCTCCGCACGTGGTCCGCGAGATCGTCGGAAGCGCCATAGAGGTCACAATGGACCTGTATGCGCACGCGTCATTGGAGGAGAAGACAAAGGTGCTCAAGCGGCTCGGAAAAGAGATCGCTTAGTGGTTGATGTGCTCGTTGATGTAAAAACCCCGAACCAAAAACATGGTTCGGGGTTCTCCCTGGTCAAAATGTGGTCAGGGGCAGGGTCGAACTGCCGACCTTCCGCTTTTCAGGCGGACCGATCAGCCTGCTCGACTGATCAAGACAGTGGTCAGGAACGTGTGGATGGTAGCCGCAGTGCGCCCGTGTGCGGGGACGTTGCTGTCAGCACTGCTGTCACCAGCCAATAAAGCTTCCAAGATCGCTCAAGTGTGCGGGACCATGTCCTCATGTCAGTGACTGAGTTCGCCGGCGTGACCAAGGACAAGGATCGTGGCGTCACCTCCAACGGAGGACTGTATGAGTTCTGGACCGAGGACTCCGCCCACATCTATCTGCACGACACCGACTTCAGACGCTTGACCTACCAGCCCGGCAGGCCGCCAGCGCTGGAGTTGGAGTTCGTCTACGACCCGCAGTGGGCTCCACCCGAGCTGTCGAAGACACCTGTCGTGGTCTTCCGGTTCGAAAATGTCCGCCTCGTCGAATGGCGCGAGGATCAGGGAGGCCACGACTGCGTGACCTCTCACCGTGATGCTCCGCCTGGACAGGTCGAGCTCTTTGACTGGAACGGCGCCGACTTGTTCACCCTGTACACCTTCACGCTGTGCCTGACCTTCCGTGCATCGTACGCAGAGGTGGCCGTACGCCCAGAGTAGAGCGGGGAATCCTTCACGCCCTACCTAGTCGAGCCGCGGACCACTTCAATACGAGTGAGAACGAGATCGTCCACAGGTGTCCACGCCCCCCTGACAACCCAGCTCGCGCGTCACCATGAGGGCCTGGTCATCCACGAGTGTCGCTGATTGTCCAAGGCCGTTGTTAGCACCCGCGTTAGCAAGATCACGACACCTGGGTCACGACCCTCTCCTTAGCAGGAGCCACGTGAACTGCCAGATCTTCGATGCCTCGCGAGGTGCGCACCGAAATTGTCGGCCCTGTAGTCCATGATCAGTGACGCATGTGTCCCTCGCGTTGTCCAAGGAGTGCCATGGATGCTACCGACGACGTCGGATGGTGGATCGTCGGCTATGACGGGTGGACAGATCTCGACCTGATCCGTGAGCGGCTCGCCGCGGGCGCGGATCCCAACTCCGGCGTGCGCATCTTTGACAAGCCGCTGCATGTCGCGGCTGAACAGGGATCGCCTGAGGTGGTCGCCGAGCTGGCCACGCGTGTCGACGACGTCGACGCCGAGCATCGAGGCCGTACGGCGCTCTGGATGGCCGTCTTCGAAGGCCGCGTAGACAACGCCCGAGTCCTCGTCTCCGCTGGAGCAGACCCGTGGCGCCCCATGATGGACGGCTGGTCCCCCGGCCGCCTCAGCCTGGCCGGCCCCACTCCCGACCTCTTCCCCGCCCCCTCACCGGAGATCGGTCTCTCCGAGGCCGAGGCCGCCACCACGGCGGAAGCCAAACGTCTGATCCCCGCGCTGGGAGACTTCTACTACGACGGCCTGAGCCTGGCCTGCGTAGCCGACGTCAGCGCAGCCGAGGCGGCAGCGCGCCTGGAAGCCACTCCTGCCGACGACGTGAACATCGACGCCCTGTACGAGGCCTGGTATAACGTCCCGGACGCCGACCGGATCGTCGGCATCACCGACGTGCCCGGCGGCTGCGTCATCACCCAACCCTGGGGATACACCCCCGACACACCCGGCCTCGGCAAGCGCGTTTCGCTGGGCACGGTCTGCTACAGCATGTACTCCAATCCCAAGGGCGGCATCAGCGGACACGTCGCCCGAGACCGCACGGTCTCAGCTTGGGAGACGCATACCGCCTACATGACTCCCCCTGATGCCCCTGCTGAGGAGATCCTCGCCGCCTACCTCTACCGCAACCACCCTCCAGCGTTTTGCTGCGCCGGTGCAGACCTACACCTGGCCGACGCCCGGCCGATCACCGGCCTACCTGGCGCCTGGCTGCAACTGCCCGAGCGGGACTACTGGGCCTGACGTATGAAGTAGAAGCGATGCAAGACCCGATTCCAACCAATCGGGCCGTTGCCCACATGCGAAGCAGATCAACTTCGAACCGGTGACACCCTTCGATGCGAACCCCGGTGCGACGTGCTGCTCCTGATCGCCGGATGCCATCTGGTGCTGTCAGGTGCCGCAATGGTGATGTCCGCTAGTCTCGTCTGCGCTCCCGTGTTAGCGGGTCCGCTGATTTTTCGCTGACTCCGGACTACGCTCGCCCGCCTCGCCTGAGAGTTATCGTGCATCCATGCGCTCAACAGATGGCCGAGTTGGACGCTCTGCTCGCGCCCGCCTGACTCCGCTTTATGGCGAAGAAGTCGACACGGCGTTCGACTGCCTTCGCCCTTGGTCAGCTACGAGCGCCAACCCGAACCCAGTCGATTCTCGGGCAGCGGCACCGTCACCATACGGCCCCGAGAGAATGACTAAGCACTGAACAACGAGAAACCCGTTACTGCTTCCACCTAACAAGGATTGGACCGCTGCTTATAGTGACCAGCGGTTAGGTATCACGACCCAGACGTCATCCGTAGTATTGCGTAGTTACGCTGTCGATAGTCTCATACTCTTCCGAGCGCCAACTAAATCCGCCGTCAATCGCTCGATGCTGTGGCGCCGCTTCACCGAAGCCCTCCGCCGCCGCGTCGCCCGCATCGAGCCGCCCGGGACCACCGGCTCTACGCCCTGTACGTCCTGGCGCTCTGCCTCGGCCTGCGCCGTGGGGAACTTCTCGGGCTCCGCTGGACGGATATCGACCTTGAGGCCGGCAAGGTGGAAGTGGTTCAAAGCCTCCAGCGGGTCGGGGGGGCGCCTCCAGTTCGTCCGACCCAAGACTTCCGACTCGGAGCGAACGGTTCCGCTGCCGCCCATCTGTGTGGAGGCCCTGAGGGAGCACCGAAGGAAGCTGTTCGCCGAACGCTCCGACCGCGGGGAGGAGTGGACGGAACACGGCCTCGTCTTCCCCTCCCACTGCGGTACCCCGATGGAGCCGGACAACCTACGGCGAAGTTGGGGAGCCATCCGGAAGGCCGCCGGCCTCGGCGAGATGAGATTTCACGACCTCCGCCACACCTGCGTGACACTCCTGCTCAACCTCGGAGTCCCGCCCCGCGTCGTCCGCGCCATCGTCGGCCACAGCGACATCGAGGTCACCATGACCATCTACGCCCACGCCTCCCTCGACGACAAGCGCAACGCACTCCGGAAGCTCGGAGACACGCTCAAGTAGCATCCCGTCATCCTGCCAGCGCCCCAATTCGGAAACCGATTGAGGCGCTGAGTGCGTTTGCTCCACACTCAGCCTCATGGATTTCGAAACGGCCGACTGGATCACACCCTGGCCGAACACAAAGAGCAATCTACGCGCGATAGGGGACGAATCCATGGTTGCCTACCCGACGTGGCGGCGCTCGCCTGAAGATCCATGGTTCGGATATGTGGACGGTTACCGTCTGGCTGCCCAGGCGATCATTGATAGGGCCATAGCCGAAGGCACGGATCACGACTCCTTGATCTTCCCGTTCCTCATGTGTTGGCGGCACTACGTCGAGATCCGTCTCAAGTCTCTGATCAATCTGATACAGCACGGCCTTGGACTTGAGATCGACATCCCCGGCACCCACAGTCTGGCCAAGTTGTGGGAGAAAGCTGAGAGTCTGATCGTTGAGACGAGCGCCTTCGAGGACGATCAGTCGACCCGGCATGTCAGACGGTTGATACTCCAACTCCACGCGCTGGATGCCACAGCCCAGGAGGCTCGGTACCGATCACAACCAAGGGTCTGCCCACCTTCGACAAGGTGGACAGGCTCGATATGCGCGCCATCCATCTAGCCATGGAAGGTGTAGCCAATTACCTCACCGGTACGGACGTGGGGCTGACGGAACACTTCAGGTACCGCCAAGAACTCGCTGAGGAGTACCGCTACGACTGGTGACGTTGCTGTCACTGTTGCTGTCAGAGGAGATCAAAAAGCCCCGAACGGTAATCCGCTCGGGGCGTTTAGGCTGTTCAAGGGTGGTGGTCAGGGGCAGGGTCGAACTGCCGACCTTCCGCTTTTCAGGTGTAGCAGTCACCCAGCTCGCCGTCGTTGGCCTGTGCGTGGAAGGTGGTCGGTGGTGCCCAGAGCGTGCTACTGGTGGCCGACGTTGCCGTCAGCGTTGCCGTCACCTCCGCCCGGCCGTCCCGGGCGGCAAGGACCGATGGGAGGAGCCACGGCAGCAATGCGTTCAGCCCCATAGGATGCGGTCCGAAGGCAGCAACGGTCACGGCCTCTCGCAGAGAGCAGGTCTTCCGGTCCGGAGGGCACGGAAGCCTATCATCTTCTACTCCATCAGCTTCAACGCTGGAAGCCTCTCGACTGTCTTAATGGTTTCCATACTGACAGTGACGATGCGCTTAAGCAGGTCAACGATATAGCGGGGATCGGCGATCTCGGCCGACCAGAGGTTGGGATCGTTGACGATACCGCTTGCCTTATCCACTTTTACCTGATAGCGGTCCATAATCCACTCGATAGCGGATCGCGAGCCGAGCATGTAATCGTATGCCTCAACTGGGATTCCAGCGAGCGTTACATTGTTGTTGTAGATAATAGTCGTCTTGTCGACACTCTTACCCCGTTTTCCGAAAACCATCTTTTTCACTCGATAGAATTCTTCAGGCGAAATCCCGTTATTCAACTTCAAGGCTTCGTGAAGCGGGTACGGCTCGACACTTTCATAGTCGATGTGCAGATTAGCGAGCTGGCGCCCGGCCGCGACATAGGCTTTAAAATCTTCTACGGTAGCAACTTTGGGAATGCGCGGAAGAGTTTTCCTCAGGTTGGCAGCGAACTCCATTCGATAGTCGGAAGAGTGGAGCAGTGCGTATATGTAGTGAAAGATATCGTCCTTGCTGATTTCCGGACCATAAGTGGCTCGATAATCGGACAGGATTGCGTCCGTGATGTTGTCGATGCGCTGATATTCGGGATTGCTCTCGTCGCTGAAGAGGTCTGCCTCGCCCGTCATTTTCTCATACACGTAGCGAGGAAAGAGCTGTCCGGCGTCCATAAACATTCCGATGTCCGGAATCCCGTTTACTGCGATCAACGAAAACGGCGTTCTCGGGGTTGGCGCCAGGATATATATACCGACATTCGCGATATCCGGCTCGGGAAAGATCCGAGGAATCTGCCCAGCGGCATCTGACAGATCGCGATCAAAGTAGACATACTGCTTAGTAAAAGGCCTATAGATGGCGACCCTCATGGCGTCTTCGCGCGCCGAGTAGCGAATCCCTTGTGCTAGCCGAGCCAAATCGCTCCGATTCCAGTTTATTTTGAGCGGATCGCGGTCGATGAAATCGTCTACATGCGTCCTAGAATCGGTTATTCCCTTGCTGGAACAGAACCGGACGAAGTCTTCGACTTGCGAATTATAGAAGGAGATCATGCGATGTGCATTATGTTCAGCGGTGGATCTAGAGTAGTTATAGAGCCAGGCATCTCGATTCGTCTTGAGTCCACTTGAATAGACACGAAAGACTGTAAGCGGCGCCGATCCAGTCTTGACGGCGATGGGAGTAAATCCATCGAAGGATGCATTACGCTGGTTGATCCAGTCGCCTTCAGGGTTAGGCACGATCGGTTGCCACTGGATGCCGTCGAGCACGCTGTCCGCGATAATTTGGAGTTTCTGCTCCCTGGTCAGGTAGTCACCAATGTCGCGGTAGAAAATCTGTGCATTCGTGACCGGCTCTGGCTTCTTTACAAGAAGCAGGATGGCCACTGTACTGCGACTTCCCTGACCGAAAATCTTTCCACCCTCCTTGCGGGAGAGCTCGCCGGCGGTTCGTTGGTTGCCTCGAAGATTGAAGCAATAGATAGTGTGGAACTCTTTGAAGAGGGATTTACGAAGGCCGTCGGCGGTGTTGGCGTCAATGTATCCGCCGTTGGTTACATAGCAGATCACACCCCCGTTTTCGGAGGCGTTAATACGGTTCGAAGCCCAACGGATGGCGCGAATATATGAATCGTAGAGCGAGTTTTTCAAGGTTGCGGTGGACTGTGCCGCATAAGTGTCTGCGATTGAGGCGTCTAGGGTGGGGTACTTCTGGTTTTGGTTACCGTCGTTCTGACTGGTCTGCCCGGCGGAGTAGGGCGGATTGCCAATGATAACCCTGATGTCTAAACTCTTCTGGTGAGCAACCCGTTCGTTGTTCTGTGGAAATATCAGCTCGTCCATCGAGTCGTCGGCTTCAGACATTTGAAATGTGTCGGTTAGGACGATGCCATTGAAAGGGATATAGTCTCCCCCTGCAATTCCGTGATACGTGGCCTCAATGTTGATCGCAGCGATGTAGTATGCCAGCAGAAGGATCTCGTTAGCGTGTAGCTCATTTGTATACTTGCGAAGCAAGTCATCAGGGCGAATGAGCCCGCTTTGGAGTAGCCGGACGATAAAAGTTCCAGTTCCTGTAAATGGGTCCAGAACATGTACGCCGTGATTGCTGAGCGAGGCGCCGAACTCGGCCCGGAGTACGGACTCGACACTGCGGATGATAAAGTCGACGATCTCTACCGGCGTGTAGACGATTCCAAGGGACTCAGCAGCGCGAGGGAAGGCGATCTTAAAGAATTTCTCATACAGCTCGGTGATGATCTTCTGCTTGCCCTCGGCGTTATCGATACCCTCGGCACGTACGCGGACGCTATCGTAAAACTTTTCGAGCGTCTCCGCCTCTTGGTCAAGGTTCTGCTCGTCAAGCGCATCCAACATCCCTTGCATGACCTGAGAGACCGGGTTGTGCTCCGCGAAGGAGTAGCCCTCGAACAGAGCGTCGAACACCGGCCTTGTGATCAGATGCTGCGCCAGCATGTCGATAGCGTCGCTGGGCATGATGCCATCGTTGAGGTTAGCGCGGAGTCCTTCGAGAAACCTCTCAAAGGTTCCTGCAACCTCGAGAGAGGGATCGGAGAGCAACGCCTTGATGCGCGTGGTATGGCGTTCTGCGATAACGGAAACGTCTTTCGCCCAGTCCTCCCAGTAACGCCTGTCGCCGACTTTCTTGACGATCTTGGCATATATAGCATCGCGCCACTCGTCGAGCGGGAAGCTAAGGGTGTCCTGCACCCAAGTCTTGCTAGCATCGGTTGGTGCTCCGCCGCCCTGCTCGCCCTCGAAACCGCTAACGCCAATGACCTGAAGCTTTTCCGTCTTGCTCTTGTTCAGCTCAATCCGGTTGATCATCGCGTTGAAACGCTCGTCATGAGCACGCAGTGCCCGGAGCACCTGCCAAACAACCTTGTACTTCTCGTTATTGGCAAGCGCCTGCTCTGGTGTCATGTCGGCTGGAATGCCGATCGGCAGGATCACGTATCCATACTGCTTGCCTGGTGCCTTGCGCATGACGCGGCCCACTGACTGCACCACGTCGACGACGGAGTTACGGGGGTTCAGGAAGATCACCGCGTCTAGCGCTGGGACGTCCACACCTTCGGCCAGGCAGCGCGCGTTGGAGAGGATTCGACAGTGATCGGGCTCCAGGGGGGCCTTGAGCCAATCGAGCCGCTCGCTGCGGCGCAACACGTTGAAGGTACCGTCAACGTGATCTGCCTCGCAGCGTAGCGGCCGGTCCTGAGCTGTCGGGTCGTCAGTGTCGTCGTCTGCGGCGGGATCGTGGGAGTCCACGTACTCATCCACGATGCGGGTGAAAAGCCGGGCGAACTTCCGGGAGTCCTCGATAGAGCGGGCGAACGCCACAGCTCGACTCATGGGGCTTGGATCAGGGCCGAAACCTGATTCGGCTCTCCCCCGCTTGGCCAGACCGTTCCAGCAGCCTACGATCTTCGCGGCATCGTCAATTCTGAGCTCGTTGTTCTCATCGGCCAACTGTGCTTGGAAGGTCGCGCTAACCGCCTGCTCGTCAACCGCGAGCACCAGCACCTTGTAGTCGGTGAGCAGGCCTTTGTTGACGGCTTCGCCGAAGCCCAGACGGTGGAACTCTGGCCCGTAGAGGGCCTCGTCGTCCATGGACGCGAGCACCGCGGAGCCGTCTTCGGCCTGGGACCTGCTGTTGTCGTCGTAGATACGTGGTGTGGCGGTCATGTATAGGCGCTTGGCGCCCATCACGTATTGCTGGTCGTGGACTCTGACGAAATTTGACTCGTTCTGGCCGGCCAGGGTGACACCAGTGGTGCGGTGCGCCTCATCGCAGATGATCAGGTCGAACTCTTCCAAGCCCCTGCGCTGGGCCTCGGCGATGACCGGCAGCGACTGGTAGGTAGAGAAGACTACCGTGATCTTCTCCGCGTCGTCTCCGCCCGTGATCCTGGCGTACAGCTTGCCGGCGTCGGTAGTGGCGGGGAAGGCAAGATCGTAAGGGGAGATGTCTTCGTTGTCGGTGCGCTTGCCCGCTTTGGTGTCTGAGCACACGGCGAACGGCCGCAGCGGTACCTCGGCCTCTGCTGTCCATTCTTTGAGCGTCTGGGAAAGTAGGGAGATGGAGGGGACCAGTAGCAGGACAGTGCCGCCTGGCGCCACCATATCCTCGGCGATACGTAGCGCTGTCAAGGTCTTTCCGGTGCCGCACGCCATGATGAGCTTGCCCCGGTCATGAGCTGTAAAGCCCTCGCGTACCTTGGCCAGCGCCGTCCTCTGGTGGTCGCGCAGGACTTTCTTGTCCTTGAGCTCCATCACCTCGGGGGTGCGAAGGCTGAAGTTCGACCAATCGATGCTCGACTCGTCGAGATCCTGCACGCGGAGCCGTGTTACTGGGATCTGCTGACCATGCAAGGCGTCCTCAGCGTGGACGCTCCACTTGTCAGTCGTGGATACGATCAAGCGTGCGGTGAACTCTTCCTTGCCAGACGCGGTGAAGAACGAGTCGATGTCGGTCTTCTGGAGTGTGTGAGTCGGCGCATAGAACTTGCACTGGATGGCAGTCAGGCCGCCGGTCTCTCGCTCCTCGGCTACAAGGTCGATTCCCGTATCCGGCTTGCCGTGCCGTCCTGGCCAATCGCTCCAGAGCCAGACGTTGCTGAACCTGTCAGACCATGAGACATCCGTGCGCAGGTAGGCAGCAATAAGCCGCTCGAACTTCTCTCCCTTATCTCGCTCATCGGTGGCCGAGACGTACAGCTCCCTGAGGATGTCATGGATGGTCATCGCCACTTCTTGGCTCCCGCTCTTGTACGTCCCTACCCGCGCTGTGTAGGTCAGATTAGAGGAGTTGTCCTCCATGTGTTGCCCGGAAACCACTTGCTGCCGCGGGCGGCGCAACCACCTCAGGGGTCATCTCCTCGTCGGGCAAGCGTAGCCATGCCGGGCCGGACGCCTGGGGTCAAGCCGTCGTTCGCGTGTACATGCCTCCCGGTGACCTTCCTCCCCTGCTGGTTGTCCTGCCCGCACTCGACGGCTTGACCTTGGGCGGCTGGTCTGGCATCCCTTCGGGGGCCGGCGAGGAGATGACCACCGTCCCACCCGCACTGTCCCGGCTCATCTCCGAGACCTCCCACGGGGGTTGGCTGTCAAGCGCATCTCCGTCGGAGGGCCGGGGGTGCAGGGGGCGGAGCCCCCTGCGATGGTGGTGACGTCATGGTTTAGCGCGTTTGGTCGGCAGCCATGACGTCAGGAGCGGCGCCAAGGCGTTGACCAGCGGGTCGCCGAAGATGCACAGGGTCTGTTCCCACGGGTGGCCGAAGGTGCCGGTGGTCATGTCCTCAGACAGGAAGACGTAGTAGTCCCCGTTGGGGAAGATCTCCACTGGCCAGCCTGGTTCGGGATCGAGGGCCTGACGGTGGGGCCAAAACCACCAGCTGGGGTGCTGCCAGTCGAGCACGAGCAGCCGTTGTGAGGCGGGCAAGGCGCGGGTCATGGCGAGCAGGCCGAGCGCGTTGATGGCGTCTACGGCGGCGGCGAACTGGGCCGGCCCGCCGGCGAAGATGGGGGCCAGGTCGACGGTCACCGACGGGATCGGCTCGTTGATCGCGGCTTGGTCGTTCTGCTCGTAGCCGGGCCGGAAGCTGAACCGGGCGTCGAAGGGCGCCCAGAAGTCCTCGTAGCGTTCCGGCTCGATCTGCTGCCAGGCGGGGGCGGTCACGAGGTGACCGTAAGCGATGGGTGCCGGCGGGTCCGGGGCGAGACCTGCTCGTGCCGGTGGTTGTGGCCAGAGGGGAAGGCGGTGGCTTCGTCGTAGGTCTGGCCGGTGGTCAGGCAGTGGTGGACGATGCCGAGCATGCGGTTGAACAGGTTACGTTGCGCTGCGGCGTGGCGGTCGCCGTATTCACGTCGTCGCCGGTAGTGGGCGAGCGCGCCGGGTGAGGTGGTCAGGAGGCAGAAGGCCCACTGGTAGCCGAGGGAGGCCAGGCGCTGGTTCTTGGCCCGGCGGTTGAAGACGGCGTGGCTCTTGCCGGAGGCGCGGGTGACGGGGGCGCTGCCGGCGTAGCACTTCAGGGCGCGGGCGTCGGGGAAGCGGGAGCGGTCGTCGCCGAGTTCGCCCAGCAGGCGGGCGCCGAGCATGGTGCCCAGGCCGGGGAAGCTCGCGATGATCGGTGCGTCGGGGTGCTGTTCGAACGCCTCGACGGTGGCGGCGGTGAGTTCGTCGCAGCTGGTGATGGTGGCGTTGAACTGGTGTAGCAGGGCCAGTGCTTGCTGGCCGAACGCCCGTTCGACCGCTGGTGGCTGGCGCATCTGCGGGGCCTGGAACAGCTCATGCAGGCGTTGGGCGGTCCTGGTGATGTAGCGCTGCCGTCCGGCTTTGATGAGCAGGTCGGCGATCTGCTCGGGGGTCAAGGCTGCGGCGGTGGCCGGGTCGGGTGCGGCTTCCAGCAGCGTGCGGGGGACGGCACCGGCCAGGCCTTCGTCGGTCTTGCCGAACGCCTGCAAGAACGCGGGGAAGTACTCGCGCAGCAGGCTGCGTAGCCGCAGCAGGAGTTGGGTGCGGTCCCACACGGCGTCTTGCTGGGCGCGGGCCAGGACACGGATCGCCTGGAGCTGCTCGGAGTCGTCGGGAAGCTGTCGGTGCGCGGCGGCGTCCGTGCGCAGGATGTTGGCCAGCAGCATCGCGTCCCCCGCGTCGGACTTCTTACGCGCCATCGAGTAGCGCTCGCGGTAGCGGGCGACCGCGAGCGGGTTGATCGCGTATACCGGGCGGCCGGTCGCGCGCAGGCAGGCCACCAGCAGCCCGCGTGAGGTTTCGATGGCGACCGGGATCGGATCGTCAGGCGTGTCGCCGTGCTGGGCCAGCAGCGTCAGCAGGGCGGTGAAGCCTGCAGCGTCGTCGCTGATGCGTAACTTGGCCACGCGCGTGCCCGCGGCGTCGACCAACGCGACGTCGTGATGGTTCTCGGCCCAGTCGATCCCGCAGGTGATGTCCAACTTCTCCCCTTCTACTCGCGTAACTGCTGGTCGAAGCCGTACGGGGCACGCGTCGTCCTAATAGCAGGGCTCTTGGCCCGACCTCCCACAAGCCGTTCGTGACCCCAGCAGACCGCAGGGTCCCCCGTTTCGATTAAGAGCTCATCGGCTCACGGAACGGCAGAGGTAGCCCTGCGGGCGGCTCCGGACACGAACTTCCACCACAACCAACGGTGATCGCTAGGGGTTATGGGACGGACGCGCTGCAGTCTCAGAGAAGGGTTCCAACCCCGGGAGGGCCGTAGGCGTCGATACCCGCCCACTCCTTCCTAGCGATCACCGTTAGCCCCTCTATTAGGAGGGCCGGGGGTGCAGGGGGCGGAGCCCCTTGCGGCACTTCCCTCCGGACGTCTCGGCGAGTTGGACCGCGTCGCCCTGGTCGTCGTCCTGGCCGCGGTGCTCTTCGATCGTCTGGCGTCTCGCCTCGATGGTTGGGAGCGCGTGGGCGGCGCCGGCCGGGACCGGCCGGAGAGCCGCAGCCCGGCCGGCTGGCCGACTGGCGCGCGACGCGGGCCGCCGTAGGCGGGCCGCTTTAACGACGTAGAGAAAGTACTCATCCACCACGGCTGGCATCGGGCGACGAGACGCAGCGCGTTGATTCGCTACGGTTGAACGGGCCGGTGAGGAGTTTACGATCGCAATCAGTCTGCAGCTACCTGCCGGAGGGGCTGGCCGCCGTGTGCGGCCAAGAGCCGGCTGCGGATGGTGAACCCAGGTAAGCCTGCCGTGCTGGCTCCCCTAACCGGCTCCCGGCTGAGCGCCGGCCGCCTGCCGGGCGGGCATCTGACCCCCACCCACTACATCGGAAGGACATCCGCGATGCTCGACTTCGAGGCGACCGCCGGCCGCGTGCCGCTTGACGCCCTCGCCGTCCCCCGCAGGTCGGGCACCGAGCCTTTCACACTGGCCGGAGCGGCGGCTGGTGCCGTCCTGACGGACTTCTGGGCGTGGGCGTGCTCCGACGTGATGAGCAATAGGCTGCGCGGTGTCCTCGCCGAGTACATTGTCGCGTTGGCCATGGGTGCTGGCGATGGTGTCCGCACGGAGTGGGACGCAGTCGACCTGCGGCTGCCTGGCGGGCTGGACATCGAGGTCAAGTCGGCGGCTTACATGCAGTCGTGGAGTCAGCAGCGGCCGTCACGCATCGAGTTCAATGTCGCCCCCACCAAGGGTTGGGATGCCCGGACGGACTCCGTCGCGGCCGTGGCACTCCGACCGAGCCGCGTTTACGTCTTCTGCCTCCTCCACCACACCGACAAGGCGACAGTCGACCCGCTCGACCTGGACCAGTGGGAGTTCTACGTCACGCCGACCGCGGCGCTGGACGCGGCGTTGGGCACCCAGGCGCGAGTGTCACTGGCGCGACTGCGGACCATCACCCCAACCTCCGTGACGTTCGGCGAGCTCGAAGCCCGCATCACTGAGTGCGCCGCGACGCCGACCTGACCCGTACCGTATTTCCGGTCGAAACACAGCGGGACGACCCGCACCGCATCTAGTCGTCCACCTCGTCGGATGGGCTGACGATGGAGCCTTTGCCCGGCTTGGTGGTGATCAAGCCTTGCTCCCGGAGGGCCTCCATCGCCTTGCGAACGGTGACGCGGGCTACGTCGAACTCCTCCTGAAGCTTCACTTCGGAGATCAGCGACAGGGGCGGGTAGGTGCCGTCCTTGATTCGCTCGGCAACGGTATTGGCTATCTGCTCCCACTTGTAGAGCCTGGGGTCCCACTCGATCACAGGACGACCCTAGGTATGCCCCTACCTGCGAACATAGAACAGCAATTCCTAGGAATGGTGTAGACAGGTTAAGACAGGTTGGCCTACTCTCGGCTCATGGCGACAGTGGGCTACGACCTCGACGAGGTCCGGAACACCTTCCCTGCGTGGGCGGTCTTCTGTAGTGACGCGGGCTCCTTCTACGCCACCCGGCGCGGCGAGCGGCTCTCGGCTGAGCAGCTCACAGCGGGTCTGGAACAGACCATATGCGCGGACGATCTGCCGTCGTTCGTGAGCTTGTTGCGTGAGCAGGAGTCCCGGCGGGCGTGCTCGTGACCAAGTCCCTACGTCTGCCGCCTGAGTATCACGGCATCCATCCCGCGGCGGCCCAGGAGGGCCACGAGGAGGTGGTCTGGCACAAGTGCCAGCCTCGCGTCAGCAGGGTCCGCGTCCGCAGGCACACCTGTGGGTGCAAACCGCTGATGTTCGAGCTGTGCCAGGCGGGTGGGTTGCTGTTCGTCCGGCGCACCGAGAACCGCACGACCGTCACCGAGACGGAGTGGCTCCGTGCCGCCCTTGCTGAGCAGCTCTGGCACAAGATCCTTTTAGGCCAGGCGAGATGACCCCCATGTCGGTCGAGTCGGGGAGGAGGTAAGGCACGCCGGAGATACGGCGTGACCGACTAGCCGGCGCCTTCCCCCGTGGCGGCGTTTCGCGTCAGCCGTACGACTGTCAGTGACAACTTCATCACTGCCGTTTCCGCAGGTCAGGTCATGGCCTGCGGTTCGGCGCGCGCACTGACTGGCAGTTTTTCTGCCAGTGACGTACTTCACTCGCCTTATCGTCAAGTCAGATCGACGAGAAGGAGGGTGGAGACGTGGCAACCGAGCACATGACCACGGGCCAGCGGATCGCGCGGGCTCGTCATCGGAAGGGCTGGGATCAGGCGACGCTGGCCGAGAAGATCGGCCGTTCGGTGTCGTGGCTGTCCAAGGTCGAAAACGGCCGTCTCCCCCTCGACCGTATGAGCGTCGTGGGTCAGGTCGCCGAAGCGCTCGGCGTCGAGATCTCCGAACTCACCGGGCAGCCGTACCGGCACGAGACGGCCGAGCTGGACTCGGGCCACTCGGCGATTCCGGGACTTCGGCTCGCGCTTCAGCAGGCAACCATTCCCAACGGGGCGGCGCTACTGGGTAACCGGGAACCGCGGGGCCTGGACGAGTTGGAGGCGAACGTTCGGCTTGCCGAGCGGCTGCGCCAGGACGCGAAGTTCACCGCTCTGGGTGAGGTGCTCCCGAGCATCATCACCGACCTGTTGGTCATCGCCTCCGGCTCCTCGCCGGACCGTGACCGGGCTGAGGCGTTGATGCTGCGCGCATGCCACATGGCACGCGTGTCCGCGAACCTGCTCGGGCATCACGACCTGGGGTGGACGGCCGTTCAGCGGGAACTCGTCGCCGCGCAGCAGGTCGGCTCCCCTGAGCTCGTGGCGGCGGCCTCGTGGGATCTGTGCGGGGTGTGGTTGCACGAGGCGTCGATTGACTCGGCGAAGAACGCGGCCCTGGTCGCGCTCGATCAGCTTGAGCCTCATCTCGGATCGGGCGGCGAAACCCTGCGGGCGCTGTGGGGAGCGCTTCATTTGCGGGCGGCCGTCGCCTACTCCCGGTTGTGGTCTCAGGTCGACGCCGAGAGCCACTTGGAGGAGGCGCGGCGGATAGCCGAGGTCCTGCCGGCCAACGGGAACGTCTTCCAGACCCAGTTCAACCGGGTCAACACCACCATTCACGCCGTTGAGATCAGCATGGAGCTGGGGCGGCCTCGTGAAGTGATCACGCGGGCAGAACATGTAGAGATCGCCGAGATTGCCTCGTCTGAGAGGCAGGCGCATTACTGGACCTGCACAGCAGCGGGTTACCACATGAACCGCAAGGAGAACGAGGCGGTGGACGCGCTTCTTCGCGCGGATCGCATAGCTCCTCAGCACGTCCGTAACCGCCCTCTGGTCCGCAACCTGGTGCGTGACCTTCGTGACAGCGGTAAGCATCGGCGCCAGCGTGAGGTTTCCGGCCTCGCTCAGGCGATGCGGCTTGCCTGATCAAAGCTCAACGGTGGGCCTGTCCGCGCAAGGCTCCCCCATCCATCAAGGTTGCCCGGGGCGCGCCCGTGCCCTGCCGTAGCGATTGGGGTAGTACCCGTGGATCTCAGTGAGATCGAGCGCCAGGTCTTGTTGCGGGAGCTGGCCGAAATCTCGATGGAACTCGTCGACCTCCAGCACCGGGCCGCGCGGCTCAGCGCTCGGGTTGGCGAGGCTGCGAGCGAGACTCTAGGTCGTCCAGCCTAGAGCCGAGCTTACGCATGTGCTCGCGGATCTCTTGGAGCTGCTCGGAGAGGATCCGGAACTCGTCACTCGGGCCTTCGGGCCGGCTGTCGGCGTCGCCTGCGGGCTGGCCGATCACGAAACTTCCCGCCCCCTGGCGGGTCTCGATTAGGCCGTCATCGCGAAGAACGGCGAGGGCGTTGCTGATCGTCATCATGGCGACGCCGTACCGCTCGGCCAGCTCGCGGGCTACCGGGAGCTGCTCGCCCACGGCGTACCGGCCAGCCGCGATTTCGCGGCGGATGTCATCGGCGATCCGTAGATAGGGCCGTCGCCGGTCGGTACTGGCCATAACACCACAGTAGCGGTTCTAGGCATCTAGGTCTCTGGGCAACTTGTAACGAACTCGCGAACCAACTTGGCCGAGTCGCTTTACAAAACTAGATACCTAGGTATCTTTCTAGCTAGCAGAGTCGCTCAACCGGAGGTTCCAAATGCGCACCATCCCCATCCCCGTCGACGTGTCCAAGCTGCACATCACCTGCGCCAAGGCCGCCCGTCCTCGTCTGGTCAGCAAGGAGACCGGCGAGATCAAGCGGGACCGGGACGGCAACACCATGTACGAGGTCACGCTGCTGATCGAGGACGACAACGGCCGCATGGAGCTGGTCAAGGTCAGCACCACGCCCGAACCGTCCATCGCCCCGGGGGACGAGGTGGTCCCGGTCGGCCTGGTCGGCTTCGTCTGGGAGCAGGCGGGCCGGTGGGGCATCTCCTACCGCGCGCAGTCGTTCCTCCCCGCGACCGCGGCCGCGTACGGGGCGGGGGTCGAGCGATGATTCACCTGCCCCGCCCGGTGCTGCTCGCCGTCGCCGCCCTGGTCGTTCTCGTCCTGTGGCGGCGGTGGGCGCCGGCCTCGTACTGGTACCTGTTCGTCTTCCCGCGCAAGGCGGTCTGGCTCCGGTGGTCCTGGCGGCACGTGGCCTCCGGCTGCGGGCTCACCAAAAAGCGCCACCGCTGGTGGTTCACCACCGTTCCGGGCCTAGTGGCCTCGACCGGAGTCGTACGGGTCAAGCGGCGCTTCCAGCGGGTCGCCGTCGACACCAAGCCGTGGATGAGCATGCCGCGCCCGGTCCGGCACGGCTTCCGCATCACCTTCCACCTGCTGGACGGACAAATTCCCGACGACTACGCCAAGGTGTGCGATCGGCTCGCACACGCCTGGCGCATCGAGGCCGTCCGCGTCGTCGGCTCCCGGCCCGGCCGCGTCACCCTCCAGGGGATCACCCGCGACCCTTTAGCGCACGTCGCCCCCGCCACACCGCCGCCTGAGCCGCGCGAGGGATGGCGAGGGGAGGACCTACTGCGCCCGGTGGTGGGGGTGCTGGAGACCGGCGCCGCCTGGCGGATGGACTTCCGGCTCATCCCGCACTGGATGAACGCCGGAGCGACGCAGTCGGGCAAGTCCAACCTGATCAACGCCCTCATCGTCGGGCTCGCGCCGCAGCCGGTCGCCCTGGTCGGCTTCGACCTCAAGGGCGGGGTGGAACTCTCGCCCTACGCGCCACGGTTGACCGCGCTCGCCACGACGCGGGCCGAGTGCCTCGACCTGCTGGCGGACCTGATCGCGGTCATGGGCGCCCGGATGCTGGCCTGCCGCCGGCTCGGGGTGCGCGACATCTGGCAACTGCCGGACAGCGTGCGGCCCATCCCGGTCGTGGTCCTGGTCGACGAGCTGGCCGAGCTGTTCTTGACCGCCGACAAGGCGGAAAAGGATCAGGTCACCCGTACGGCTACCGCCCTGCTGCGCATCGCCCAGCTCGGCCGCGCCTTCGGCATCCACCTCGTGTTGTCCGGTCAGCGGATCGGCTCCGACCTCGGCCCCGGCGTGACCGCACTGCGCGCCCAGATCGGCGGGCGGGTCTGCCACCGGGTCAACGACCCCGAAACCGCGGTGATGACCCTCGGCGACCTCGACCCTGACGCGCTCGTCGCCGCCCGGTCCATCCCGCCGGAACTGCCCGGCGTCGCGGTGATCACGGGCAGCGATGGCCGCTGGTACCGCGCCCGCTCCGGCTACGTCTCCACCTTCGCGGCTGAGCAGGCCGCCGAGAGCTACGCCGACATCACGCCGTCGTGGGCGCAGGTCGCCGCCTCCGGCCTCGGCCACGAACTCCCCGGCGGCGCCGAGAGCCCGCAGATCGCCGCCTGACGCATCGAAAGCGTGAAGGGAGAGAGCTACATGGGAGCGACCGCCTCTCACCTGCTGACGCGGCTGGCCGACTCCGCGCCGGTCCTGGTCCTGGCTGCCATCGCCGGGGCGGGCAGCTTCACCCACATCCGCGACACCGCCGCCGCCAGCGGCCAAAGCGGTTGGATGTCGTGGGCCGTGGCCGTCTGTGTCGACCTCACCTGTGTCATGGCCGCCCGCGAACGCCAGCGGGACAAGAAGACCGGACGCGTGCGGCGGGGCTGGATCTCCTGGCCGACGCTCGTCCTCGTCGCCGGCATCGTGTTGTCGCTGGCCGCTAACCTCCACCAGGCCGACCCCACCCTGTGGGGCTGGCTCACCGCCGCAACACCCGCCGGGGCCTTCCTGGTTGCGGTCTCGATGCTGGAACGCCGGGCCTCCGGCCCTTGCCTCGACCCGTCCCCGGCTCCGTCCTCGCCAGTCGTCGCCTCGTCCTTGGCGGTCGGGGCTTCGTCCTCGGTCCCCGCGCTCGTCCCCCTCGACCACGACGGCGCGGACGGCAACCAGGACGGCCCGGGACCGTCCCCCGCGCTGGTCGACTACGCCCGCCGCGTCGCCGACGAACACCACGCCAAGCACGGCAAGCCAATCACCCGCGACCTGCTACGCGCCCGCCTGGGCGTGTCCAACCAACTCGCCTCCGACCTGCTCCGCACCCTGCGGACCACACCGGACGCCCTTTGAAAGGAGACCACGTGTCCACCACCGACCACCGCACCGCCACCATCTCCGGCCTCCGCGCCCTGGCCAACTTCTTGGAGGCCAACCCCGCCGTCCCCGTCCCGCGGGGCTCCATTCGAGTCAGCTACTTCCCGAAGCGGGCGAGCGACGCCGAGATGCGCGCCGAGATCGACCACCTGACCGGACTACTCGGAACCGCGATCGAATCGCCATCCCTGCCCTATGGCCACTACTCGACCGGACTCGACTTCGGCCCGGTCCGCTACGAGGCAATCGCCATCCTCGCCGACGCCCGGGCTCGGCATGAGGCGCTCATCTCCTACGACGGTTGCGTCACCCCTGACACCGACACCAACGACGACCCGGCTCACGCCGCCTGATCCCTGGAGGTACAGCAATGCGTATCCGCCTCGACGGCACTCACGCGGAGATTGCCTACAGCATGTTCCGACTCCGCGAGATCTTCACCGTGACCTCGGTCTCCCGGGCCTACCCGGACCGGACCCGGCCCAGGAACTACCGCGTCTTCGTCAGCATCATCCCCCGGCAGGTCAAGGGATGGTGACCGACGTGGACGAGGACCTTCCGGTGATCCGCTACCGCTGCTGCACCTGCGGCGGTACCGGCCTCGACAGCCCCGGCAACACCTGCGCCGACTGCGACGGCGCCGGAATCGACAACCACGGCGCATAAGCCGTGAGCGCCCCCCGCCTGGCTACAGAACCGCCAAGTTCCGCGCCAGACCGGGGGCCATCCCACACAGATGCCTCTGCACAGGACGGACTCCATCTTGCCCATTTCGAGCAGTCCACACGCTGTGGCCGGGCTGATCACCCGGCTCCACGATCCGCAATACGCCCGCTGGGCGGCCCAAATCCGCCGGACCGGCGGCTGCCGCCAGCCGATCCACCTGCGCGGCAAGGTCGAGCACTACGACCGCGCCACCGGCCAACTCCTCCACCGCTACAGCACCCACCTCGAACCGGACGGCCTCCTGCGCGTCCCGTGCAAGACCCGCCGCGCCTCCCGCTGCCCCTCCTGCGCCGAGACCTACCGCGCCGACACCTACCACCTCGTCCGCGCGGGCCTCGTCGGCGGCAAGGGCGTCCCGGAGACGGTCGCCTCGCACCCGTGCCTGTTCGTCACCCTGACCGCGCCCTCCTTCGGCGAGGTGCACTCCCGGCGGGAGAAGGACGGCCGCGTTCTGCCCTGCCATCCCCGGCGTGACGCCGAGACATGCCCGCATGGGCGGGTCATGTCCTGCACCGCCCGACATGGGACCGACGAGGCATGCCTCGGCGAGCCGCTGTGCCCGGACTGCTACGACTACACCGGCTCGGTACTGTTCAACGCCACCGCGCCGGAGCTGTGGCGCCGCTTCACCCTGGCGCTTCGCCGGCACCTGGCCAAGCTCGCCGGACTCACGCAAAAGGACCTCGCCAGCCAACTCGTGGTGTTCTTCGCCAAGGTCGCCGAATACCAGCGGCGCGGCGTCGTCCACCTGCACGCGGTGATCCGCCTCGACGGCCCGGACGGCCCCGTTTCCCCGCCCCCGGTCTGGGCGACGGTCGACATGCTCACCGATGCCGTCCAGCACGCCGCCACCGTCGTCACGGCCAAGGTCCCCGCGTACGACGGCCAACCCTCGCGCGTCCTCCGGTGGGGCGCCCAGCTCGACACCCGACCGATAACCCTGCACGGGGAGCTGACCGACCAGGCCGTTGCCAGCTACATCGCCAAGTACGCCACCAAGGCGGCCGAATGCGTCGGCACCCTGGACCGGCGCATCCAACCCCTGGAAAACCTCAACGCCCTGTCCATCCGTGAGCACGCCCGGCGGCTCATCGCCGAATGCCTGCGCCTCGGCGCCTTCGACGAACTGGCCGACCTCCGGCTGACCCACTGGGCGCACATGCTCGGCTTCCGCGGCCACTTCTCCACCAAGTCCCGCCGCTACTCCACCACCCTCGGTGCGCTGCGGGCCGCTCGGGCCGCGCACAGGCGCGACGAGCAAATCAGTACGGGACGGCTCCCGCTCTTCGACGAGGACACCGTCCTCGTCATCGCGGACTGGCAATACGCCGGACAGGGCCTCTCCGCCGGTGACGCCATCCTCGCGGCTGCCATTACCGGTACCCAGATCAGCAACTCACTACATGAGTTGGAGGCCGCGCATGGATGACGAGCTACTCCTGACCGTCGACGAGGCCGCGGCTCGTCTGCGCGTAAGCCGCTGGACTCTCTACAACCTGATCCGCTCCAACGAGCTCCGAACCGTGAAGATCCGCCGTCGTCGGTTCGTCCCGGTCTACGCCCTGGTCGAGTGCATCGACAACCTGATGGGGGCAGCGTGACCACCAAGACCGCACTCGGCACCCCCGAGGAAGAGCCCAAGCGCCGTACCAACCGGAGGGCGCGCAAGCGCTCGAACGGTGAGGGGACGATCTACCAGCGCAAAGACGGCCGCTACGAGGGGGCTGTCTTCGTGCTGACCACGGCCGGGACCTACAAGCGGGTGCGCGCCTACGGCCGTACCCACGAGGAGGCGCGCAAGAAGCTCACGGCGCTCATCTCACAAGCTGATCAGGGTATTCCAGTCGCCTCCGAGAACTGGACCATGGCGGAATACCTCGCCTACTGGCTCAAGCACATCGTGATGGAGGAGCGGCGGCCAAAGACGTACCAGGGATACGAGAGCGTCGTACGGCTCCATCTCGTGCCAGTGCTCGGCAAGAAGCGCCTTGGCAAGCTCAACGCCCAAGACGTCCGCATGTTCATCAACCGCGTCCGCAAGGAATGCCAGTGCTGTAAGCACGGGTGGGACGCTTCCCGCGAGCAGCCCAAGTGCTGCGCGCTCAAAGGCGGCACCTGCTGTGAATCTCACCTCTCCACACGGATGGTGCAGTCAATCCACGCCATCCTGCGAAACGCGGTGGAAAGCGCGGTCAGAGAGGAAATCATTCCTCGAAACGTCGCCAAGCTCGTCACAGTCTCGGTCCCGTCCTACAAGGTGAACCGCGGCCTCACGACCGAGCAAGCCCGCCGAGTCCTCCGGGCGTCGGAGCAGGACCGTTTCCACGCTCTCTACGTCCTGGCGCTCTGCCTCGGCCTGCGGCGCGGGGAGCTGCTCGGGCTCCGCTGGGAAGACATCGACCTCGACGCGGGCACTCTGGAAGTCGTCCAGACTCTCCAGCGGGTGAACGGCGAGCTTCAGTTCGTTCGCCCCAAGACTGAGAGTTCAGCGCGCACGGTCCCGCTCCCTCAGATCTGCCTCGACGCTCTCAGAGAGCACCGGAAGCGGCAGTTCGCCGAACGCTCCGACGCCTGGCCTGACTGGAAGGATCACGGGCTCGTCTTCCCATCCCGTCGCGGAACGCCTATGGAACCGGACAACCTCCGCCGCAGTTGGGGGGCGATCCGCAAGGCCGCCGGCCTGGGGGACATGCGGCTTCACGACCTCCGACACACCTGCGTGAGCCTCCTCCTCGATTTGGGTGTTCCTCCGCACGTCGTCCGCGAAATCGTCGGGCACTCCGATATCGAGGTCACCATGACGATCTACGCTCACGCCTCGCTCGACGAGAAACGCAAGGCCCTTGGCAAGCTCGGAAGCGCGCTTAGCTGACGCGCTTACACCGGACGCCTCACAGCATCCCCGCTGCGAGGCGTTTCGGCGCTCGCGGGAGGTTGCGGCCAAGAGCTCCAAGGGCTACGATCCTGCAGGCTATCTAGAAAACCAGGTACCTAGGTTATTTTTCATAGGAGGCATTATTTATGAGATCCGCCGAGCTTAAGTTGATTATTAATTTGCTTGAAAAGCTCCTTGACTTCTTAAGGAAGCTTCTTATGCAGCAAGAGCGCGAAGAGTTCCGCGCTGGCCTTCCAGTCCTTGTGCGCAGCTCACCGGGTGGTCACGGTCCCAAGACCGTCTGTCATGTAGCCGAGCACAGCCTCCAATGCGATCGAGCTAGCAAGCTGATCAAGCCCGACCCAATGAAGCTGGGCGAGGCGTTGGCGCAGGGCCTGGAACGCTGCTCTGCCGTCACTTGCAACTGGTCTGTGTACGAGCTGTGGGCACGTAGGAATATGCACCCGGAGGACGACACCGGTACCGCTAGCTGACGTTGCCGTCACCGTTGCCGTCAAGGGCAATAAAAAGCGCCCCGGAGCGATCATGCTTCGGGGCGTTTGGGCTGTTCAGAGAGTGTGGTCAGGGGCAGGGTCGAACTGCCGACCTTCCGCTTTTCAGGCGGACGCTCGTACCAACTGAGCTACCTGACCTCGGCGGCTGCCGCCGTACGCGGTCCTGACGGGACTTGAACCCGCGACCTCCACCTTGACAGGGTGGCGAGCACTCCAAACTGCTCTACAGGACCTTTATGTCCGGGGGGCTTTCGCTTCCCCGTGTTGTTCGGCTCGCCTAGCTTACCAGGTTCCGGGAGGTCTTCGACCTTCCGTCTTCCGGTGCGCTCGACGCGCTCCACGTGCCCCCAACGGGATTCGAACCCGTGCCGCCGCCTTGAAAGGGCGGTGTCCTAGGCCGCTAGACGATGGGGGCTCAAGGCTTTCGCCCTGTTCCGTGACGCCTTCCGTCGGAGACCTCTGAAGCATAGGGGACGTTTGCCCCTGATGCCAAAGCGGTCGGCGACGGCGAGCCGCTACGGGTTGCCGTCGGCGACGGTGCCTGCGGCGACTCGGGAGAAATTGTACGGCCAGGGTCCGGCTCGATATGACGCTCACACTGGATCCACTGCTCGCCGAGGCCGCCGACGGTGATGTCGTCCCAGGCCTCCAGGCGGTGGCTGCTCTTGCCGAAGTAGAGCACCGAGGCGGTCAGCGGGGTCGGCTCGTCGTGTTCCAGGCCGCGCAAGCCGGCGCCTCCGGTGGACCCCTGGATCATCAGGCGGGTGCCCGAGGGCAGCAGCTCGGTGGACCGCGCGTGGACGTGCCCGCTCAGCACGAGCGGCGCATACCCGGACAGGCCCCGGCCGACGGTCGGGTCGTGGACGGCCACGACGTCGGCGGCGATCTTGTCAGGGGCCGAGGTGGAGGCGGACCTGGGCCACTCGCGCGGCGCCAGCTTGGCCGCGTTGGCCCGGCCGAGGTCGAGGAGGCTCTTGCTCTCGTCCCCCGCCGCCTGTACGGACTTGTCGGGGGTGAACCTCGGGTCGCCGATGCCGTAGATGCTCAGCCCCTTGACCGTGGCGGCGGTGCCGTCCAGCACGATCGCGTTCTTCTGCTTCTCGACCGCCCGCTGGGTCGTCATCGAGTCGTGGTTGCCGCGCACGTAGACGTACGGGACGCCGAGCGAGCCGATCTCCTTGACGAACTCGTTCTCGGCCTTGGTCCCGTGGTCGCTGATGTCGCCGGTGTCGATGATCAGGTCGACCTTGAACTGGTCCTTCAGCGACTTGATCACGTTCCAGCCCAGCGGGTTGATGTGCAGGTCGGAGACGTGCAGCACGCGGATGGTGCCCGGATCGGGGTCGAAGATCGGCAGGTTCGACCCCGCCTCGTACAGCTGGGACACGTTGGTCACCAGCTTGGCGAGCTGGCCGCGGTATTCGGAGAACTTGGTCACGATCGACTGGGCGCTGCCGACCAGGGACGGCACGCCCGTGAGCAGGCCGGTGTACCGGGGCTCGGCGATCGAGCGGGGGTTGAACGTCAGCGCCGAGACGCCGCCGAGGACGACGACCATCGCCAGCGAGCCCACCGCAGTCCAGGCCGCCCGTGACAGCCGCCGGAAGGCGACCAGGCCGGTGAGGAACCCGGCGGCGACGGCGAACAGCGCCGCGCGCACGGCGAGGCTCCGCAGCCCGGAGATGACGTCGGTCTCGATGGTCGTCGGAAGCCGGTCGGCCCACCGGGGGTTCTTGAGGATCTCCTCCGCCACGTCCGGGTGGACCGCCTCGATCGTGAGGTCGAGCCGCAGCGGGCCGTTGTGGCTGTCGAAGCTGAGTGTCCCGAGGGGCCGTACGTCGATGACGGTCTCCCCGCTCCAGGACGGGGTCAGGGACATCCCGATGTCGGCGGGCCCGACCGCTGTGTCCACCTTGGCGCCGAACGCCATCCCGAGCCATCCACCGATCACCGCTGCCAGCACGACCGCCAGCACACGGGCCGACACATGGGCGAGCCGGCTGCCGACCGTCTTCCGGGCCAACGCCCTCAACCGCGAGTTCTCCATCCCTTCCTGACTACCCGAAGACGCGACCTTTTTGGTTACCAGAACACGGTGTTCCGGTTACCGAACGTCCGGCTGGGCCTCCAGACGTGCCCTCATACCGGACAAAATCAGCGCTATGCCGTGCTCGAAGGACGCGTCCGTCTGCGGGCCGCCGGTCTCGGCCATGACCGCACGTACGTTCGGGTACGGCGCGAGGCTCTCCAGCGCCTCCTCGAACAGAGCCGGGTCGGTCGCTCCCCGCTCCTGGTCGGCCTGCTCCTCGAGCACGAATCCCCCGAGGAAGCTCGCGAGCGTGCCGAGACCCCACATCGCGTCCGTACGGGTGAATCCGGCCCGCTGCAGCGACTCCAGGATGGTCTCGACGGTCTGCAACGTGGCCGTGCCGGGGTGGGTGCCCGCGGTGAGGCGCGCGGTGTCGCGGTGCGACTTGAACGCGCGGCGCTGACCCCTGCACCACTCCGCCAGCCACTCCTCCCACGACTCCCCCTCGGCGAGCGGCCGCAGCGGCTCCTGTGCGGAGATCACCTCGGTCATCTCGTCGAGGAGTTCCTGCTTGTTCCTGAAGTGCCAGTAGAGGGCGGGAGCCTGCACGCCCAGCTCGGCCGCGAGCCTGCGCAGGGTCAGCTTCTCCAGCCCCACCTCGTCGAGAAGCCGGATGGCGGTCCTGACGATCGTGTCGCGTTCGAGTGCCACGGTTGACAGCTTAACGGCGTTCAATGCATCCTTAACATCGTTAAATTTAACTCTCTTAAGGAGCTGTCGGTGATCCATGCGGAGGGAGTACGCAAGCGGTTCGGCACGACCGAGGCGCTGCGGGGCGTCGACCTCGACGTGCCGCGCGGCTCGGTGTGCGGCCTGCTCGGGCCCAACGGCGCCGGCAAGACGACGATGGTGCGGGTCCTCACGACGCTGCTGCGCCCCGACGGCGGCTCGGCCCGGGTGGCCGGCTGCGACGTGGTCGGGGACGCCGAACGGCTCCGCTACCGCATCGGCCTCGCCGGCCAGCACGCGGCCGTGGACGAGCTGCTGACCGGACGCCGCAACCTGGAGCTGTTCGGCCGGCTCTACCACCTGCCCCGCCGTACGGCCCGCCGCAGGGCCGAGGAGCTGCTGGAGCGGTTCGGCCTGACCGAGGCGGCGAACCGTCCGGTGCGGACGTATTCGGGCGGCATGCGGCGCAGGCTCGACCTGGCCGCCAGCCTGATCGTCTCCCCGCCGGTGCTGTTCATGGACGAGCCGACCACCGGCCTCGACCCCCGCAGCCGTCTCGCGCTGTGGGACGAGCTGCGCGCGCTCGTCGCCGAGGGGACGACCCTGCTGCTCACCACCCAGTACCTCGACGAGGCCGACCACCTGGCCGACCGGATCGCCGTCATGGACGCCGGGCGGGTGGTCGCGGCCGGGTCGCCGTCCGCGCTCAAGGCGAAGGTGGGCGGCGACCGGGTGAGCATCGCGTTCCGCGAGGCCGCGGACCTGGCTCCCGGCGTCGAGGCGGTGCGCGGCGTGCTTGCCGGGGAGCCCGAGATCGACGCCACTGAACGGCGGCTCGTCGTGCCCGTCTCGGACGGCGCCGCCTCCCTGGTCAGGGTCGCCGCGGCCCTCGACGCCGCCGCGGTCGGCGTGGAGGACCTGGGGCTGCGCCGGCCGACGCTGGACGAGGTGTTCCTGGCGCTCACGGACGCGCCCGCCAGAGAGAAGGAGGCGGCATGATCAGCGTGGAACCCCCTGCCACGAGGGCGGAACGGCTGCGCTGGGCCCTGAACGACACGTTCGTCATCGCCGGGCGCAGCTACTCGCAACTACGCGCCCAGCCCGGCCAGATCGCCGCCGAGCTGGTCGCCCCGGTCATCATGACCATCCTGTTCGGGTACGTCTTCGGCAGCGCGATCAGCCTGCCCGGCGGGGGCGACTACCGGAACTACCTGATGCCCGGAATCTTCATGCAGGTCATGGCGCTGTCCGCGGTCGCCGCCGCCACGTCGGTCGCCGAGGACATGGCGCGCGGCATCATCGACCGCTTCCGCGCCCAGCCCATCGCGCGCGGGGCCCTGCTGGCCGGGCGGAGCCTCGCGGACCTGTCCAAGGACTGGCTGTCGCTCGCGATGATGGCCGTCTGCGGCCTGCTGATCGCGGGATGGCGTCCGCGCGGCACCCCTCTGGAGACGCTCGCCGGCTTCGCGCTGCTCGCCCTGTTCGGGTACGCGATGATCTGGCTGGGCACGTACATCGGGCTGTTCGTCAAGAACGGCGCGCAGGCGGACGCCGCCACGTTCGGCTGGCTGTTCCCGATGACGTTCCTGGCCAACGCGTTCGTGCCGCTGGAGGGGCTGCCCGGATGGCTGCGGGCGATCGCGGACTGGAACCCGATGAGCGCGGTCGTCTCGGCCGCCCGGGAGCTGTTCGGCAACCCCCGCTCTGCCGCCGCCTCCTGGCCTCTCCAGCACCCGGTGACCGCGTCGCTGTGCTGGTCGCTGCTGATCATCGCGGTGTTCGCGCCGCTCGCCGTACGGCGCTACCGCACAGCCGCCTCGCGGTGACACGATGAGCACGTGATCGACGTCCCGCTGAAGAGGTTCGAGGAGCTCGTGGCCGAGGCGCTCGACACGATCCCCCCGGATCTGGCCAAGGTCATGGACAACGTCGTGGTCGTGGTGGTTGACGACCCGCCCGAGCCCGGCCTGCTGGGGCTCTACACGGGCATTCCGCTGACCGAGCGGGGCGACTGGTACTCGGGGGTCCTCCCGGACCGCATCGAGATCTACCGGAACCCGACGCTGGAGATCTGCGAGACCGAGGACGACGTGGTCGAGGAGGTCCGCGTCACCGTCGTCCACGAGATCGCCCACCACTTCGGCATCGACGACGAACGGCTGCACGAGCTCGGCTGGTGACATCCCCTTTTCCGGGCGTCTCCGCTCGTCAGGGTGGCGATCAGCGTTCGCGCCGCGCGAAATGGGACCGTCAGCGGGTTGCAAAAGTCGCATCCGGCGGGCACTGTAAGTAACATGTTGACCACGGTCTGTCAGATCCAGCCGCTCCGGCGGACACCGGCGGCCACGGCCGGCGGAGCGACCTCTGCGGAGTGAGATGGCGGCCACCAAGCCCGGCAGGCTGTCCGGCCGACACCGCCGTCCCCCGGAGGTGCGGACCACCTACCGGGAGGTCGCCGCGATCCCCGAGTTCCGGGCCCTGTGGCTCGGACAGGGCATGTCGCTGCTCGGCGACCAGCTCGCCCAGGTGGCGCTCGCGGTGCTGGTCTACAGCCGGACCGCGTCGCCGTTGGCCACGGCCGCCGTCTACGCGCTGACCTACCTGCCGCCCATCCTCGGCGGGCCCCTGCTGGCGGGGCTCGCCGACCGATACCCGCGCAGGCGGGTCATGCTCTGGTGCGACGTGCTGCGCGCCCTGATGCTCGCCGTGATGGCCCTGCCCGCCACGCCGTTTCCCGTGCTGTGCGCGCTGGTCTTCTGCGTGGTGCTGCTCGGGGCGCCGTTCTCCGCCGCCCGTGCGGCGTTGCTGCCCGAGGTCCTGGAGGGCGACAGGTACGTCGTGGGGTCGGCCCTGCAGAACGTGACCAACCAGGCCGTGCAGATGCTGGGGTTCGCCGCCGGGGGCGCGGCGATCGCGGTGCTCGGGCCCTATCGGGCGCTGGCGCTGGACTCCGCGACGTTCCTCGGATCGGCCCTGGTGATCGTCGCGGGGGTGCGGCACCGCCCGGCGCCGGCGCGGGAGGACGGCGAGCGGCCGTCCATGTGGCGGATGACGCTGTCCGGCGCGCGCCTGGTGTTCGGCGAACGGCGGCTGCGCACGCTCGTGCTGTTCGCCTGGCTGTGCGGGTTCTACGTGATCCCCGAGGGCATCGCGGTGCCGTACGCCGCGGCGCTCGCCGACGGGAGGCTGCCGGTCCCGGTGATCACGGGTCTGCTGATGGCGGCGATGCCGACGGGCACGGTCGTCGGCGCGTTCTTCTTCGGGCGGTTCGTCACGCCGTCGGGGCGGCTGCGGGGCATGGGCTGGCTGGCCATGCTGACCTGCGCGCCGCTCGTGCTGTGCGTGATCCGGCCGCCGCTGGAGGGCGTGCTCGCCCTGTGGGTGCTGTCCGGCATCGGCGGGGCCTACCAGCTCGCGGCCAACGCGGCCTTCGTCCAATGCGTCCCGGCGTCGGGACGGGCCGCGGCGTTCGGGCTGGTGCAGTCGGGCCTGCTGGCCGCCCAGGGCGTCGGCATCCTCGTCGGAGGCGCAGCCGCCCAGCGGCTCGGCCCAGAGCCGGTTGTGACGCTGGCGGGCGTGGCCGGGCTGTGCGCCGCCGCCGTGCTCGCCATGCTCTGGACCGAGTCGCGCAGGGAGATCATCGCCAAGGTCCGGGCCGCCGCTACCTGAGTCAGGCCTGCGGACCCTGGTTCTGGGAGTCGCCGGCGGAGGGCCGGCCGTAGGGGTGCTGCTCGTAGCTCGGGGCCTGCGGGGGGTAGGGGGTGCCGGTGGAGCGGCCCTGGTTCCAGCCCTGCTGGACGTTGTCCCACTTGGCCTTGGCGTCCTGCCAGACCCGGCCGTCCTTGTTCTTGTCGATGAGGTCCTGGACGATGGAGGTGTTCTTGTCCTCCTCGGGGAGGAGGAGCCAGGCGACGGCGTAGATGCCGACGCCGAGGCCGCCGAAGAAGCTCGCGACGGCGAGCCCGAGGCGCAGGATGTTGGCGTCGATGCCGGTGTACTCGGCGACACCCGAGCACACCCCGGCGACGATCCTGCCGTTCCGAGTGCGGCGGAGCTGCTTGACCGAACCGTTGGTGTTCATCTCGTTCATACCTCCACAGTGCCTCTCCGGGGGGTGGGCGCACATCGGGATTCCCCCTGGCCCTACCCCGAGGGGGCCCGGATACCCTGACGCCATGGACGACCTCCTCGAACTCGACGACCAGCTCGACCCCGAGCACCGCATGATCAGGGATTCCGTAAGGGAACTCGTCTCCGGCAAGGTCCTCCCCCACGTCGGCGAGTGGTTCGAGCAGGGCACGTTCCCCGCTCGCGAACTCGCCCCGGCCCTGGGCTCGCTCGGCCTCCTCGGCATGCACCTGGAGGGATACGGCTGCGCCGGGCTCGACGCCGTCTCGTACGGCGTGGCCTGCCGGGAGCTCGAGGCGGGCGACTCGGGGCTGCGGTCGTTCGTGTCCGTGCAGGGGTCGCTGGCGATGTTCCCGATCTGGAAGTACGGCTCGGACGAGCAGAAGGAGGAGTGGCTGCCCCGGCTTGCCTCAGGGGAGGCCATCGGCTGCTTCGGCCTGACCGAGCCCGACCACGGGTCCGACCCCGCCGGCATGCGCACCACCGCCAAGCAGGACCCGTCCGGCGACTGGATCCTGAACGGCGCCAAGATGTGGATCACCAACGGCTCGATCGCCGACGTGGCCGTCGTGTGGGCGCGGACCGACGAGGGCATCCGCGGCTTCGTCGTCCCCACCTCGACCCCCGGCTTCTCCTCCGCCGAGATCCACCGCAAGCTGTCGCTGCGGGCCTCGATCACGGCCTCCCTGTACTTCGACGACGTACGACTGCCCGCCTCCGCGGTGCTGCCGGGCGTCGCGGGACTGAAGGGCCCGCTGTCGTGCCTGACGGAGGCGAGGTACGGCATCCTGTGGGGCGTGGTCGGAGCGGGCCGGGCCTGCCTGGAGGCGGCCGTGGACTACGCCACCACGCGCGTGCAGTTCGGCAAGCCGATCGGCGCCTTCCAGCTCACGCAGGAGAAGCTGGCCTGGATGGCGGTCGCGCTCGGCCAGGCCGGGCTCACCGCCCTTCACCTGGGCCGGCTCAAGGACGCCGGGAAGCTGAAGCCCCACCAGGTCAGCTTCGGCAAGCTGGCCAACGTCCGGGCCGCGCTGGACATCGCCCGCGAGGCGCGTACGGTGCTCGGGGCCAACGGCGTCACGCTGGAGTATCCGGTCATCAGGCACATGACCAACCTGGAGTCCGTGCTCACGTACGAGGGCACCCAGGAGGTGCACCTGCTGACGCTGGGCAAGGCGCTCACGGGCCTCGACGCCTTCCGCTGACGCCTCTGTTCGCCGCGATAGGGGACAATCGCGTCGCCGAAGACGCGGTACGCTCTGTACCCTGCATCTTGGGGAGTGTTCTGCGGATCACACCGCGACGCGGGCGGGATCCGAGGGGCACGACCAAGGGGTGCTAGCTCAATGGCAGAGCTGCGGACTTTTAATCCGTCGGTTCAGGGTTCGAGTCCCTGGCGCCCCACCCTCAATGAGCTGGGCAGACTCCCGAATCATGATCGATCGGAAGCCTGCCCGGTTGCATTTCTGGTTGCAGTTGTGCAGTCGCCGGTTCACTCGTCCCACAGCGCCCGGCCCATCCTCGCCATGGCGTCGCCGGCCAGGTTCTCGGTGACGTGGGTATAGCGCTTCGTCGTGGTGAGCTGGGAGTGCCCGAGGATCACCTGAACGACCCGCATGTCTATCCCCTGCTCCAGGAGCAGCGTGGCCGCCGTGTGCCGGGCGTCGTGGACCCTGGCGTCCTTCTCGACCTCCGCCAGACGGAGCAGTTCCTTCCACTCCTCCCAGTCCTGCCGGGAGTCGATCGGGCCGCCGTCCGGCTCACACCAGACGAGGTCCCGGTCCTGCCACTTCTCCCCCGCCGCCACCCGTTCGGCCTCCTGGGCTTCACGGTGCAGCTTTAGGAGCGGGATCAACGGCGGAGGGAGCGGAACGACTCGCCTGCTCTTGCCCTTGGGCTTCACGAAGGTCCACCCGCCGATGCGTTGGCGGCATGACGGCGCGTGCTTGGTGCAGCCGGGTTCGCAGAACTTGGGGCACTTGCCGCCGTGCCGGTTGCAGGAGGCCGGACACCGCTGCTTGACGCAGGTGTGCCGCCGTCCGGACGTCCGCTTCGCCTTGGGGCAGTCGGCCGGGCACGGATACCGGTGGAGAGCGGCCCCGCAGGCGTGTGGATCTGCGCAGCCGTGCCGGTAACGCTGGTGCTTGATCTGCCAGAAGATCCGGAGCTGCCCCCGCTTCAGGTCCACGTACTTCCACCGCAGGCCAAGCCTTCACATTGCCGAAGACCGAGCGCGAGCGCCACCGACCAGCGCGTCCCGTTCCGGCGATCCTTGGCGACGTCGAGGATGTCGCGTGCCTCGTCCTCCGACAGCGGCTCTATCTCGACCTCCTCCCCGGTCGGTGCGTCGATCAACCCGCAGACGTTCCGGGCGACGATCTCCCGCCGTACGGCGAGCTTGATAGCGCGCGACAGGATGCGGTGGATCTGCAAGATCGTGTTCGGCCGGAGGTCCTGCTTGTTCAGCCAGCCGTAGAAGGCGTCCAGGTGTTCCGGCCGGAGCCGGTCGAGCCGATGAGCACCGAGCCGGGGAATGATCCAGTGCTCGACCTTTGGCCGGTAGGTGCTGACGAGGGTGGACTGACTGACGTTCAACGGGGCGATCTCGTCGAGGTAGACCTGCATCCACTCCTTGACCGTCGGCACCTTGCCCGGCTTGTCGATTTTCCCCGAGTCGCGCGCTTTCTCCAGCTCTTGGACCTTGCGGGTGACTTCCGCTTCGGTCTTGCCGATGCGGTGCCGGCGGTCGGGCGTGCCGTCGTCCTTCACGCCCATGGTGACCCAGCCGTGCCACTTGCCGTCCTTGCCGAAATCAAGCAGCGGCGCTCCGCGCCGCCTCGCGGCCCTGCGCCCGCTCGGCGGCCGGGCATGCGGCCTGGGGGCCACCCCGCCGCACCAAGGCCGCGCTGCCACCCCAGGTCAAAGTACTTTCGTGCCTCCGGCGGGGGCCTCCGGTTCCGGGTGATCATCCGCGCACGAGCCGGGGCGTAGGTGGTTGCGGTGCTGATCGTCACGCCACCGTCGCCCAGGACAAGCCGAGCAGACCAGGGCCACGGGGCCAAGGTTGTTCGTCCAGTAGGGCGCTCCACCTTGGCCCCGTGGCCCTGGCCCGCTCCCCTGACGGGTGGGACGACGGCGACGGGACGATCAGGAACGGGGCGACCGCCTCACGATTCATTGACACTCGTCTGATGACTGAGAAGGAGCGCTTGCGCTTCATTGGATGCTGTTTCCGCCTCGGCGGGGCGGCCGAGCTCCGAAAAGGTGGAGCCGAGGTTGTTCAGCGAGGTAGCGAGGTCGGGACGGTACCGGTCGGGGTAGGCCTCGGCCAGCTCCCGATAAATGCTCACCGCCTCCTGCTCGACCGGCAGAGCATCAGCGAGCCGGCCCAACTCCCAGAACCGCACGCCGAGGTTGGACAGCGAGGCGGCGAGATCGGGACGGTACCGGTCGGGATAGGCCTCAGCCAGCTCCCGATAGATGGTCACCGCCTCCTGCGTCGGAGGCAGGGCATCGTCGGGCCGGCCCAGCTCCGAGAACCGGACGCCGAGGTTGGACAGCGAGGCGGCGAGGTCGGGACGGTACCGGTCGGGATAGGCCTCGGCCAGCTCCCGGCGAATGGTCACCGCCTCCTGCGCCGGGGGCAGGGCCTCAGCCAGGCGGCCGAGCTCCGAAAAGGTGGAGCCGAGGTTGTTCAGCGAGGTAGCGAGGTCGGGACGGTACCGGTCGGGATAGGCCTCGGCCAGCTCCCGATAAATGCTCACCGCCTCCTGCGCCGGGGGCAGGGCCTCAGCCAGGCGGCCCAACGCCGAGAAGGTGAAGCCGAGATTGGACAGCGAGCCGGCGAGATCGGGACGGTACCGGTCGGGGTAGGCCTCGGCCAGCTCCCGGCGAATGGTCACCGCCTCCTGCGCCGGGGGCAGAGCCTCAGCAGGCCGACCCAGCTCCAAAAAGGTGGAGCCGAGGTTGGACAGCGAGCGGGCGAGATCGGGACGGTACCGGTCGGGATAGGCCTCAGCCAGCTCCCGAAAAATGGTCACCGCCTCCTGCTCGACCGGCAGGGCCTCAGCCAGGCGGCCCAGCGCCGAGAAGGTGAAGCCGAGATTGGACAGCGAGCGGGCGAGATCGGGACGGTACCGGTCGGGGTAGGCCTCAGCCAGCTCCCGGCGAATGGTCACCGCCTCCTGCGCCGGGGGCAGGGCCTCAGCGGGGCGGCCCAGCTCCGAGAACCGCACGCCCAGGTTGGACAGCGAGCGGGCGAGATCGGGACGGTACCGGTCGGGATAGGCCTCAGCCAGCTCCCGAAAAATGGTCACCGCCTCCTGCTCGACCGGCAGGGCCTCAGCCAGGCGGCCCAGCTCCGAGAACCGGATGCCGAGGTTGTACAGCGAGCCGGCGAGATCGGGACGGTACCGGTCGGGATAGGCCTCAGCCAGCTCCCGGCGTATGGTCACCGCCTCCTGCTCGACCGGCAGGGCCTCAGCGGGCCGGCCCGACTCCCAGAACCGCACGCCGAGGTTGGACAGCGAGGCGGCGAGGTCGGGACGGTACCGGTCGGGGTGGGCCTCGGCCAGCTCCCGATAAGTGGTCACCGCCTCCTGCGTGGAAGGCAGGGCCTCGTCGGGCCGGCCCAGCTCTGAGAAGGTGGAGCCGAGGTTGTACAGCGAGCCGGCGAGATCGGGACGGTACCGGTCGGGGTAGGCCTCAGCCAGCTCCCGAAAAATGGTCACCGCCTCCTGCTCGACCGGCAGGGCCTCAGCCAGGCGGCCCAGCTCCGAGAACCGGATGCCGAGGTTGTACAGCGAGCCGGCGAGATCGGGACGGTACCGGTCGGGGTAGGCCTCAGCCAGCTCCCGATAAATGGTCACCGCCTCCTGCTCGACCGGCAGGGCATCGTCGGGCCGGCCCAGCGCCGAGAAGTAGACGCCGAGGTTGGACAGTGAGCCGGCGAGATCGGGGCGGTACCGGTCGGGGTGGGCCTCGGCCAGCTTCCGATAAATGGTCACCGCCTCCTGCTCGACCGGCAGAGCATCGTGGGGGCGGCCCGACTCCCAGAACCGCACGCCCAGGTTGGACAGCGAGCCGGCGAGATCGGGACGGTACCGGTCGGGATAGGCCTCAGCCAGCTCCCGAAAAATGGTCACCGCCTCCTGCGTGGGAGGCATTGCCTGAGCGGGGCGGCCCAGCTCCGAGAACCAGATGCCGAGGTTGGACAGCGAGCCGGCGAGATCGGGACGGTACCGGTCGGGATAGGCCTCAGCCAGCTCCCGAAAAATGGTCACCGCCTCCTGCTCGACCGGCAGAGCATCAGCGGGCCGGCCCAACTCCCAGAACCGCACGCCGAGGTTGGACAGCGAGGCGGCGAGATCGGGACGGTACCGGTCGGGATAGGCCTCAGCCAGCTCCCGGCGTATGGTCACCGCCTCCTGCTCGACCGGCAGGGCGTCGTCGGGGCGGCCCAGCTCCGAGAACCGGACGCCCAGGTTGTACAGCGAGCCGGCGAGATCGGGACGGTACCGGTCGGGGTAGGCCTCGGCCAGCTCCCGATAAATGGTCACCGCCTCCTGCGTGGGAGGCATTGCCTCAGCGGGGCGGCCCAGCTCCGAGAGCCGGACGCCCTTGATCGTCAGCCATTGACCACGCTCGGCACTACGATCACCCGGGGGAAAGGTGTCGAGAACCTTGCCGGCGATGATGGCGTCCGCCTCGGCGAGGGCCAGCGACGGATAGGGCATGGCGTTTGAGATCGCGATCAGCGTCTCCCGCGGTGCTTGCAGCTCGGCAGCCACGCGACTGACCAGAGGCAAGATACGCTCCAACAGGGACTCAGCGGCCTCGTAGTCGGTCGAAGCCCGACCCAGCACGATCAACGCCTGCTGCGCCTGGATGTCGTCCAGCTCGGTCAGACACGCCCGCGCCAAGTCATCGGAGGCGGCAAGCTGGTGGGTCACATGCAACTCCGCCAGCCGATCCGGGCGCAGGCTGCCCAACCAGCCCTCTCCACCATCCGGGGGATACAGCCCGCGCAACCACCCGGCGATCTTCCTGCTCTGGGGCACGCCCGGCACCCGGCCGACCACCGCTACCGCCTCAGCGGCCGTTCGCGCCCCGAGCAGTGCCCCCGCGGCGACGATCTGGGCCAGCATCTCTCCAGTCAGACCGGCTGGCCCGTCACACAGGCCCATCGCCTCGGCGCTGCCCCGCCAGAACCGCGCCTCATGTCCCAGCAGATCCTCAAGGACCATGCCAAGATCCACCCGTACCGTACGCAACCCGCCCGACTCTTGGGCAGTCAATAGGCCGACCAGCGCCGCCGCATGCAGGTCGAGGATGCGCGCACGACCGACGGTGTCGCCGATGACAACCTTCGGGGCTGCGGTCACCCCCAACTTTCGGGCGAAGTCCGCCACCGCGGCGTCCACCACCTCGGCGTCGGTCATCTCCGCTTTCACCCGTGGCGATAAGACCATCCGCTCAACGGTGGCACGGGCATGCGCCTCGCGGACCGGGCGCTCTGCCGAGCCCAGCCGAGCCCACCACTCGCCGACATCACGGGCCAGCAACAGCAACCGCACCCGCTTGCCGTCATCGGCCACCACCGACCGCAGCAACGCCTCCAGCCCCCGGCGCGTCTCGGCATAGTCCACGACAACCAGCACGTTCGCCTGGGAGACCTCCCGCCACCGCTCCAGTGCTGTGGCCTCCTCACCCGCTCCAACCCGGATGACACCCCACGTGCGCTCGTCCAGCCGTGAGATCAATCGAAGCATCAGCCGTGTCTTGCCGACACCGCCCGGCCCGGTCACCAACCGCACCCGCGCCGCCGATGGGTCCGCGCACCAGCCCTCCAACGCGGCCAGCTCCACCTCACGGCCGACGAAGTCGACCGCTTCACGATGCGGCGCGAGAAGACTCGCCGGCCCGGTGTCGCCACTGGTCAACTCGGCCGCCGACCGCGCCGTCTCCCTGGCCCGGTCACGCTCGCGGACCGCGTCGTAGAGTGTTGGGGCGAACGCCCCCGACACCGCACCGACGATGCCCCCGACCCAGGCCCAGGGCGTATCGCCGAGCACCTGCCCGACCGCCGCCCCCGCGCTGGCCAGTCCCACTCCCAGGCCTCCGGCAGCCAAGGACCGTTTCGCACCGCCCATGGCCTCCATAGTGGAAGCCGCCCATACACCTGTCGCCGTCCGTCACCACAACGTGATCCACGGACGGTCGAGGGCTTCGCTCCCTCAGCCCCGGCCCAACGGAGTGCCGTTGGTTGCAGTTGGGGTTGCAGTACGAGGCCGTCCAGGACGGTTCAAGACGGACCGCGCAGGCCCGCTGACCTGTATTGAACTCTCTGGAACCATGATCGGCCGAGCTTTTAATCCGTCGGTTCAGGGTTCGAGTCCCTGGCGCCCCACCACTCCACACCCCATCTGACCTGCGGTTTCTCGGTTGAGATGGGTCTCGCGGCGAGAAGTTGATCTCGTTTGGTTGCTCGTTGTTAGCTCGCGGGTACGGACCGGGCACCTGTTAGATCGTTTAAACGCCCACCGTCAGGCCAGACCTCAAAGACGACCGGCAGAAGACCACAACCGAAGACCTTGCCGCGCCCCAGCGTCAAGTGAGGCTCTGGTCAGCTCCCTCTCGTCGTGTGGAAGTCGAAGGAGAAGAAGAGGTCGGACCAGCGGAAAGAAGAGCCCAGTGCAACCGTAGGAGACCGCCGTGGCGGCTGACCGGGGACGTGGTCTGCTGCGGCAACTGCTGCACGACCACCGGGACCTCGGGCCGCGCCGGAACTGCAGGTGCTGGCCCGCGCCCGCGCCGAGGAGGACCGTGCTGGGTGAAGAGAGCCAGCCAGAAGTGGTCCAGCGCCGGGTGGAGACCAGCCAACACCGCCTGCTGGCCACGATCTTCGGGATGAGTAGCCGTCACCCGGTGCGCCTGATGCGTCGGCCCGCACCCAACCTGTATCCGGCCGACGCCGCATTGTCCTGCCGGCGGGACTTCACAGTCACCGGCTGGCCCGCCGCGACGCGGGCGCACCCAGTCTACCTCAATCCCGATCAAGTTCGATGAGCCGCCATAGATTCTTCATGAATCAGGAGTTGCACCCTTTAGACTGTTTTCAGCGGGCCCTGTCGCATGGGATATCTACGCAGTGACACTACCGTTGCCGCTTCCACATAGAAGAATCCAGCTATATGTATAGTTGCCATCCGAACCCATAAGGAGATTGATCTCAAGGAAACACGTAGACCCGTCAAAGCCGCCACTGAACTTGGAGCGGGATGTATACTTATATCCGCTTTTTGGGTACCCTTTCATGGCGGAATAGTAAACACCCCCCGATAATTCTGGCTCTTCTATTAACTTTCCGGCCGTAGTGCGGGGGGAGATGAGTGTGGATGTGGTGGGACGCACCTCGCGTTGCTTCTTGTCGTATCGGACATGAAATGTTTGACATACATCGATGATGCTCCCTGTGCTACAAATATGCACTCGACCCCCTGATGTAGTTGAGCCCTTCCCGCCTCCATGGGTAGACGAGTTATGTGTCGGCGAGGCCGACTGGACGCTGTCGCTGCGGATAGGGGCGCGATGGCCCCCGGATTCGATTTGTGGATTCAGGCCGCATGAAGCGGCAATCGTGGTGACGAGAGCGGCCATCGCCGCGCAACCTCGATCTATGCGACTGTTCTTACGCACGGTTCAGACCCTTCAATTTAGACTTTGTACACCTATAGAACGGGGCCTGGCGCCCTCATCAGCGACTGATGAGGGCGCCAGGGTGTTCAGCAACTAGCCGAAGATCCACCAGTAACCGAACGAGCCATCGTAATGCGCGCGGCCCCTGATAGCAGCAGACGCTCACATGTTCCTCGTAACCGTACTTGTATGGCTCCTACTGCAACGCCGCGGTCGACGCCGACCTGAGTGATTGTCGTGCGAGCCACGATCTGAACATGCGACGGGGGCCCGGAGACGATGTGTCCGGGCCCCGTTTCACGCGAGAACACGAAGGGATGGATGCTGCAATGCCGAAAGACGCGCCGCCGAATGTGGCGCCTGGCCGGAGGCGATCCCGATGGGACCGCGTCGGCGGGTATGGAGATGCAGGCCAAGCTTCACCGTTGGGCGGCGACCGAGCCCGGCCGCAGGTTCGACGACCTGTTCAACCTCGCGCATAGCCGCTGAAAGTCGTCGGGGGCGTGCGCGCGGAATCCCAGTAATGACGAGCCCGAAGGTCACCACGCTGCTGGCAAAAAAGCCGGCCTGGGTCAGAGCAGTGTTCCAAGGTTAGTGGTCAGGAACCACGGCCAATTGAGTAGACGTACCCGTGCTGGCCGTACGGCGTAGCCGAGATGCCGGTTGCTGACCGCTGTGCTGGCGGAAGTCGTCCGACCCATCGGGCGGGGTCACAGCCGGTTGCTGCTCCATGCAATTCCCAAGCTGACAGTGCGGTTCGATCCCGTCACCCGATTCAAGCCGAAGGGCCTGGTCAGGACGTGAATCCCGATCCGACCCTGAGCATTTCTAGGCGCTCTCAGCCCGGCCCCCGGCGAGCGTAGCCTCTCTCCGGAAGCAGTGGCACACATCGATGCCCGAGGCCATATGCCCACGTGGACGTTCAGCCGTGTAGAAGCTCTGGCAGAAGTGGTCGCCACATCCACATTCGCCCCTGCGTTGAACTGTTCGGCACCATGATCGGCTGAGCTTTTAGTCCGTCGGTAGGGTTCGAGTCCCTGGCGCCCCACCACTCCACACGTCTCTCACCCCAACTGATCAATAACGGTCGCTCAACCATTGCTGTCGCAGGCTTTCGGAGCGCGGTCTGCGGGCCGGGCGCAGCGCGAAGTAGACCACCGCGCCGGAGGCCAGGTACAGCACGGCCTGCACGTTGAGGACGAACACCACATTGAGCACGTCGCCGAGCAGGCCGGCGGCCGCCATGCCCAGTCCCTGCGACGCGTTGTAGACCATGTAGAACACCCCGAAGGCCCGGCCCAGATCACTGTCGGGGACGCTTTGCTGGATCTGCGCGAACGCGCCGCTGTTGTACGCGATGCCGGGCACGCCGACCAGGATGAACAGCACGATGTACACCTCGATCTGACGCGAGAGCGCCGGACCGTTCCAGATGGTCAGGCTGAGCAGGCCGAACGAGGCGGCGCCCAGGCTCATCAGCAGCCAGGGGCCAAGGCGCGCACCGAACAGGCCGACGACGAGCCCGCCCGCCACGCCGCCGATCGCCTGGACACCGCGCAGCACGCCGGTGAGCGTGCCGTCGGCGTGCAGCGCGCGGCTGACGAACACGACGAAGAGCACCGCGAACAGGCCCTGGGCGACGCCGCCCAAGGCCACGCTCTGGAACGTCACCCGGACGCTGCGGTTGCGCATCGTCGTCATCAGGCCGAATCGCCAGTTCTCGAAGAACGACGTGGCGCCGCAGTCCGGGGCCGGTTCCGCGGCGTCGTGGTGTGCCGTCCGGCGGGCGGCTGCGATCAGGGCGGCGGCCGTCACGAAGGCCACGGCGGCGCCGATCGCCAGGTAGCGGGTTCCTTCCCGGGTGATGGCGAAGCCTCCGAGCGAGCTGCCGATCAGGCGCCCCACGCTGGTGTTGAGCGCGACCATGCTGTTGGCGCGCACCAGGTGCGCGGCCTCGACCAGCCGCGGCAGGGCCGCGTTGCGGGCCGAGTCGAACGTCTGGGTCAGCATCGCCTGGGCGCCGGCGACCAGGCAGATGATCCACAGGCGGTGGCCGGGTTCGCCCACCAGCGGCATCACCACCGCCGCCTGCAGCAGCGCGACGCCGCTCATCAGGCGGAACCGGTCGAAGCGGTCGGCGAGCGCCCCGGCGAACGATCCCATGGTGATGCCGCACAACAGCTCGACGAGGAACACGGCGGAGGTGACCAAGGCCGAGCCGGTGACGCCGAAGACGTAGATCGGCAACCCGGTGATCAGCAGCCAGCTCGCCACGCTCGAGGCGAGCCCGGCGAGCCAGACGAGGACGAATCCGCGGTGGCGCAGCAGCATCACCATCTCAGATGAATTCCGGTGTGGGATAGGCCTGCAGGCTGAGGCTGACCGGCCGGGCGTCACTCGGCGCCCCGTCGCGCAGCGGGCGCAGGTACGGCCGGATGACGGCGTCCAGCGTCAGGGTGAGGTGCCGCAGTTCCGCGGGGGTCAGCGAGAGCGTGTAGTTGTGGAAGGTCGCGCTCTCCTGCCACTGGTCGGGCAGCTTGTGCTGCTGTTGCCGGTAGTGCTGCAGCGAGCGGAACACCTCGTCCAGTTCCAGCGAGGTCAGCGCGTCGTTGACCTGCCGGCCCTGCTCGTCCCCGGGCTCCGGAAGGAACTCCAGCCCGGTGGCGACGGCGCGCCACGGCCGGTCGCGCCGGTTGGCGCCCTGCGCGGGCACGCGCTCGATCAGCCCGTGGCGGGCGAGCTGGTGCAGATGGTAGCTGCAGTTGGAGCCGGTGTCGTCGAGCGCCTCGGCGCACTGCGCCGCCGTTCGCGGGCCGGCCGCCAGCAGGTAGCGCAGCAGGCGCAGCCGTAGTGGATGGGCGAGCGCGCGCAGCGTCGTGGGGTCTTGGACGCGTACGCGCCGTTCCGGCTTTGTCGGTTCCATGGGCGCTCCTAAACGAAAGACTTCTTTCGTTGATACGCCCCAAAGACGTGTTCTCGCAAGGATTCTTGCGAATCGATGTGGTACGACGTAGGTCCGGCGTGGCCGACCTGGTCCTGGAGCCCACCGTGGGGCGGCGGCGCCGGAGACGACGGTTCAGTCGGCATTGTCGAGCGGAGGACCTGCTCGACGGGTGCCGACACCGCCCTTTTCTCCCTGGCACTCCCACGACCGCGGGTTCAGCGGGGACGGCGGCCCTTCCTGCCCCGGCCGGTTTGCGCGCCCCGGCGACCCGACCCGCCCGGAGCGGGACTCCGCGGCTGCTTCCGCGCCTTCTCCTGGGCAGGCGCGGGGGTACGGCCCCGCGAGCTGTTCACCGTACGCCCGCGGACAATGCCGATGAAGTCATCCACCAGCTCAGTCGTCGCCTTCGTGGGCCAGGCCAGCGCGACCTGCGACTGCGGCGTCTCCACAACCGGCCGGTAGGTCAGATCCTTGCGGTGATACAGGCGCGCCAGCGACTGCGGGACCAGCAGCAGCCCGGCCCCCGCCGCCACCAGCTGGATCGCCTCCGCCGTCGTGTCCGGACGCGTGAAGGCCGGCAGCCCCGGCTGGGCCGTCCACTCAAGGGTGTCGTCCCTCGGATGGAGCACCTCGTCGTCGGCGAGATCGGCAACAGTCACCTCGTCGGCGGCGGCCACCATGTGGTCCTTCGGCACCACGACCACGGTGGTCTCGACATAGAGAGGAATCACGCTGAGCCCTTCACGGTCCACGGGCAACCGGACGAACCCGGCGTCGGCGCCGCCGTCGTGCAGGAGCTTCACCACCTCGGCGGCGGGAACGGGGACCAACGTGAGTGGCACGTCGGGCACACGCTCGGCCCAGACGTTGACCCATTTGGCGGGCGTCACCCCAGGCACGTAAGCCAGCCGGAACTCCCTGTCGCTCACCTCCTCAGGGTATCGATGTCAGTGGAAGCGGCTTCGCGCCATACCCTTGACACCATGACCAAGCTCAAGACCACCCAGACGATGAAGCCCGCGACCGCGGCCAAGAAGCTGGGTGTGCTCCTCTCGGCCACTCCCGCCGAGTTCCAGGAGGGAGTCGTCTCCAGGGATGAGCTGAACGCGCTGCAGGCCAATCCGCCGGCATGGCTGGCCGATCTGCGGCGCAACGGGCCGCACCCCAGGCAGGTCGTCGCCGTGAAGCTGGGCATCTCCAACTCGGGCCTGGCCAGGGGCGGCATCACCGGGCCGCTCACCACCGCCGAGATCGACGCCATCAAGGCGGAGAACCCCGAGTGGCTCAAGCGCGAGCGGTCGATTCAGGCCGAGGTGCGCAAGGAAGCGCAGCGCCTCAAGCAGCGCTAGTCCGCCGATGGGAGCGGCGATCTGACTCGATTCGGTCCGCGCGCTCTCAATCCGTCGGTTCAGGATTCGAGTCCCTGGCGCCCCGTACGGTCCTGGGCTGATCCCGTTTCCGCGTTAGGCTTGCTCGGCGTGCTGTGGGGCTGGCTGTGGTGGGTTGTGCCGCTCATCGCGACCGTGGCGCTGTACGGCCTGGCTCTGCGTCAGACGGCAGGGGTGGCCGCCGGGGGCGTCGTGGTCGCGTTGGTGCTGACCGCGGGGACGGCGAGCGTCCTCGGGGAGTCACCCAGGTCCGTCATCGGCGTGACACTGCTGGCCGCCGGACTCGCCGCGGTCACCTGGGCCCTGGGCAGGTCGCGGCGGCGCGGCCGGGCGACACGCCGGGCCGTGGCCGTCTTCCGCGCGGCCGTGCCCGATGTGCCGGGCGTGGCCGCCGAGGCCGAGCGGCACCGGATCGCCGCCGAACTCCACGACACCGCCGCCCACAGACTCACCGGCATCGCGGTCGGCGCCGCCTCCGCCTTGCGTCTCGCCGACCCGGCTCTCGTGGCGGAGGCCGCCCGGTATGCCGCTGAGACCGGCCGCCTGGCCACCCGGGAACTGGAGCGGCTGACCGCCGGCGGCACCGGTATCGGCTCGGCCGATCTCGCCGACGTGGACGCGTTGGCCGCCACGTGGCCAGAGCCGCGTCTCACCTATGTCAGAACAGCCGGGAGCGCCCCGCCCGAGATCGCCGCCGTCGCATACCGGGTGGTCCGCGAGGCGCTGACCAACGCCCTGCGGTACGCGCCGGGAGGCGCCGTACGGGTCTGCGTCGACCGCGAACCCGGCCGCCTGGTCGTCACGATCGTCAACGATCCTGGCGAGCCGGTCGTGGACAACGCGGACGTGGCACGTGGACTGGGTGGTGGATACGGGCTCGCCGGGCTCAGGACGGCGGTGGCCGCCTGCGGAGGGTTCCTGTCGGCGGGGCCGGATGACCGGGGGTGGGCCGTGCGCGCCGAACTCCCGCTATCCCCTGACGAGGGCCAGGCATCGAGGTCGTACGAATGGCGTGGCCGGCAGGCGTCCGACGCCGCGCTTGCGATCCTCGCGGTGGCGCTGTCCATCGGTACGAGCCTGTTGACGACCGACACGCCCGAGAGCCTCCCCGGAGAGGCCGCCCTGCTGGTGCCGCTCTTCTTCGCGCACGCCCTGCCGCTCGGCCTGCGCAGGCGGGCGCCGCTTCTCAGCCTGGCGGCGGCGTTGTCGGTCTATCCGGTCCTGCTCGCCGCCGGGCTCGCCGGCTGGACGAAGCAGCCCGCAGGGGACGTGTTCCTGTGGTGCCTGTGGGTTGAGCTGGCGCTGCTCTACGCGCTGGGCGCGTACGGCCCTCGCGGCGCGTACGGCCCTCGTGCACGCCGGCGGTGGGGGGCTCTCGCCACGGCGGCGGTGGGGGCGATAGGCGGGCTTGCTCTGGCGTGCGGGCCGGGGATCGTGGGAGACCGGGCAGCCGCGTGGGCGGTGCTGGCCCTTGGCGTCGCGGTCCCGTCGGCGGTGGTGTGGGGGCTCGGCCTGGCGGCGGGGGCAAGGCGTGCGCGGCGCCATGCGGCCGTGGCTTGGGAGCGGGATCTGCTCGGCCGCGAGACGGCGACGGTCGTGCTGGCGGAGCGGAACCGGCTGGCGGCGGGCCTGCGGCGTACGGCCCTGTGCCATGCCGGGGCCATCGTGGTCGCGGCGGACGCGGGCCGGCTGGACACCGTGCTGGCCGAGGCCAGGGCCGGGCTGGCCGCGCTCAGGGAGTCGCTCAGCGAGCTGCGCCGCCAAAGCGGCGACGACCCGCCCCCGACCATCGCCGGAATCGCCCTGCTCGCGGCGCGGCACCAGGGCACCGTCCGGTACGCCGGAGCCCGCCGCGAAGCGTCCCCCAGCGTGGAGGTCGCCGCGTTCAGGGTGGCCGAGTCGATGCTGCGCGGCTGCGCACGGGATGAGCGGGAGATCACCGTGACCTGCCGCGCCGACGGCGTTGCGGTCTCGGGGCCTTCCGCCGGCACGGGCGGGGATCGGCGAGTCCGGACGCTGGCCGACGCGGCCGGAGGTAGCGTCTCGGACGCCGGGGACGGAATGGTAAGGGTGTGGCTTCCGGAGGTGCTCCCGTGATCAGGGTGACGGTCGCCGACGACCAGGCGGTGGTGCGGGCGGGCATCGCGGCGGTCCTGGACGCCGAACCCGATCTGAGCGTCGTGGGCCAGGCCGCGGATGGGGAGGCCGCCGTGGCGCTGGCCGTGTCGCTGCGGCCCGATGTGGCGCTCATGGACATCCGGATGCCGGGCCTCGACGGGTTGCGGGCGACCGCCCGGATCGGCGCAGAAGCGCCGGGCACGCGGGTGGTGGTGCTGACGACGTTCGGCCTCGACGAGTACGTGTTCTCGGCGCTGAGGGCCGGCGCCAGCGGATTCCTGCTCAAGGATGCCGAGCCAGAGCGGGTCGCCGACGCGGTCCGGGTGGTGGCCTCGGGAGACGCCCTCCTCGATCCGGGGGTCACCCGACGCCTCATCGATCGGTTCGCGTCCGAGCCGGAACCTCGTGACGCCGCCGTCCTCGGCACGCTCACCCGGCGCGAGACCGAGGTGCTGACGCACGTCGCCCGTGGTCTCACCAACGCCGAGATCGGCGAGGTTCTCCGGATCAGCCCATCGACGGTCAAGGACCACGTCGCGGTGATCCTCGCCAAGCTCGGCGTCCGTGACCGCCTCCAGGCGACCATCACGGCGTACGAGACCGGCCTGATCCTCCCGGGCAGGCGCTGACCCCCGCCGTACGGCGGGGGTGACGACGGTTCCGCGGGAGGAGGTCGAGGCGGGTTCGGCTTCCTAGCGTGGCTCGCATGAGATCCAACCTGTTGTCCGGCGGCGCGTTGTCGCTCGCCGGGGTGATCGTGGCGGCCGTGGCCGGGACGGCGGCCTTCGTCGGGACGGCCGCCGCCGTCCCGGCCGTGATGGTGTTCTCCGCGGCCGGCGTCGTCGCGGCGGCGGGAACCGCCTGGGTGTTCGGGCGGGCCGCGACAAGGCGGCTCGGCGGCCCGCGGGCGCTGTGGCCGTACGTCGCCGGCGTCGTGCTCGTGACGGCCGGGCCCGCGGCCCTCACGGTGATGCGCCCCTTCCCCGTGCCGCCCACGGCCGCGGCCCCGACCGGCGTCTCCCACTGGGACCTGTCCACGGGATCCCGCATCGCCTACGTGAAGATCGCCGCGTCCGGTAAGCCGCGCCCGACGCCCGTGATCTTCCTGCACGGCGGCCCCGGGACCCCCGGAGAGGGCGTCCCGGAGGCCGGGCGGGAGCTGGCCGCGGCCGGTTTCGACGTTTACGCCTATGACCAGGTCGGCGCCGGCCGGTCCACCCGGCTGGCCGACGTGACCGGTTACACCGTCGCCCGGCACGTCGCCGATCTGGAGGCGATTCGCCGCGCGATACACGCCGAGAAGGTCATCCTCGTCGGCAGGTCATGGGGCGGGACCCTGTCGGCGGCATACATGGCCGCCTATCCCAGCCACGTCGCCAAAGCCGTGCTCACCTCACCGGGCGCGATCTGGGAACCGGCCTTCCCCGGCGGACCGGGCAGTCCCTGGGACCGTCTCCCCCCGGCCCAGGCCGAACGCGCCGACGAGCTGACCTCCGATCCCCGGTTCCTCCTCCAAGCGCTCCTGCTCCAGGTCAACCCGGCTGCCGCGCACGCACTCGTGCCCGACGCCGAGGCCGACGCGTACTTCCGCGAATTGCTGATCACGGCCAAGGACGCCACCGGATGCCCCGGAAGCCCGCCCGCCCCCGTCCACGACAACCCGCCCGGCTTCTACACCAATCAGATGACGTCCGCCGACGCCACCACCGTCCCGGACCCGCGTCCGAAGCTGCGGACCGTCCATGTGCCCACGCTCATCGTGCGCGGCGAGTGCGACTACCTGAAATGGGCGGTCACCTACGAGTACCGGCGCACGCTTCCCGAGTCGACCCTCGTCTACGTGCGCGGCGCGGGGCATTCGATCGCCAACGGCCGCCCTGACCTCTACCGCGACCTGCTCATGACGTTCCTTCTCGACCGCCCGCTGCCCCTCCCGCCGGTCACGTCGGCGGACAAACCCGCCTGACTTGCATGGCTCCGGCGAAAGTGGTCCGGCCTACGGGACCACGGCCTGGGCCGACGTATGGGCAGCGCGACTTCGACGTGCTCGGCCAGGACCGGCAGCCGGCATTGCTCGTTGACAAGGAGGTCGACGGGTTGAGAAACAGCCCCGGAGGCTCTTGCGGGGAAACTCAAATCCTGTCGACCTTGCTGAGTGATCGGCCTACTCTGGCGGTATGGCCCATGGAAAGACCTCCTTCGTCTGCTTGCCTTGCCGAGCCTCGTACAAGCAGCCATATCCAGGCCTGGGCCTTGACGATCGGCTCTGTCCGCGATGCGCCCAGCCGCTTGTCCACGTCGGCTCCGCCTTCGCCGCTCCGCGTCGCCGGGACAGCGCAGGCTGGCGGACGCTCTCGGTTCTGCTGCACGCGGGTGTCCGCTTTCACAAGAGTTGTTGTGGGGGCCCTGGTTACCGCCCACGCTCGCTCAGCGAGGTGCGCGCACGAATGACGTACGCCCGGAGAACCGGAGAACCCTTTTCCAAAGCTCTGGTGCGCCCCGAACTGCCCTAGCCGACTGCCGGATCAAGCCTTCCGTGCCCGGCTCGCTGCCCTTTCCGGATGCATCGAGGCGCGTGACGATGAGGCAGGGAGGAGTGCGGCTTGTCACCGAGAAGCCGGACGCTGCGGGCGCTGAAAATTGATCTGCTGACGCTCGTGGGGTGTTTTCTGGGTCTGGTGCTCCTGAACCTTGTGGACGAGCCCGTGAGGTCCGGCGGCTGGCGCGCGGTAAGTGTGACCTTGGCTGTTCTGGCGTGGGTGCTCTCGTTGGTGATCATCGTCTGCTTCGTGTTCGCCGTTGTGGATGGTTTGAAAGTGGTCAAGCGCCGACGCGAGCGATCTCGCGGTTGATCTTCATGCCTGTCGGGCTGCCCCCAGCTTCACCGCCCTGCTGAGACGAGAAGGCTTCGAATCCTTACGGCGATCGTCCGCGACGTCACACTTCGCTCCCGCCGGTCCTCTTAGGTGGCGTGACCGTTCCCGTACACGTACAGCGGGCGGGACGGCGTGACCCACGGCGACAAGGAGCACTCGGGCATGACCATTCTCGTCACCGGAGCCACCGGCACCGTCGGCCGGCAGGTCGTCCGCCATCTTCTCGAGCGCGGCCGGAAGGTGCGGGCGCTGACCCGCGACCCCGGCCGCGCCGTCCTGCCGTACGGCGTCGAGGTGGCGGCGGGTGACCTCACCGACGCCGCCGGCCTGGAGGCGGCCTTCGACGGCGTCACCGCCGTCCACCTGATCAATTTCGGCGTCGGCTACCGGCCTCTCGCGAACGGACGCGACATCGTCGCTCTCGCGGAACGCGCCGGGGTCGGCAAGGCCACGGTCCTGGGCGGCTGGCAGGAGGGCACGCTGGAGCCGGCCGTCAGGGCGAGCGGCCTGGAGTGGACGTTCCTGCGGCCGATGCAGTTCATGGCCAACTTCCTCAACGACTGGGGCGAGTCGCTGCGGGCCACAGGCCGGGTGCGTGAGCCGTACGGCGATCGCCAGAGCCCGCCGGTCGACGAGTACGACATCGGCGCCGTCGCGGCGGCCGTGCTGACGCAGGACGGTCACGGCGGCAGGTCCTACCACCTCACCGGCCCCGAGGTGCTGACCGCGCGGCGCATGGTCGCGATCATCGCCGAGGTGACCGGCCGCGACCTGCGGTTCGAGGAACTCACCCCTGACCAAGTGCGCCGCGAGTGGAGCGGGCCGGGCCGGCGCCCGCCGCTGTCCCTCTTCCGCGCGTTCGCCGAGGCCGCGGGAGCCGACGAGGCGGACCTGGTGGAGAGCCTGCTGCGGATGTACGGCACGCCCAACGAGTACGCCACGACGCTGACCGACCACGTGGAGCAGGTCGCCGGCCGTCCGCCGCGCACGTTCGCCCAATGGGCCGCCGAGCACGCCCGTCACTTCCTGCCCGCGACACCGGCCTGACCCGCGCTGACCGGACGAAAGCGAATCGCATGATCCTCATCACCGGAGCGACCGGCGCCATCGGGCGTCTCGTCGTCCAGCAACTCGTCGCCGAAGGCGCCCACGTACGCGCCGTGAGCCGCTCTCCGCACGATGCGGCCCTGCCATACGGAGTGGAGGTCGTCCAGGGCGACCCGGCCCGGCCCGGCACGACCGCCGACCATTTCAAGGGCGTCGAGGCGGTCTTCCTGCACTCGCGCACCTTCGGGGACTCCGCCGACCGGCTCCTCGCCCTGGCCGCCGAGCGGGGCGTGCGCAAGGTGGTGGCCCTGTCCGCGATGAACATCGACGACCCGTTCGACCTCCAGCCGTCCCGCCGGCGCGGGGACCGGAACAAGGAGGCCGAGGAAGCGGCCGTCGCCAGCGGCCTGGCCTGGACCAGCCTGCGCGCCAGTAGCTTCGCCGGCAACACCCTGCAGGCGTGGGGCGCCCAGATCCGCGCCGGAGACGTCGTGCGCTACGTGCACGCGGGCTTCCGGGAGTCCGTGCTCGACGAGCGGGATCTGGCCGAGGTCGCGGCCCGCGCACTGCTCACCGAGGAACTGGCGGGCCGCCGGCTGGAACTCACCGGACCGGAGTCGCTGTCACACGAGGAGATGGTGGCCGTGATCGCCGCCGCGCTCGGCAGGCCCCTGCGCTTCGAGGAAGTCCCGCCGCGGGCCGTCGCCGCACACCTGATCGGCAGCGGGCTGCCCGAACCGTTCGTACGCGCCCTGATGGCCAGGTACGACCACTACGCCGGCCGCGACCAGCATCCCGTGACGGATGAGGTCGGCGAGGTCCTCGGCCGCCCCGCACGGACGTACGGCGACTGGGTGGCCGACCACATCGCCGCCTTCCGGAACGGATGAGCCTTCGATGCCGGCCGCCTACGTCGTCACCGCTCTGGTGACCATCGCCTTCACCACCTTCTCCGGATTCGCGGCCATGACCCGGTTCGCGCCGATCATGCGTACCCTCGGCCCCGCGCTCGCCCGAGCCGGCGTGCCGGAGTCGTGGCTGGTCTGGCCGATCGGCGCGCTGAAGGCCCTGGGCGCGCTTGGACTCGCGCTCGGGCTGCTCGGCGTGCCCCTCGTCGGCACGGCCGCCGCCGCGGGCCTCGTCCTCTACTTCGTCTGCGCCCTGTACACCCACCTGCGCGTCGGCGACTTCTCGCCCCAGTTCTACCTGGCGATCGTGTTCCTCGGTCTGGCGGTCGCCACGCTGGCGCTCGATCCCGCCCTGGTGCTGCACGCCACGCGCTGATTCGGTATCCGTACCGGCAAGGAGTCCCATGATGCGTGAAATCCCCCCGGCCGACGCTTCCGAGGTGTTCGCCGACCACCGCGAGTTGTTGTTCTCCATCGTCTACAACATGCTCGGCACGGTCGGCGACACCGAGGACGTGCTTCAGGAGACCTGGCTGGCGTGGGCGGCACGGGATGTGGCCGGCATCGACAACCACCGCGCGTACCTGGTGCGTGTCGCGGTCAACCAGGCCCTCGCCCACCAGAGCGCGTTGCGCAGGCGTAAGGAGACCTACCTGGGCCCATGGCTGCCGGAACCGCTGATCACCGGTCCCGACGCCGCCGGGCCCGCCGTACGCGCGGAGTCGGTGTCGATCGCGCTGCTGGTGATCCTGGAGACGCTCACCCCGCTGGAGCGGGCCGTGTTCGTCCTGCACGAGGTGTTCGCCTACCAGCACACCGAGATCGCCACCATGCTGGACCGCAGCCCGACCGCGATCCGGCAGATCGCCCACCGGGCGCGCGAACACGTACAGGCGCGGCGTCCGCGCGCCCGGGTCGACCGGCGCATGCACCGGGAGGTGACCGAGCGCTTCGTCGAGGCGGCGTTCGGCGGTGACCTGCCCGCGCTGATGGAGATGCTCGCGCCCGACGTCGTCCTGTGGCCCGACGGCGGGGGCAAGTCGGCGGCGGGCGGGCCGCGTCCGATCCGCGGCCGCGACAAGGTCGCCCGGGTGGTCGTGGCCAACGCGCGTGGCGGCGTGGACGTCCGGTATCGCCAGGTCAACGGAGACCCCTCCGTGGTGATCTTCGCGGAGGACGCGCCCCTCGCGGTGATGGTGCTCGACCTCGACCCGGGCGGGGAGCAGGTGCGCGACATCTACGTGGTCAGCAACCCCGACAAGCTCGGAACCATCTCCGACCGCACCACCGAGCGAGGACAGTCACCATCGGGCGCTTGATACCTGGACGATCGGTATCATCCATATCGTCGGAATCACCAATATCAAGATTATCGCGATCGGCCAGTGCATTTTGAGGGACATCGCGGAACGCTTCGCCACCAACATGTTCGGGAGAATCGCCAGGACCAGCAGAAGAAGCCAGGAGAAGACCGTGATGAACACGAACTCCGGAAAGGAATCGCGGTTGTTCGTAGGCGGGGGTCCAGTGATGATGTACTCGGAGAAGCTGATCGGAAAAAATGCGAATATTCCCAAGAGCAGATTGTAGACGGCCCCGGACACCATCCACGCTACGCGCGCTCCTGTAGCCGAACCCGAAGACGTGCGGTTCCTCTCCATTTCACGACTTCCCTCGACTCAGGTCACCGGAATTTTTTCAACATACGCGATAGATCCTGTTTTTCATACCCCAGGCGTCGGTCAACGGTGGAGCGCGTCCGGGGTGCCGTCCTCGAGGAGGAAGCCCCCGGACTGGTGGTGCCAGAGCCGGGCGTAGGGGCCTTCGGCCTGGAGCAGTTCGCTGTGGGTGCCCTGCTCCACAATGCGGCCCCGGTTGAGCACGACAAGCCGATCCATGCGGACGACGGTGCTCAGGCGGTGCGCGACCACGACCGCGGTCCGGTCCTGCATCAAGCGCCACAAGGCTTCCTGGACGAGGATCTCGCTTTCGGAGTCCAGGGCACTGGTCGCCTCGTCCAGCAGCAGGATGGGGGCGTCGCGCAGGATGGCGCGCGCGAGCGCGATGCGTTGGCGCTGGCCGCCGGAGAGCTTGACGCCACGCTCGCCGACCAGGGTGTCGAATCCGTCCGGCAGGGACTCGACGAACTCCGTGACATGCGCCGCCCGCGCGGCCTCGAAGATCTCGGCGTCGGTGGCGCCCGGCCGGGCGAACGCGAGGTTGTCGCGCACCGACCGGTGGAACATGGCGGGTTCCTGGGGAACGTAGGCGATCAGGCTGCGCAGGTCGGCTTGGCGCAGCCGGGCGATGTCCTGGCCGCCGATCAGGATCCTGCCGCCGTTCACGTCCATGAGACGCAGCAACAGCCGGGTGAGCGTGCTCTTGCCGCCGCCGGACTGGCCGACCAGCCCGATCTTGGCGCCGCTGGGGATGTCGAGGTCCAGGTCTTCGAAGAGGGGCGGGCCGCCGGCGTACCCGAACCTCACCCGCTCGAAGCGGACGCTCGCGTCGGCCGGGCGCAGGGGCTGCGGATCGGCCGGATCCACCACGGTCGGCGGCACGAGGAGCAACTCGGTGAACTGGGCCGCTTCGGTGAGCACGCTCTCGATGCGCCGGTAAATCTGGTTGAACTCGAACATGATGCTGATCGTGTTCGTGTAGTAGGTGAACGTCACCACGATGGCCTCCACACCGAGACCACCGCGGAGCGCCACGGCGAGGAGCAGGCCCACGGCGCTGGTGAGCACCGACAGAGGGGCGACGACGGTGTCCACCCGGAGGTTGCCGTAATCCCAGGAACGAAGGGACAACCTGCGCTGCTCGGCGATCCTCACCCGATATTCGGTGGCTTCGCGATCCTCGGCGGCGAACGCGCGGACCGTCTCCATGTTGGTCAGCACGTCGGCGACGTGGCCCGACACCAGCACTCTGGCGGCCTCGCGTTCGTCGACCAGGGCCTGGCGACGGCGGATGAGCGGAGCGACGAGAACAGCGGTGACGATGATGAGGCCCACGAGAACGAGGACCAGCAGCGGGTGATACCGCCACAGCACCACCGAGGCGAAGGCCAGGGGCATCACCTTGGCCATGATCGAGAATGTGAGCGTGTCGGCGAATTCCTCGAACCTGGAGGAGAAGCCGATCACTCGCTTGGTCAGCGAGCCGGCGAAGTTGTCATGGAAGAACGCGGTGTCCTTGGCCAGCAACTCGTCCATGCCCACCACGCCGAGCCGCTCGATGCCCCGGGCGTCGGTGCGGTTCAGGAAGTGCAGCCCCACGCGCCACAGCGCCTCGCCCGTCAGCAGCAACGCGCCGAAGCCGAGCACGTACGGCAGGAGCGCGTCGACGGTGCCTTTCCCGCCGGCGGACAGGTGCCCCACGAGCCCGGCCACCGCCAGTGGCGCCAGATAGAACAGGCAGATGTTCCCCATTGCCGGCAACGTCAGCGCGGGCACCGCGACCCGCCACTGGCGTCTCAGCTCACCGCAGTAGTAGCGCAGCGCCAGCAGGACCGCCGATTTTCGTACGGATGGGCCGTTTTCAGCGTCATCGACCGCCCCGAGCACAGCCATCAGCCCTCAGCCCTCCCCGAACGCCGACATCGCCGTGGACATGCTGCCGCAGCGTGTACGGAAAGAGCGAGCGATTTTTCTGTCACCCCGGCCAATAGGAGCGATCGGCGTGGACAATCACGCGGTGAAGGTCACTTGAACCTGACCGGTGAGCCTGGTTGCTCGGTGATTGCTCATCCGACCCCGGCACAGCACGCGGTGTCGTCATCCGCCGGAATGGCAGGGAGAATGGCAAACGAAACAGCATGAAATGACACGGTGTAACACCCCAGGGCCGACTGATCCACAGCGCTGTCCGACCACGACTATCCGCTTGAGTGGCCGAGGGGCCGGTCGTGCCCACGTACGGCAACGGCGGCGGGGTCGACCTCGTACGCGCCGGGGCGCTGAGCATGGGCGGGCTGCCGCTCTACCAGGCGAGGTTGCTGCTGGCGCTGCTGCCCTCCGAGGGCGTCCCCGTCACGCGGCAGACCCTCGCCGCCCATGTCCGACCCATCGATACCAAGAAAAGAGGATGCGCTGTGGCCAAGGAAATCTTCGTAGCGTTCGGGATCGACGTCGACGCGGTCGGCGGCTGGCTCGGCTCCTACGGTGGTGAGGACTCCCCGGACGACATCTCGCGCGGTCTGTTCGCCGGCGAGGTGGGCGTGCCGCGGCTCAACGCCCTGCTGAAGAAGTACGACCTGCCGTCGACCTGGTTCTGGCCGGGTCACTCCATCGAGACCTTTCCCGAGCAGTTCGAGCAGGTCGTGGCCGCCGGGCACGAGATCGGCGTGCACGGCTACAGCCACGAGAACCCGATCGCGATGAGCCGCGAGCAGGAGTCCACCGTCCTCGACTACTGCATCGACCTCATCGAGACGCGCACTGGCCGGCGCCCCACGGGATACGTCGCGCCGTGGTGGGAGTTCTCGCCGGTCACCAACGAGCTGCTGCTCGAACGCGGCATCAAGTACGACCACTCGCTCATGCACCGCGACTTCGAGCCGTACTACGTGCGCGTCGGCGACACCTGGTCGAAGATCGACTATGACAAGGACGCCCGCGAGTGGATGAAGCCGCTCGTGCGCGGGCAGGAGACCGACCTCGTCGAGATCCCGGCGAGCTGGTACCTCGACGACCTGCCTCCGATGATGTTCATCAAGACCAGCCCGAACAGCCACGGCTTCGTCAATCCTCGCGACATCGAGGAGATGTGGCGCGACCAGTTCGACTGGGTCTACCGCGAGTCGGAGTACGCCGTCTTCACCATGACGATCCACCCGGACGTCTCGGGCCGCCCGCAGGTCCTGCTCATGCTGGAGCGCCTCATCGAGCACATCAACAAGCACGAGGGCGTCCGGTGGTCCACGTTCGACGCCATCGCGGACGACTTCACGGCCCGCCGCCCCCGGGCGTAATCGCCCCGGTCTCGACGCAGGAGGGGAGTGTCCGGATGTGCGGCGCCTGTGGAGGTCCGCCCGCCGACTGGGCCGGGCCCCTCGTGTCCGGGCACCGGCGCCGGTGGGCCATCGCCGCCGGCGGCCGTCACGGTCATGAGCGTGCCGTACGGCGCCGCCCTGCACCTGCGGCTCGCCGCGTTCGGGCTGGGCGTCCGCGCGCTCGACCGGGCGGCGCCGTTCGGCTGCTCGCGGCGGACGGGAGGATCGTCGGCACCGGCCCACTGTGAACGGTGTGAGCGGAGAGCGCGCGGAGCCCGGAGGTCAGCCCTTGCTGCCGGTGTGCGCGATCCCCTGGATGAACTGTCGTTGCAGGAACACGAAGACGGCGATCACGGGAAGCGAGGCGATCAGGGAGCCGGCCATGAGGACCGGGTAATCGGTCTGATACTGGCCCTGCAACGAGGCCAGCCCCGCCGACAGCGTCATCTTCTCCGGGTCGGTGTTGACCACCAGCGGCCAGAACAGGTCGTTCCACGCCCACAGGAGCACGAGCACGGACAGCGCCACCAGCCCCGGCCTGGCCAGCGGCAACATGATCGACCAGTAGATCCGGACCGGGCCGGCGCCGTCGAGCCGGGCCGCCTCCTCCAGTTCACGCGGCAGCCCGAGGAAGAACTGCCGCAGCAGGAACACCCCGAACGCGCTGAACAGGCCGGGCACGATGATCGCCTGAAGGCTGTTGAGCCACCCGAGCGAGGACATGATCTGATACTGCGGAATCACGAAGAGCTGCGGCGGCACCATGAGGACCGACAGGAACAGCCCGAACAACACGTTCCTGCCGGGGAAGCGCAGCCGGGCGAAGGCGTAGGCGGCCATCGAGCAGAACAGCACCTGCCCGACGACCCGCCCGGCCGCCATGACGACCGTGTTGACGAACTGCTCGCCGAACGGCAGCAGGTCGAAGACCTTGGCGTAGTTGTCCCAGCGGCCCTCCGGCAGGAACGTCGGCGGCACCCGGGTGGCGTCGCTGAGCGTCTTGAGCGAGGTGATGACCTGCCACACGAACGGGGCCACCATCGCCAGCGACGCCGCGACGAGCACAGCATGCACGCCGAAGGCCCGGCGCTCGGACACGCGGTGCTCAGACATGGGGTGCTTGGACATGCGGTGGTCAGACATAGTGCACCCACCTCCGCTGGAGCCGGAACTGCAGGATCGTCAGCCCCGCGATGAGCACGAGCAGCGCGATCACGATGGCGGCCGCGTAGCCGCGGTCGTTGGTGACGAAGGCCCGCTCGTAGAAGAGCTGCACCACGGTCTGGAGCCGCCCGTACGCCGGGTTGGCCCGCGCCGACTGGCCCGATCCGGTCATCACGAAGACGAGGTCGAACAGCTGCAGCGAGCCGATCACCGAGACGATCGAGACGAAGAACGCGGTCGGCGACAGCATCGGCAGCGTGATCGAGAAGAACTGCCTGACGCGCCCCGCCCCGTCGAGGGAGGCCGCCTCGTACAGCTCCTTCGGGATGGCCTGCATGCCGGCCAGGAAGATGATCAGGTTGTAGCCGATGCTGCTCCAGATGCCCACGACGACCAGCGCGTACATGGCCGTGGCCGGATCGGCGATCCAGTTGGGACCGTCGATGCCGACCGTCGCGAGCACCTGGTTGACCAGGCCGTAGTCGCCGTTGTAGAGCCAGCGCCAGAGCATCGCGACCGCGACCGGCATGGTGACCACGGGCAGGAAGAACGCGGTGCGGTACACACTCACGCCCCGCAGCCCCGGCCGGTTGAGCAGCGCCGCGAACACGATCGCGAGCGGGATCCCGATCAGGCCGAGGGCGGTGTACGTGAGCGTGTTGAGCACCGCCCGCCCCACCTCGGGGTCGCCGAGGAGCCGGGTGTAGTTGTCGAGCCCCGTCCAGGTGTGCCCGCCGAACGCTCCCCACTCGGTGAAGGAGAAATAGGCGGTCTGCAGGACGGGCCACAGGTAGAAGATCGCCAGGCCGAGGCCGGTGGGGGCGATGAACGCGTACCCCCACAGCGCCTCGGCGCGGGGCCGCCGCGCCTTCTCCACGCGGGCCGCCCGTACGGCCCGCGATCCGGCGGTGGTGGTCACGTCACTCCTTGGCCAGCAGGTCGTTCATCCCGGCCGCCAGGTCCGCGGCCGCCTTCTCGATCGGCACCTCGCCGGTCCACGCCTTGGTGAGGTTGGTGAGCTCCGCCTCCTGCCAGGCGGCGGTGTTCTTGGAGACGGGGTAGGGCACCGCGTACGCGACGGCGTCGAGGAAGACCTGCAGCTTCAGCTCGGGGTGCGCACTCACCCAGGCGCTCTGGGTTCCGTTGTAGGCCGGGATCGGACCCTTCTTGCCGAGGATGTCGGCGGCCGGCTTGGAGCCGAGGAACTTGACGAACTCCCACGCCTGCGCCGGGTGCTCGGTCTTGGCCGACATCACGTTGGCGACGCCGTGGATGATCGTGGCCTGCTTCTCACCCTTCGGGAGCGGGGCGACGTCCACCTTGTCCTTGGTGTAGTCGTTCTTGGTGAACTCGGCCACGTCCCAGGAGCCGCCCCAGTACATGGCCAGTTTGCCGGCCTCGAAGAGCTGGAGCGGGGCGGTGTCGGTCATGGTCTTCAGGTCGGGCGACTGCTTGGCGGCGAGCAGGTCGGTCCAGAACTTCAGGCCCTCGATGGTCTTGGGATCGTCGTAACCCGACTTCCTGCCGTCCGGCGAGATCACGTAACCGCCGGCCTGGTAGATGGTGTTGTACTGGTATTCCTGAAAACTCGTGAGCTCGGCCCCGATGGCGTAGACGCCCTTGTCCGGGTCGGTGAGCTTGGCGGCCGCCTCCTTGAAGTCCGCCCAGGTCCAGCCGTCGGCCGGGTATTTCACCTTGGCGGCGTCGAAGAGCGTCTTGTTGTACCAGACGCCGACCGTGTCCATGTCCTTCGGCAGGCCGTACAGCTTGCCGTCGTAGGTGTAGAGGTCGACCAGCGCCTTGGGATAGACCGACGTGTCGACCTGCTCCTCGATCGGCTTGATCACGCCGTTGGAGGCGTAGAGCTGGAAGTTGGGGCCGTTCATCCAGAAGACGTCGGGCGCCGCCCCGCCGCTCGCCGCGGCCTTGAGCTTCGTCCAGTAGTCGGCCCACGGCGTGAGCTGGACATCGATGGCGATGTTCGGATGCGTTTTGGTGAACTCCGCCGCCAGCTCCTGCATCGCGCTCTGCTGGGTGGCGTCCCAGACCGCGTAGGACAGCGTCACCTTCTCCTGCGGCTGCGCGCCGGAGCCGGCCTGCTCACCGCCCCCGCACGCGGAGGCGAGCAGCGCCGCGCCAAGCAGTGGAGCACAGAGCGCAGCACCGCGTCGTGCCGACTTCCACATCTCCCGGTCCTCTCTTAGAACGTGGGAGTAATCATGGAGTCCTGTGAAATTTTGTTCAAGGGTGGCTGTGTTACAGATGGCTCACGAGCGGGGTGCGGCCGTCGAGCACGCGGTCCTCGACGTCGTCGAGGGCCAGCCGTACGGCGCCGAGCACCACGCCCTCCTCGCCGAGCGCCGACATGCGTACCTCCGGGGTGCGGATGCACCAGCGGTCGAGCTCGCGCCTGAGCGGCTCGATGAGCACGTCGGCCGAGCGCGAGAAGCCGCCGCCGACCACGACCATCTGCGGGTCCAGCGCCAGGACCAGCGCGGACGTGCCGAGTGCCAGGTCCCTGACGTAGCGGCGCACGGCCGTGGCCGCGGCCCTGTCGCCGGCCCTGGCCGCGGCGAACACGTCGCCGGCCTCGCCGCTGGCGGCGCTCAGATGCTCCTGCGCGCGGATCCAGCCGAGCACCGGCAGCGCGCCGATCTCGCCCGAGGCGTTGGCGAACCCCTTGTGCAGCTTGCCGTCGATGACCAGGCCCGCGCCCGTGCGCAGGCCGGCCAGCAGGAACACCATGTCCTTGGCGTAGCGGGCCACGCCGCGCCAGCACTCCGCGAGCGCGGCGAGCCTGCTGTCGTTCTCGACCAGCACCGGCCCCGGGGCGAGACGGCGCACGTGGGCGGCCAGGTCGACTCCGGTCCACTCGGGCAGCGCCTCGGAGAGCACCACCCTGCCGGCGCCGTCCACCAGGCCGGTGGTGCCGACGCCCGAGGCCCACACGTCGCCGCCGGTCAGGCCCGCCGCCTCCAGGCACTCGGTCGCCGCGCGGTCGACCGCATCCAGGCGCTCGGCCCGGCCCATCTCGGGCGTGACGGGGACGCGGGCGCTGCTCTGCACGGCGCCGTCCAAGTCGGCGACGACCGCGCGGACGTTGTGCCCGCCGATGTCGATGCCGAGCACCCGCCCCGCCTCCGCCCTGAACCGGTAGCGCCTGGCCGGGCGGCCCACGCCGCCCGCGGTGGGATCGGCCTCGGTGACCCAGCCCTTCTGCAGCAGCTCGCGAACCACGTCCTCGGTGGAGGCCCGTGAAAGCCCGGTGCGCTTGGCCACCTCGGTCAGCGTGAGCGACGTCCCGCCCTGCAGCGCCTTGATCACGGCAAGCGAGTTGAGCTGCCTGAGCCGTGAGAGGTCACCGCCGCTCGGCTCCTCAGCCATCGAGGCCCCCTTGCCGTCGACTTTCCCGGGACGAATAATGATGCTCTCCATGATATTGATTCGGGGAAGGTTCCATGACTGAGGTGACTTTAGCCGTCGTCGGCGGAGGCCTGCGAGGGCTGACCTACGCGCGCCGCGCGCACCACACGGGCGCCGGCCGCGTCGTGGCGGTGGCCGATCCCGATCCCCTCCGGCGTGCCGTCTTCGTCGAGGAGTTCGGAATCACGCCGGATCGCACGCACGCCGACTGGAAGGACCTGGCGGCGGGCGGCCGGGTCGCCGACGCGGTGGTCATCGCCACGCACGACCGGTTGCACACCGAACCGGCGGTGGCGCTGGCGGACCTCGGTTACCACATTCTCCTGGAGAAGCCGATGTCCACGAGCGAGCAGGAGGCGACCAGGATCGCCGAGGCGGCCAGGCGCAACGGCATCATGCTCGCGGTCTGCCACGTGCTGCGATACACGCCCTACACGCGGGCGATACGCGGACTGCTGGAGGACGGGCGAATCGGCCGGCTCGTCAACGTCCAGCACCTGGAGCCCGTGGGGTGGTGGCATCAGGCGCACTCGTTCGTCCGCGGGCACTGGCGGCGGCAGGACACCTCCGCGCCGATGCTGCTGGCCAAGGCGTGCCACGACATCGACTGGCTCGTCCACCTCTTCGGCCGCCCGCCCGCCCGCGTCTCGTCGTTCGGCTCCCTTTCGCACTTCCGCCCCGAGGACCGGCCCGCCGGGGCCGCCGACAGGTGCCTCGACTGCCCGATCGAGCCGTCGTGCCCCTACTCGGCGCCGCGGCTCTACCTGGGGTGTCTCGGGGATCCGTCGAGCGAGTTCTGGCCGCTGTCGGCCGTCACCCCGGGGCGCACCGAGGCGGACGTGCTGGAAGCGCTGCGTACGGGGCCGTACGGGCGATGCGTGTACGCGTGCGACAACGACGTGGTCGATCATCAGGAGGTCCTGATGGAGTTCGACGACGGCGCGACGTGCTCGTTCACGATGAGCGCGTTCACACCCATGGAGCACCGGCGTACGCGGTTGTCCGGGACGCACGGCTACATCGAGGGCGACGGCCACACCGTGCGCGTGGTCGACTTCCGCACCGGCACCGAGGAGACGATCATCGTGGGCGCCGACGGGACGACGTCCGAGGCGCAGGGCCCGTCGGCGGCCGACGGGCACGGGGGCGGCGACGAGGGCCTCACGGACGCCTTCCTCGCCGCCGTGGCCTCGGGCGACGCCGGCCTGCTGCGGTCGGACGCGGACGAGAGCCTGATGACCCACCGCGTGGTGTGGGCCGCCGAACAGGCCCGCCTCACCGGCAACGTCGTCACCTTGTGAGATCCCCGCCGCGATGGATTCGGGTGCGTGACTCCCGACCAAGGTGGCGCGGTATGTGCGCCTGGTCAACGCCACGACGATGTGCAAGACGACCGAGACCAAGGTGTCGTGGAACAAGACCGGTCCGCAGGGTCCGGTGGGCATCGGCGGCACCGGCCCGAAGGGCGACACCGGCGCCCAGGGTCCGAAGGGCGACAAGGGCGAGCGCGGCCTCTCAGGTCCCCAGGGCCCGAAGGGCGAGACGGGCGCGCGTGGTCCCGCGGGTCCGGCCGGACCCGCGGGCCCCGCAGGCTCCGGGGGCGGATCCGCCAACGTCGTCACCAAAGCGGACTCCCTCTACCTGCCGGCCGACGGCGGCAGCGACGACATCATGTGCCCGGACAACATGGTCGCCACGGGCGGCGGCTTCATCGCCGGCAGCGGCGCGAGCGCGCCCTACATCACCACGAATGCGCCGTACGTCGTCAACGGCGAGGCGGTCGGCTGGAGGCTCTACGGCAAGGGCGTCAGCGGCACCATCTACGTGATCTGTATCGGCGGCTAGCGGCACCGGGTGCGGTGCGGTGCACAGTCACCCGCCCGAGCTGTACGACGGCGGGTGAGAGTCCCGCCGAGTCCGGCGACGTACGGTCGGGACATGGCCGGCATTCCTGACGACCGTGGACCAGGACGTCCCACCACTCCGCTCGATGACGAGACGGAGCGGCACGTCGTGATGATGTGCGGCGTCGCGGGTTCGGGCAAGACGACCTACGCGCGGGAACTGGAGCGGCGCGGCTACGTCCGGCTGTCCGTCGACGAAGTCGTCTGGGCACGGCTCGGGCGCGACGGCGGCCATCTCGACCCGGAGGAGTACGCCGACCATCAGGCTCACGCCGAGGAGACCTTACGGCACGAACTTGTGCGGCTGATGCGGGCAGGCCGACGGGTGGTCCTGGACTACAGCTTCTGGCGGCGCGCGACACGCGACCGGTACAAGTCTCTGATCGAGAGTCACGGGTATCGGTGGGAGCTCGTCTACCTGAAGGCGAACCCGGAGACCCTGCGCCGGCGACTCGCGGCGCGCAACGCCCTGCGCGGGCCGAACCGCGTCACGGTGTCCGAGGATCTTCTGCGGTCCTACCTGGCGGGATTCGAGGAGCCCGTGGGTGAAGGAGAGCGGGTCATACCGCAGGAATGAGCCCCGGGGTGCGGGTTCTATCGCTGTCCGGCGAGGTGGGCGCCGTTGGCGGCGGCGATCACCCGGGTCAGCGCCTGGTGCAGACTCTGCAGTTCGGTCAGCTCCATCCCCAGCCGCTCGACGATCGCCACGGGGACCTTCTCGGCCTGCTGACGCAGTGCGCGTCCCTCGCCGGTCAGCACGATCGCCAGGGAACGCTCGTCGTCGCTGGCGCGGCGGCGCTCGACGAGGCCGGCGGCCTCCAGGCGCTTGAGCAGCGGCGACAGCGTGGCCGGCTCCAGCTGCAGCAGCCGGCTGAGATCCTTGACCGACAGTGGCGCGTACTGCCATAGGGCCAGCATCACCAGATACTGCGGGTGGGTCAGACCCATCGGTTCGAGCAGGGGCCGGTAGAGACCGATGACCGACCGCGAGGCGACAGCCAGGGCGAAGCAGACCTGGTTCTCCAGAGCCAGCGGGTCGACGATGTCGCCAATGTCACTCATGTGCACCTCCACCGCCATGCTACTGGATTAGTACACTAACTGTTAGTGCACTAAGCAGCGCCGAGAACACAGGAAGTGTCATGGCCCGTAGGAAGAGCCTCGAAGAGCGCATCGCCGACCGCGTCGCCAAGCGTCCGCCGATGAAGGAGAGCAAGCACTTCGAGCACGGCCCCGCCAAGTGGATCTTCGCCAGCGTCCTGGTGTTCGCGGTGCTCGTCCACTTCGTCATCGTCGGCCTCGTCATGCTTTTCGGTCACTGACCGAGGCGGCGCCCCACCGTCGGCACAGCGCAGACACAAACGCGAGGACGATCCGCAGGGATCGCGAACCATCGGCGCGGCGTAGACATGCCGAGGGCCCGCGGCGCGGCCGCCGCGGGCCTCGATCATCGCAGTTCGATCGCTCGTGACCAGGAAGGTCACGGGCTGGTGCAGGTGGCCGCCGGGGTGGCCGAGGACCCTCCGGCGATGAAGCCGAAGGTCGTGCTCCCGTTGGCCGCGACCGAGCCGTTCCACGCCTCGTTGCGCACCGTCGCGTTCGCACCGGAGCCCGAGCGTACGCCTCCCCATATCTGGGTGATGGTCTGCGAACCGGGCCAGGTCCAGTTCACGGTCCAGCCGTTGATCGCGGAGTTCCCCGCGCGCACCGCGACCTCACCCTGCCAGCCGCCGGACCAGGAGTTGATCACTCGGAACGTCGCCGAGCACGCTCCGGACACCCCGCCGGACGGCGACGGGCTCGGGCTCACCGGCGGGCTCGGGCTGGTGTTCGGGCTCCCGCTGGGCGAGGGGCTGGGTGACGGGCTCGGCGAGGGGCTGGGGCTGGGCGAGCGGCTCGGGCTCGGGCTGGGAGACGGGCTGGAGTCGGTCAGGACCGGCGTCGTCCAGTCTCTCCACTGCGACAGGTTGCCGGGCTTCTTCGACGAGAACCGGAACACGGCGGGGGCGTTGCCCGTCCTCAGCAGGAACTTCTGGATGTTCTGCTGCAGCGGGGTGCGCCATTCGGACCGGGTGGCGCAGTGAGTGCCGTCCTGTACGTCGGACCAGTAGCTGATGTTGTCTCCCGCGCCGAGCGCCTTGTAGATCTCGGCTCCGGCCAGCGCGGCCACGCTGCCCGACTGGGCGCCCAGCCAGTCGACGTGCGGGTTCTCCATGATGAACAGCCCGCGCGGGGCGATCATGCCCACCATCTCGTGGGTGTCCACCGGCAGCTGACCGGGGTTGCCGGTGAAGGAGCCGAACGCGTCTCCCAGCCACGGCTGCTCGGAATAGGCGCTGCTCAGCGGCTGCGCGCCGGACTCCTGGGCGATGCCGCGGAAGATGGGAACGCCGGCGCTGCCCGACTCGATCGGCATGGTCAACGCGATGCGCTGGTCGAACACTCCGGCCGTGAAGGCGCCCTTGCCGAACCGCGAGCATCCCGTGACGCCGGTCGCGTCCGCCTTGAGGATGCTGCCGCCCGACTGCTCGATGACGTCGATGATGCGGCTCACGCCCCAGGCCCAGGCGGCGAGCAATCCGGTGCTGCTCGAAGAGCCGTAGATGCTGTAGTAGGCACCCTGCTTGTTGTTGCGGGCCGTGCCCTCCTTGCCGACCGTATAGGGGTCGTAGCTGATGACGGCGGCGCCGCTCGCCTTGATGGTGGCCGTGTCGGCGCCGAATCCTCCATAGACGATGACGGCCGGGAACGGCCCGGTGCCACTCGGCAGATCCACGCTCGCCGAGAAGCTCGCGCTCCTGCCGCTGTCCGACACGTTGACCGTGATGCCGGTTCTGGAGACCGTCCCGGTGACGACGGCCGGCTTGCCGTGCTTCTCGCCGTAGACATACCGTTCAGCCAGTTTCTTGATCTCTTCGCGGCGGCACCTCCACTCCGACGTGGAGGTGATGCGCTGCCCGTTGATCTTCTTGAAGGGATCGGGAAGCCTGGAGTTGGCCGTACGCGTTCCCAGGTCGGACACCGCGCAGTCGGCGCCCTCGTCCTCGACGCCGGCGGCCGCCGCCTGCGCCGTTCCGGTCCCCACGAGTGCGCCGACACCGGCGTTCGCACCGGGGATCTCGAACACCGCGAGACCCAGCGCAAGCGCCGCGACGGCGCCGATGACGAGCGCGCGGCGGCCGTCCGGGGCGCGGCTCCCGCCGCCGGAAGTGACATCGTCGATCATCGGGCGCCTCCGCGGAAGGGCCGACCGGCAGCGATGGAGTGTGCGGGCCCGGCCTGCGCCGGTCTCGCCAGTGTTGCCGCCGGGACCTTGAAACCTTTCACGACAGTGCGTCCTTCCTCCTGAGGGTCCCGGACCTGTCACAGGTCCGGAGAGAACCGCGGGCCGAGTGGGAGGCGAATGTTTTCGAAGCATCACCGAAATGTTGCAGCCACCGCAAGGCCCAAACCGGAGGGTGTTTCACGCACGCCCACAAGGAGGACGATGGTGCTGTTCGCGGCAGGATTACCGCTAATGCCGCAGGGATTTTTCCGAAATACCTACGAAAGTTTCACGACAGCCGAGCCTCAGCCGGCGACCGGCCGGCGCCGCGACTCACCGCATCGGGGCGCCGGGCGTGGACATCGTCACTCTTCTCCCGCCCTCCCCCGAAGCGGAAGTGATCGCGGTGGTCGGGCAGATGTCGATAACTGGACCGCAGGTGCTGACCGGAAGCGGAGTTTCAGCGCTTCTCGCTGTCGTGCCTCACCCGTCGGCGAGGCGCTGGATGGTGGCGCTCAGCCAGGCCTGGAGATCAGCGGGGTCGCCGAGTTCGGAACGCAGGACCCGGCGGCGGGTCGAGACGCCGAGCACGAAGGCGTCGATCGCTGCGGCCCGGCTGCGGGCGTCCGCATCGTCCAGGCCGCTGTCGCGCAGGTAGCGGTGCAGCGGTTCCAGCGAGTTCGTGTCGAGGAAGGCGGCCAGCGCCTCCGCCGCCTCCGGGCGTTCACCGGACGCGCGTTGCAGCACAAGCAGCGGATCCTCTCCGGGTGCGCCGAACCAGCGCCGGACGATGCTCGCCGCGAGGCGCGCACCCAGCGCGGAACGGTCGCCGTCGAAGGAGGCGGAGACCGGGATCTCCACCCGGGTTGCCGCCAGGAAAAGGCCGTCCTTGCCGCCGAAATAGCGCGTGATGAGGTTGGGCGACACGCCGGCCGCGTCGGCCACGCCTTTGACTGTGGTCGCCGCGTACCCGTGCTTGGCGAACTGGCGTTGCGCGTGCTCCAGGATCCGCTGCCTGGTCGCGGCCGCATTGCGGACGGTCATGTGTACGAGCATACACATCATGTGTACGCTGATACACATGAACGACGAGATGCGGGAACGACTCCAGCGGACGCGGCGTGTCACGATCCCGTGGAGCGACGACGGGACGCGCGGCATCAGCGGCACCCACCTCGACGAACTGCTCGAACGCTGGGCGAACGGGTACGACTGGGGGGTGCACGAGCGCCGCATCGGCGAGTTGCCTTGGGTGACGGTGCAGGCAGGCGACACCGACCTGCGTATGATCCACCAGCGGTCCGCGGATCCCGGTGCCCCGGTTGTCGTGCTGCTGCATGGCTGGCCGGACTCGGTGTTGCGGTTCGAGCGCGTCCTGCCCTTGCTCGCGGACATGCACGTGGTGGTTCCCGCACTGCCGGGCTTCCCGTTCGCGGCCCCGCTCACCGTTCCCGGCATGTCGGTCAACCGGATCGCCGGGATCGTCGCGGACGCTCTGGACGAGCTCGGTTACTCGCGGTACACGCTGTCCGGCGGCGACGTGGGTGGCGCCGTCGCGGAAGTCCTCGCGGCAGCACACCCGGACCGGGTGGCTGCCCTGCACCTCACGAACGTTGCCCCGCAGCGTGCGCTCACGGCGGACCCGGCCGAGCTCGCGCCCGACGCGGCGGCCTACCTCGGCCGGTCGGCGCAGTGGTTCCGGACCGAGGGCGGGTACATCGCGGAGCAGTCGACGCGGCCGAACACGCTCGCGGTCGCCCTCGGCGACTCACCCGCCGGCCTCGCGGCGTGGATCGTCGAGAAACTGGAGTCCTGGTCCGACGAGTCGGCCTTCACCGCGGACGAGCTTCTCACCTGGGTCACCGCCTACTGGGTCACCGGAACGATCGGCACATCTTTCGCCACCTATGTCGAACCGGTCGCCCTCCCTGACCGGATCGACACGCCGACCGTGCTCTCCGTGTTTCCGCGCGACATCAAACCGGAGCCGCGAAGCTACGCCGAGGCGTTCCTGAACGTTCGCGATTATGTGGAACACCGTGCCGGGGGCCACTTCGCAGCCTGGGAACAGCCCGAGGCCTACGCCGGCGACGTACGCCGCGCGGTCACGCTGGGCGGCTGAAACGGCGCTTGCGGACGCTCCACCGCTGCACCGCCGTCCGCCCGGCACGGCCTGTGGCGTGGCACGGGCGGCGGGCTGACCGTCGCTGTGAAGTGCCGCCTGTTAGCCTGATCGGCATGATCAGAAGGGGGTCCAGGCAACGGGCACCCAGCGGGCCGGCTTCCGGTCCGCAGCGAGCTCTGATCATCGCCAGTTTCGTCAGCAGGGTAGGCAATGGTCTCTTCAACACCGCTGCCATCCTCTACTTCACGCTCGTGGTGCACCTGCCCGCCACACAGGTAGGAGCGGGGCTGACGATCGCCGGCCTGAGCGGCTTGGCGGCCGGAATACCGGCGGGGAATCTAGCCGACCGGTACGGCCCACGCACGATCTGGCTGATGGCCCTCGCCCTACAAGCCGCCACAATGGCGGCTTTCGTCTTCATCGACAGTTGGCTCGCGTTCACGCTCGTCGCCACGCTGGACCGGCTGGCCGCCACGGCGAGCGGCGCCGCGGGCGGTGCGCTCATCGCACGAGTCGGCGGTGAACGTCCTGCCGCCTTCCGGGCCAGACTCCGCACCTTCGTCAATCTCGGCGTCGTCGTGGGCACCCTGGGTGCGGCCTTCGCCATCCAGATGGACACTCGCCCTGCCTACACCGGACTGATCCTCGCAAACGCCGCGAGCTTCGCCTGCGCCGGACTGATCGTGTTCCTGGGCGTCCCGAACTACCGGCCTCTGCCCCGGCCCAAGGCGCACCGTCAGTGGTCCGTCCTGGCCGACCGGCCGTACGTGTCCTTCGTCGCGCTCTACAGTGGCATGGGCCTGCAGTACCAGACCGTCTCCCTACTGCTGCCGATCTGGCTCACCGCCCACACAGACGCACCGCACTGGACCGTGGCAGCGGTCTACGCGATCAACAGCGGCGTCTGCGTGCTGCTCCAACGCAGACTCGGCTCGAAGGTGGAAACCCCACGACAGGGCGGCCGCGCATTCCGCCTCGCCGGGCTCCTTTTCCTCGTCAGCTGTCCGTTGATGGCGCTGACAGCTGATGTTCCCGCGTGGGTCGCACCGGCACTCGCTGTCCTCGCCGTGTGCGTCCACAGCGTCGGAGAGGTGTGGGAGTCGTCGGCCGGCTTCGCGCTCGGCTTCGGTCTCGCGCCCGAGCATGCCCACGGGCAGTATCAGGGCCTCTTCGGTATCGGCTTCGACGCAGGCCAAGCCCTCGCCCCTGTGATCCTGACCGGAGCAGTCCTTGCGCTCGGACACGCGGGATGGCTACTCCTCGGCGCGTTCTTCGCGGGCCTGGGCGCGGCAGGACCTCCGGTGGCCGCATGGGCCGAGCAAACCCGCCGCAGAAAACCAGATACGGAAGCTTCCGCACAACGTCGGCAAGGTGAATCCCCGCTGCTGGAGGCCGACTACTAATAGCGAAGCGAGATGTACAGGGCCTCGCCGACCTTTCGGTAGCCGACGCGGGCGTAGACCCGTGCGGCTCCGTCGTCGGCGGGCGTGAGGAACGGCAATGTGATCCCCGCGTCACGACCCGCGCGGGTCAGCAACGCCGTGACGGCTCCCCCGATGCCGCGCCGCCGGTGTGAGGAGCGCACCGCGATGCCCGCCACCTCGGCGGTCCCCTCATGGGGGCCACCGATCTCCCCGGCGCCGACGAACTCCCCGGTCACGGCGTCGACGGCGGCGGCCACGAGCCCACCGCGGTCCAGCACCCGCCGGGATCGTGCGACGTCGTGCTCGGTCGTCTCGGGCACCTCGAACGCCTCGTTCGTGACCCGTGCGACCTGCCAGAGGTCCTGGTCGTCGGTCACGAGAGTGAGCCGCACGGAGGCGTCGAGCGGCGCGTCCACCACCTCGTCCGGGGGACAGACCAGGAGCGGAAAGCGGCCTTCGGCCGTGAACCCGGCCGCGAGCAGCGCGTCTTCCAGCTTCGGCGCCGCCTCCGGCACGTACTCGAGCCGGGGAGTCCTGGCCCGCTCGCGGAACGCCGCGACCAGCGCGGCGACCTCGTCCGCCGTCGGTACGACGTCGTCGTCGGGAACGGCGTAGTTGAACCAGGGGGCGTCGTCATGCTCGTCGAACCGGATCACGAACGGTCCGACCCGGCGTGCCCGAGTCCCGGCCGCCGACCTGAGATAGGCGTGCACCCTCGCACCCAGCACCTGCAGTCCTCCCCTGAGACGACGACCACCAAAAACTAGGTCCCCCTGATCCTCCGGACAACCGATTTCCGGCCGAGCCGGTCGGCGGGGCACGTCACCCCGCAGGGCCACGTCGAGGAGCGACCGAACGCCGATCCCGGACACGAGGATTCGGCACAGGAGCGAAACAACAATCGGTGGAGCCGTGAATTCGACGATTCGGACGACGCTCCGCGGATTCCCGCACATCCGAGAGTTCCCCGGCAGTTAGCGGCGTTGACATCTCTCGTCTTCCCTCACCCATGGACGCGTTCTCCGCCCTCGCGATTCGCCTCCCCGCACCCTCACCGGATCACCGAAAACGGCGTAACCGAAATACCCATTGATGAATTGACTGCGCCTGTCAATCTTTTGAGAGATATCTTATCGCCGCGGCGACCTCAAGCCGCAGCCGGCACATCCGCTACGCGACCACATCGGTGTCCGGCGGTTGCGCTCTCGTCGTGCGCAACCTCGTGGTCCCGGCCGGGTCGCTGACGGACTTCGACTCAGGCGTCAACGCCGTGAAGGCCCTCGGCTACACCAGCACGGACCGGCATTACCTCATGCTCACCGAGGCCACCGTGATCTGCGGCATGGGCGAGATCAAGGGTGACGACCTGACGACCGGGGCCGCCAATCTCAACAACGGCCTGGCCTACGCCCGCGTCGACGCCATCCCGGGCTGTTTCGGCGCCAACGCCATCGCCCACGAACTCGGGCACACCTTCGGCGCCGTACAGATGAGCGCGGCGCACTCCGACGGCAGCTGGCACTGCCTGGACCAGTGGGACCTCATGTGTTACGGCGGCACCCCGTCGTGGAACTGCCTCCAGTGGAACGACTACCGCCTGCCCGACTGCAACCGGGACGACTACTACAACGCCGCCCCGGCCGCCGGCAGCTACCTGGCCACGCACACTGGAACACCGCCAACAGCGCGTACCTCATCGCCGGGAGCACGGCCGACAGCGACCCCATCCCAAGGTCGGCAACACCTACGTCGTCACCAACGTGGCCACGGGAGGGGCGCTCGAACCCATCGGCGCGTCCACCGGGGCGCTGACCGAGCTGAGCCAGCGCGCCCGCGTCGACACTCCCAACCAGAAGTGGCTCATGGGCTACACGACCGGGCTGCAGTTCATCAACGTCGGCAGCCGCCTGTGCGCCGACAGCTCCTACAGCGGCACCACCCCCGGCACGACGCTGCTGCAGTACATCTGCAACGGCCAGGACGGCATGCGCTTCGCCTACCTGCCGGTCGGCACCAACACGTACGCCATCTTCGACTGGCTGTCGGGCCTGGCGCTGACCGCGAGCGGCTCCTACCCATCGCCCGTCACGCAGCAGACCTACACCGGCGCCACCAACCAGCAGTGGGTGTTCAACCAGGTCACCGGCATCGCCCCGGTCAACAACAGCGTCTACTACCTGCAGGGCCTGGGCAGCCGCGACAACGCCGAGCCGGTCGGCGGCTCGACCGCCTCCGGCACGCTGGTCACCCACAACCCGCCGTCGGGGGCGACCAGCCAGCAGTGGCGGTTGCAGGCCACCGGGTCGTACTGGAACCTGGTGAACGTCAACAGCGCCAAGTGCCTGGACCTGGTCTCGGCCGGCACCGCGAACGGCGTGCAGATCAGGCAGGCGACCTGCGGCACCGCGACCAGCCGGCAATGGACCTTGCGGCGGGTCGCCGACGGCACGTTCTATCTGGTCAACCGCTTCAGCGGGAAGGTGCTCGACAGCCCGCCGGGCAGCGGCACCACCCTGGAGCAGCAGACGATCACCGGCAACACCGACGGCGGCCTCGGCATCGTCGCGGGTGACCAGATCTGGTATCTGAACCCCGCCTGACGCCCCTCGCGGGCCGCCCGGAACTCCGGGCGGCCCGCATCGGGCCCTGTCAGTGTCACCCGGAAAGCTGGAAGTGCCAGACGACCATCGTCGGCACGTCGCCGTTGGCGGCTTCTGCCGCCTCGGGCACCAGGTCGGTGAGGCACCAGGGCCAGAGCTCCCAGACGCCTACCGCCTCCGCCGTGGACGGCGTCCCACTCCGCCGGGGACGCTCCGCCTTGGGTTCCTCGCAGCGTCGCACGTGCAATCCGGCCGGCAGCGCGGCGCGCAGGTAATCGCCTATCGAGTGCTGATGGGTGGAGATCCTTCCCGGCTCGCCGTCTGCTCGACGTACGGGCGGGACGAAGCCCCGTCCGACCCCTTCGGGGTGCATGTCGGAAACGATCAGATGTCCGCCCGGACGCAGGACTCTGGCGAACTCGGTCATCACCGGCCGCAGCGCGGGGACATGGGTCAGTGCCAGAGAGCACACCACCAGGTCCACGGCGCCGTCCGGCACCGGCAGGTCATGCAGGTCCCCGAGCAGGAACCGGCCGAGCGGTGCCCGGGCACGCGCGTGTGCCAGCATGTCGGGCGAGCTGTCCACGCCCAGCACCCGATGACCCCGTTCGGCCAGCGACGCCGCGACCCGGCCGGTTCCGCAGGCGGCGTCCAGGGCGACGCCCAGGGGCAGGGTGTCGACGATCGCGCCGATGATGGGCTCGTCGATGTCGAACAAGCCGTTCGGGCCGTCATAGGAGCCGGACCAGATGCGGTAGCCCTCCGTCGTGTCCACGCGCGCGACCTCCACGGCCGCCTCCGCCAGTGCCTCGTCGTCGAGCAGCCGGCGGATCTCCGCGATCCGCGAATCCACGAAGCCGCGGTCGAACCGGCCGGTGAAGGAACGCAACAAGGCGACGCCCTCGAGCCCGAGCAGGTACGCCAAGGGGTGCTCGTAGATCACCGGATCGAGACTAACGACACGCGTTATCCCGGTGCCATCGAAATAAGCGCCGCCATCCACCGCGCTGTCCGCACAGGTCACCGGGCACCAAGGGTGTCTCAGGGCGCCCCGGCGGACGGTCGGACGACGTCGGCGCCCCGCTCTTCGAGCAGGTCGGCCAGGCGTGCGGCGTTGCGCTGGGAGTTGTCGGCGCAGCAGTTGTTGGTCAGCACGTGCGTGGTCGCCGTACGGGCGGCGAGGTCCGCTATCCGGCCGGCCCAGTGCCGAAGTTCCTCCTCCGAGTAGAGGTAGCCGAACCGCTCCTCGATGACGCGGCTCGTCCACTTCTCCGAGCGACCGTGCAGGCGGACGACGGCGAGGTCGGAGGTGGCCGCGAGCACCGGCGGGACCGACGAGGGATGCCCCTGCGGCATGTCCACCCCGACGTACGGCACGTCGTTGGCGCGCAGGAAGTCGAGGGTGTCCCCCCGGGTGGCCTCGTCCATCCAGGCCGCGTTGCGGAACTCGACGCACACGCGCATCGGCAGACAGCGGTCGCGGCATTCGAGGATGTAGCGGCGGTGCGCGCCGCCCGGCGGGAACCACTGCGGGAACTGGAACAGCACCGCGCCGAGTTTCCCCGACTCGTGCAACGGCTCCAGCGCGCCGAGGAACCGGCGCCACACCTCCTCGACGACCTCCGGGGGGAGGTCGCGCCGGTAGAGCGTCCGCCCGGGCTCCCCCAGCACGGCCCGCAGGTCCCTGTAGAGCGCGGCCGACCGGGTCGGATGCCCGGTGAGCAGGGAGAACGCCTTCACGTTGAAGGTGAAGTCCTTCGGCGTACGGTCACGCCACAGCTCGGCCGTACGCCGGGCCGGCGGGTTGTAGTAGGTGGCGTCCACCTCCACCAGGGGGAACCGGCCCGCGTAGTAGCCGAGCCTGGCCTCGGGTGTGCGCGCCTCGGGCGGATACCAGCCTGAGGCGAGCAGCGACTTGTCCGTCCAGGAGGCCGTACCGACCAAGATCTTGCCCAACACAGTCGCACGGTGCCCATCGCAGTCGCACGGCGCCCATCGCAGTCAGGGGGGACCGGCTGCTCCAGCAGGCGGGGGGTTCCGCGCTCCCTCCCTTCGAGTTCCATGATCCCCAGTGCTCGGAGCGACGGACGTGATGCGGGTCAGCGGCCGAAACCGGCCTCACGGGCCCGTACGATCGCCTGGGCCCGGTCGGCGACCTGCAGCTTCGCGAAGACGTTGGACACGTTGTTGCGCACCGTCTTGGGCGACAGCGACAGGCGCTCGGCGATGCGGGTGTTGGACAGGCCGGCCGCGATGAGGTCGAGGATCTCCCGTTCCCGCGCGGTGAGCTGCGGAAACGGCTCCTCCCGCAGCGGCCGGACGGTGGCGAGCCTGCTGAAGTAGCGGGTCACCCGCCCGGCCAGCGCGGGCCCGAAGATGACCTCGCCGCCGGCGACGGCCGCGATGGCGCGCAGGATCTCCGTCTGGTCGGCGCCTTTGAGCAGGTAGCCCCGGGCTCCGGCCAGCATGGCGGAGAAGACGCTCTCGTCGTCCTCGTGCATGGTCAGCACGAGCACGTGGGTCTCCGGGCAGGCCTCCACGATGCGCTGGGTGGCCTGGACGCCGTCGAGCCGCGGCATCTGCAGGTCCATGACGACGACGCGCGGACGGAGCCCGATCGCCTGCGCGACGGCCTCCTCGCCGTCGGCCGCGGTGCCGACCACCTCGACCTCGCCCGTGGAGGCGAGCATCATCCGCAGGCCGTTGCGGTAGACGGGGTGGTCGTCGGCGAGCAGCACCGTGGGCATCCCGGCGCCGTCGGGGGACGGGCCGGCGGTCATCGCGTCGCCTCCGCGGGGAGGACGGCGTGGACGCGGGTCCCGCCGCCGTCGCGGGAGGTGACGGAGCAGCTCCCGCCGAGCTCTTCCGCGCGCTCCCGCATGCCGACCAGGCCCACGCCGACCAGAGCTCCCGGCCGCACCCCTCTCCCGTCGTCGAGCACCTCGACCTCCAGTTCGCTTCCGGTCGCCGTCAGGCGGACCTCGCAGGTGCCGGCGTCCGCGTGCCGCGCGACGTTGACCAGAGCCTCGCAGACGATCCGGTAGGCCGCCACCTCGGTCGCGGCCGGCAGCCCGGCCAGGTCGCCCGCGGCGTCCACGCGTACGGTCAGCCCGCCCTCCCGGAACCGCGTGGCCTCCTGCCGCAGCGCTCCCGCCAGGCCGAACTGGTCCAGGGCCGGCGGGCGCAGGTTGTGGACGAGCCGGCGTACGTCGCCGAGCACGGACGACAGGTCCGACCGCACCTCGTGCAGCGCCTCGCGGGCGGCGTCGAGGTCCCGGGTCACCAGGTTGCCCGCGGCCTCGACCTTGAGCGCAGCGGCGGCGAGGGTGGGCCCCAGCCCGTCGTGGAGGTCCCTGCGCAGCCTGCGGCGCTCCTCCTCGATGCCCGTCACCAGGCGTTCCCTGCTGTGCTGGAGCTCCTCGGCCAGGGCCGTGGCCCGTACGGCCGCCGCGGCCTGCCGTACGACGTCGGCGAGCAGCCGCTGGTCGGCGTCGGCGAGCGGCGCGCCCGCGCGCGGGACGAGGACGAGGCGGCCGATCGGGGCCGCGCGGTAGGCGAAGGGAAGGACGAGGACGTCGTCGCGCCGGGCGCCGTGCTCGACCACGAGGGTGCGGCCGTCGGCGCGGTCGAGTTCCACCCGCACGTACGGCGAGCGCAGTGCCGTGGACACCGCCCTGGCCACGGTGAGCAGCAGTTCCTCCGGGCTGACCGACTCCTCCAGCCGCCGGGCCAGGGCCGAGACCACGTCGTACGGCTCCGCCCGGCCGGCGAGGACGCGGCCCACCCAGCGGCGGACCCGCTCGCGCAGCGGCGCGTAGACGACGGCGACCGCGGCGGCGGCGAGCACGGCCGCGACCGGCTCGTCGATGAGCGCGCCCAGCCCCACGAAGACGGGGACGTCGATCGCGACCACGGCGACCGCCAGGCCGCCGTAGAGGAGGGTCCAGCCGAGCACGGGGTCGATGTCGTACAGCCGGTATCGGCCGACGGCCACCAGGACGGCGGCGGCGATCGCGACCAGGGAGACGACGAACGCGAGATCCTGCGGCACCCCCTCGACCACGGCGGGCACGAAGATCAGCACGCCGTTGAGCAGGGCCGCCAGCAGCATCCAACGCAACTGCGCGCGGCGCGCGCCGGACGACCCGCGGAAGCGCCGGACGAAGGCCGCGAGCGACACCAGCAGGCTCAGCACGAGCGCCGCCGGGGTGAGGGCCATCGCGACCCGCCAGAAGGCGTCCGGCAGAGGCGGCATCGGCAGGTCGAGCCCGGGGCCCCGCCAGGGCTCCTCCGGCGACTGCGCCCGCCATGGAACGGTGAGGAAGACGAGAACCGCGAGGCCGGTGGCGCCGAGCGACAGCGACGCGGCCCACCGCCAGCGCGGCGACGGCAGCCTGCCGTCGGGGAAGAACAGCAGCACGAGCAGCGGCAGCGGGTTGAGCAGCGGCCCGAGCCTCGCCCCCGCGTACACGGCGGCGCCGGTGAGCGGCAGCGTGCCGGCGTGCCGGGTGAGGGACAGGACGGCGTAGCCGGCGGCGAGGCCGTTGAGGCAGGACACCACGCCGCCGCCGATCAGCAGCCAGGTCATCGGGTGCGCGGGCAGGCGGGCGGCCAGCACCCCGCCCGCGACGGCGAGGGCCACGCCCGGAACGCTGGACGACCATGCGGGCCAGTCGAGCGGCTCGGGCCGGGTAACCGGCCCGGTCGCGATCTCGATCCAGATGGCGGACACGGCGGCGACGACGGACAGGGCCGCGAGCACCGTCGCGGCGGCCCCGAGACGGCGAGACGCGTCAGAAGGGCCGGGCACGCGGTCCAGCGTGCCACAGGGCCGCCCTTCCCGGCATGGGACCGGTGTCCCGTCTCCGCCCGGGACGCCTGCCCCTGATCGGTGCGGGCGCGGTGGTGGCCTCGCTCTCTGTCGGCCCGGGACGCGGCACGGAGACCGTGGTCGCGGCACCACCGGTCTCGGCGCGACCGGTCAGGGACGCGCGACGAAGGCTTCCGCCAGGAGGGAACGACCATGTCCGTTCACATCACGCCCAGCAACGTCAATCCGCAGGAACCGGCGCCGACGGCGGCTGCCGCTCCGGCCGCACCACCTTGGACCCGGCCGGCCGGGGTGCTGCTGGCCGCCGGAGCGGCGGCCTGGGCGGCCGGCACGGTCATCGTCGGCGACGACATCCAGAAGGGCATCCAGACGCTCGACACCCTGACCGGGATGCTGTTCGTCGCCGGGGTGTTCGGCTTCGTCGCGCTCGTGCTGGCCACCCGCGCCACCGGTGCCGGGTGGGGCCGGATCATCCCGGCGGGCCTGCTCGTGTCGCTTCCCGGCGCGTTCCTGCTGAACGCGCTCTCGTTCGGCTACGCCACCCACGACGACTTCCCGCTCCCTCTGATGATCCTCGACGCCTGCTGGCCGCTCAGCATGTTCGGCATGCTGGTCCTCGGCATCGCCGTGGCGGTCACCGGCCGCTACCGCGGCGCCCTGCGCTGGCTGCCGCTGCTCGCCGGCCTGTGGTTCCCGGTCACGATGGCGGCGCAGATCTTCGCCGGGTCCACCGCCTCGGTGTGGGTGAGCGCCGCCTGGCTGCTGGCCGCCCACGCCCACATCGGCGTCCGGCTCGCGCTGCGGCCCGCCGTCCGACCGGACGCCGCACGCCGGCCCGCACACCCGATGACATAGCCTGTGAGCAGGGAAAACGACGACCAGAGGAGAACCCCGCCATGGGTTCGCTGAGCCCTGTTCACTGGATGATCGTGTTCGTGGTGCTCGTGCTGCTCTTCGGCGCCAAGAAGCTGCCGGACACCGCGAAGGCCGTCGGGCAGTCGCTGCGGATCCTCAAGAGGGAGACCGGCAGGCTCGGCGACGAGGACGACGCCCCGGCCGCCCGGGCCCGTACGGCACCGGTCTCCCCGGACGTCGAGGAGCGGCTGCGGGCGCTCGAAGAGGAGAACGCCCGGCTCAGAGCCACGGCGGACGCCTCGCGGCGGGACGAGCCCGAGGTCCGCTGAGGCGTCGCTCCCCGGTCGACGGGGGCGAGGGTGATCCGGGCCAGGGGATTCGGTCCGGGCCGCGTGAACCTTTCCACGGGGCCCGGACTCCAACAGGACATGAAGCTCACGACCTCGCTCCGCGTTGTTCTCCCCGCCGCCGCGGCCGCCGCGTTGCTCTCCGCCGCGGCGCTCCCGGCCGACGCCGCGACCATGCCGAAGTTCGCCAAGCCCAAGGCGTACGGCACGTCGTTCCAGAGCGACCCCCACCACGACTTCACCAAGCACATTTCGCCGCGACACGACGGCATCCTGCGGGGCTGGGTCACGCACTACCGGTCCGGGGTGGCGGAATACGAGCCGATCAGGTGGGTGAAGGACAGGACCGGCCACACGGAGGGGCACTTCGAGGGACCGCCGGAGGGTGACGTCACGGCCTACGCCTCCCCCGTGGCGAAGAACGTCGTGTTCTACAGCGCCATCGGATGCAAGGGCACCACGGTGACGGTGGCGGACGGCGGCCTGGGGTCGAAGCGGTGCTCCCGGAGTGAGCTGATCTCCCGGATGAAGACCGTCCGTCATCCGGCGCTCATCACCGTCTATCGCGGCAAGATCGTCAAGGTCCAGGAGATCTACACCCCCTGAAAAACGCCGGTCACCCGGCACCGCTCGGCACAGGGCCGGACTTCCCATTCCCCGGAAGTCCGGCCCTTTCTCGTGCAGGGACCTGCCGCGCAGGCGGACGGCCCCGGCTTGACGCCGGTTGGGTTAGGAGAACATACTCTGGTTATAGCTTCTAACCAACGGAACGAGGTGTCATGGCCATGTCGGTCCGCGCCCGCGGTGTCTCGCTCGCGCTGCTGGCGTCGTCGCAGTTCCTGGTGGTGCTGAACACCTCGATCGTCAACGTGGCGCTGCCCGCCATCGGCGACGACCTGAGCCTGTCGGCCGCCGGGTTGTCGTGGGTGGTCAACGCGTACCTGATCGCCTTCGGGGCGCTGCTGCCCGCGGGCGGCAGGCTCGCCGACCTGTACGGCGGGCGGCGGGCCCTCGCCGCGGGGCTGGCCCTGTTCACGGCCGGCTCGGCCGGGGCCGCGCTCTCCCCCGGCGCCGGGGCGTTGATCGCGGCGCGGGCCGTCCAGGGCGTCGGGGCCGCCGTCCTCTCCCCGGCCGCGCTGGCCGTCCTGCTCGCGCTGTATCCCGCCGGCGCCGCACGCGGCCGGGCGCTCGGCGTGTGGGGTTCGGTCTCGGCGGCGGGCGGCGCGGCCGGGGTCCTGCTGGGCGGGCTGCTGACCGGCGCGCTCGGCTGGTGGTCGGTCTTCGCCGTCGGCGTGCCCGTCGCGGCGTTCGTCCTGGTCGCCGTGCCGCGCCTGGTCCCGGGCGACGACCGGCCGCCGCGCGGCGGCGGGCTCGACCTGCCGGGAACGCTGTCGGTCACGCTGGGCCTGCTCGGCGTCGCGTACGGCCTGGGCGGCGGCGGATGGGCGCCGATCGCCGCGGGCGTGGCCCTGCTCGGCGTGTTCGCCCTCTGGGAGCGGCGGGTGGAGCGACAGGCGGCCGTGCCGTTGATCCCGCCAAGCCTGCTGCGCACGGCCGACGTGGGCATCGGGAACGTGCTCATGCTGCTGCTCGGGATGGTCTGGGTCGGCACGTTCTTCTTCCTGCCGCTCTACCAGCAGCGGGTGCTCGGCTACTCGCCGCTGGAGGCGGGGCTCACCCAGCTTCCCCTCGCGCTGGCGCTCGTCCTGGCGCCGCTCGCGGCGGGCCGGCTGCGCCGCACGCTCGTCCCCGGCCTGCTGATGCTGGCGGCCGGGCTGGCCTGGCTGGCCCGGGCGCCGGAGGACGGGACCTTCCTCGTCGACCTGCTGGGGCCGACGGTCCTGGTGGGCGCGGGACTGGGGCTGGCGTTCGTGCCGCTGACCGCGCTCGGCGTCGCCGGGGTGCCCGGCGAGCGGGCGGGCGTCGCGAGCGGCCTCATCACCACCACGCGGCAGGTCGGCGGCGCGCTCGGCCTCGCCGTCCTCACCTCGGTCGCGGGCCTCGCCCCGGCCGGTGTCACCGGCTACCGCCACGCCTTCCTGACGGCGGCTGCCATCTCCCTCGTCGCGGCGACCGCCGCGCTCGTGAAAGGACGCATCCGATGAACAAGCCCTACCTGACCGGACACTTCACCCCGCACGTGGACGAGGTGACCGCCCGCGACCTGGTGGTGGAGGGCGCGCTGCCCGCCGAGCTGACCGGCCGGCTGGTGCGCAACAGCCACAACCCCCTCCCCGGGGTCACGCCCACGCACTGGTGGAAGGGCAGCGGCATGGTCCACGGCATCCGGCTGCGGGACGGCAGGGCCGAGTGGTATCGCAACCGCTGGGTGCGGACCCCCGCCCTCGACGGCGCGCCGTACATGACCGAGAAGGGGCCCGACCTGACCGCAAGCACCGCGGGGACCCACGTGATCGAGCACGCGGGCAGGCTGCTGGCGCTGTGCGAGGCCAACTACCCCTTCGAGCTGACCCCCGAACTGGAGACCGTCGGGGCGTACGACTTCGGCGGGAAGCTCACGACGATGATGACCGCCCACCCCAAGAGCGACCCGGTCACCGGTGAGCTGCACTTCTTCGGCTCCTCGCCGTTCCCGCCCCACCTCGTCTACCACGTGGCCTCCGAGACGGGCGAGATCGAGTTCAGCGAGGAGGTGCCTGGGGCGACCGCCTCACTGAAGCACGACTTCGCGATCACGGAGCACTTCGTGGTGTTCGTGGAGGGCTCTGTGACCTTCGACCACACCGAGACCTCCGGCATCCCGTACTCCTGGAGCGACGACCAGGTCACCCGCATCGGCGTGATGCCGCGCGGCCGGGGCGGCGCGGCGAGGATCCGGTGGTTCGCCATCGAGCCCGGCAGCCTGCTGCACGTCGCCAACGCGTACGAGGACGCCGAGGGCCGGATCGTCCTCGAAGGACCGGCCATGGACCGCGACGGGTTCCGGCGCTCGTGGAAGTGGTGGGCGGGGCTGCCCGGGCACGGCGTCGTGCCCGGCTCGCGCTCCTTCAACCGCCGCTGGGTCGTGGACCCGCGTACGGGCACGGTCGCCGAGGACGTTATCGACGACCTGGTCATCGAGTTCCCCACGATCAACGACGACCTGCTCGGCCGCGAGCATCGCTACCAGTACTCGATCTCCTTCCCGGACGACCGGGGCGTGGGCGGCTACGGCGTGGTCAAGTACGACCGGGTCTCCGGCGGCAGGCAGGTGCTGCCGGTCGGCGACGGGCGGCTGCCGAGCGAGGCCGTCTTCGTGCCCGCCGCCGGCGCGGTCAACGAGGACGACGGCTACCTGCTGACGGTCGTGAGCGACCTGCACGCCGACGCCTCCCGGCTGCTGGTCCTGGACGCCGCCGACCTGAACCGGCCCCCGGTCGCGGCCGTGCACCTGCCCCGCCGGGTGGTGGCCGGCATCCACGGTTCGTGGATCTCCGACAACTGACACCGGCAACCGACATCCGTTGAGAGGAAGAACGATGGACATCGACCGGAACGCCCCCGTCGTCGTCGAGCTGGAGACCACCGTGCACGCCCCGATCGAGAAGGTCTGGCGGCTGCACACCGACATCGACGCCTGGCCGAGCTGGAACCCCGACATCTCCTCCGCGCGCCCGCGCGGTGACCTCGCCGTCGGCGCGACCTTCGACTGGGAGACACACGGGCTGGTCATCGCCTCGACGGTCGCCGAGCTCGTCCCCGGGCGCCGCGTCGTCTGGGGCGGCCCGGCCCACGGCATCGACGGCGTGCACGTCTGGACCTTCGAGGAGATCGACGGCGGGGTGCTCGTACGGACCCGGGAGTCGTGGGCGGGGCAGCCCGTCGAGGCCGACCCCGAGGGCATGCGGGCGGCACTGGAGGGCTCGCTCCGGGCCTGGCTCGCCGCGCTCAGTCAGACGGCGCTCACGCAGACGGCGCTCAACGCCGGATGACCCCGTCGGGCCGGGCGGACGCGATGAGCCGGGAGACACCGATGAGAGGCACTCACCATAATGAGGGGATGTCAACGCCGCGGCAGCGCTACCGGGACCAGGTCCGTTCGGAGATCAAGCAGATCGCCCTCGTCCAGATCGGCGAGGGCGGGGCGGCGGCGCTGAGCCTGAACGCGGTGGCGAAACAGCTCGGCGTCACGGGCCCGGCGATCTACAAGTACTTCCGCAGCCGCGACGACCTGCTGACCGAGCTGATCCTCGAGGGTTTCGACGAGGTCGCCGCGGCCGTACGGGCCGCCGCCGGCGAGGGCGCGCCACGGGAGCGGCTGCACGCGCTGGCCCGGGCCTTCCACGGATGGGCGGTGACCAACCCGCACCTGTTCCAGTTGCTGGCCGGCACGCCCTCGCCGGGCTACCAGGCTCCGCCGGAGAGCGTGATGCGGGCCCGGAGCGTGCTCGGGCCCTTCCTCCCGGTGTTCGCCGGGGGGCACTGCCGACCGGGGACCGAACCGCTGCGGGAGCAGATGCGGCGGTGGGTGGAGGAGACCCCGGCGGTCGCCGAGTGGGTGCGCGCGTTCGCCCCGGAGGGGGAGCCGGCGACCGCCCTGGCCGGAACCGTGATGGCGTGGGCCCAGTTGCAGGGCGTGGTGAGCCTGGAGGTGCAGGGGCAGTTCGCCGGTATGGGTCACAGCGGGGCCACCCTGCTCGCCGCCATGATGGACGCGCTCGCCGACAGCATGGGCCTGTGACGGGCATCCTGGAACGATGAGTACGGAAACGATCAGCGCGGCGGCGGCGGGGTCCTGGCGGCTCGGCGACCTCACGGTCAACCGGATGGGGTTCGGCGCGATGCGCCTGACGGGCAGCGCCGCCTTCGACCTCGGCGCGCCGAGCGACCGCGAGCGGTCGATCGCGGTGCTGCGGCGCGCCGTCGACCTCGGCGTGAACCACATCGACACGGCGGCGTTCTACTTCTCTCGGCTGCGCTCGGCCAACGAGCTGATCAACCGGGCGCTCGCGCCGTATCCGGACGACCTGGTCATCGCGACCAAGGTGGGCCCGGGACGGGACCCGTCCGGCGAGTGGCTGCCGTTCGCCCGGCCCGACCAGCTGCGCGGCCAGGTCGAGGAGAACCTGCGCCAGCTCGGCCGTGACCACCTCGACCTGGTCTACCTGCGCCAGCCGGGGCTCGACTCGATCGCCGAGCACTTCGGCGCGCTCGCCGAGTTGCGCGACGCCGGTCTCATCCGGCACCTCGGGATCTCCAACATCCGGCCCGGGCATCTCGCGCAGGCCCAGGCGATCGCGCCGGTGGTGAGCGTGCAGAACCGGTACGGCGTCGGCGCCACGCGCAGCCGCGAGCTGCTGCGCACCTGCGGCGAGCAGGGCGTCGCCTTCGTGCCGTTCTTCGCGATCGCCGGCGAGGGCCGCGAGTCGGGGGCGAGCGGCACGGACCAGGAGGAGGTGCTCGCCGTGGCCCGTGCGCACGGAGCGGCCACCGCGCAGGTGCGGCTGGCCTGGACGCTCCAGCAGGGGCCGCACGTGCTGGCCATCCCGGGCACCGGCAACCCCGGTCACCTGACCGAGAACGTCGCCGCCGCCGCGCTGCGCCTCACGGACGAGGAGATGGCCCGCCTGGACGCGCTCTCCGACGCCGGCTGACCGGCCGTCTTTCCCCGGACGAGCGATCAGACAGCGACGGCGACCGGGGAGGTGCGCAGCGGCGCGAGGGCGGCGCTCCAGGCGACGACCTGGTCGAGCAGCGTGTCCAGGGCGCCGAGGCTGTAGGCGCCCGGCTTGAAAACGGTGTAGTTCTCGAACTCTGTCAGCAGGGACAGTGTGACCTGCGGGGTCACGTCGGCCATGTGCAGTGCCCCGCAGATGAGCCGCAGCTGCTCGACCGCGCGGGCGCCGCCGACGCCGCCGTAGGAGACGAACCCGACCGCCTTGTTGTTCCACTCCGCGTACAGGTAGTCGATGGCGTTCTTGAGCACCGCGGAGGTGGAGTGGTTGTACTCGGGAGTGACCATCACGAACCCGTCGAAGGAGGCGACGGCATCCGCCCAGGCCTTGGTGTGCTCATGCTGATACCGGCCCTGCGACATCGGCGCCGGTGTCGGCTCGTCCAGGTGCGGCAACGGGTGGTCCAGCAGGTCGACCAGTTCGAACTCGGCGTCCGTGCGGCGCGATGCCGTCTCATGGACCCACCTGGCGACCTGTGCGCCTCTGCGGCCGGGGCGGGTGCTGCCGAGGATGATTCCGATCTTGGTCATCGCTCTCCTGTTCCGATGCTGATGTTGTGGGATGTCCCTGCGAGCAGTACGACAAGGCAGCACCCGCGAATGTGAGGCGTCGCGGCAACCTCACAGTTCACCGCACTGTCTTGTCGGACTGGTGAAGGGCAGACCGCGACCCAGGGAGCTTCCGCAACCATGACCAACCACTCGGGGCCAGGAGACGACCGGTCCGACGCAGGCCTGAGCGCGATCATCAGCGAGCGGCGTCAACTGATCAATCTCGCCTACCGGCTGCTCGGCTCCCTGGCCGAGGCTGAGGACGTCGTGCAGGAGACGTACGCCCGCTGGTATGCCATGTCCCGGCAAGAGCAGGACGCCATCGAATCTCCCGGCGCCTGGCTGACCAAGGTCGCCGGCCGCCTCTGCCTCAACGTGCTGTCCTCGGCACGGGCCCGGCGAGAGACCTACGTGGGCGAATGGATCCCCGAGCCGCTACCCGACCCCACCGAATGGATCACCGGGCGGCCGGGCGGCGTCACCGCCGACCCGGCCGACCGGGTCACCCTGGATGAGTCGGTCAGCATGGCCTTCCTCGTCGTGCTCGAAGCGATGACCCCGGCCGAGCGCGTCGCGTTCGTCCTGCACGATGTGTTCCGCTACTCCTTCGCCGAGGTGGCCGAGATCGTCGGCCGTACGCCGGCGGCCTGCCGCCAGCTGGCCTCCTCGGCCCGCCGCCGCATCCGCGACTCACGCGCCGCTGCGACGCCGACATCCCGTCAGACGGGGATCGTCAAGGAATTCAAGCAGGCCTGGGAGGCCAAGGACATCAAGACCCTCATCGGCCTCCTCGACCCCGGCGCCACCGCCATCGCCGACGGCGGGGGCGTCGTCGGCGCCGCGCTCCGCCCGATCGAAGGCGCCGAGCAGATCGTGCGCTCCCTGCTCCGTCTCGGGGACAGGCTCCGCGACCTGACGCTCCTGGAGCGTACGGTCAACGGCCAGCCCGGCCTGATCGCCCAGCAGGACGGCGTCACCGTATCGGTGTACGCGTTCGACGTCGCGGACGACCGGATCAAACACATCTGGGTCGTACGCAACCCCCACAAGCTCCGCCCATGGACCACAGCCTGACCCGCCTGATCGTCAGCGTTCGTCTTGGGTGACACCCCTGGGAAGGCCGCCGGCTTCCCAGGGGGAGCCGGCAGCCCGGATGGCGGTCACTGGTCGCTCTTGGCCTCTGCCTTGGCCGACTGCATGTCCTCGCCCTTGCCTACCTTGGCCAGCGCCTCACGAAGCTGCTCGGCGGTCATCTTGGAGTTGCCCTCGATGCCCGCCTCATGGCCCTGACGGCGCAGGTCGTGGAGTTCCTGGTCCTCACTCATGACCTGTTCCCCTCCTGCGTACCGACATCAGAGCCGCTGGTCCCCCGCGGACGCGCCGCCCACACGGCCGCCGGACGAAGTTGGCGCGATTTTAGGAGGCGCATGGGACAGGAGCAGGGCGGCCGTCCGGGATCATTCCGGGACCGGACTTCGCCGGTGGCATCAAGAGGGAGGTCCAGTGGCTTCGGCAGGTCGCGGCGGCGTGCCCGCAGGTCGTCAAGGAGAGAACCGTTTCGCCCGTGGACTGACCGAAGTGTTCGCACCCGCGCACATCGTCATAGGACTACCGCTGGTGGTGGGCGCGACCACCAGCGGTTGGGCGGGCGTCGCCTGGGGCGCGCTGACCGCGGCACTGTGCGGAGGGATTCCTCTCGGGGTGCTTCTCGCAGGCGTTCGGTCGGGCCGATTCGGCGACAAGCACGTCAAGGATCGGGCCCAACGGCCGAAGCTGATCGGACTGATCGTCGCCCTGGTTGTCACCGTGCTGGCCCTGATGGTCATGCTCGGCGCTCCGCGCCTGATGGTCGCCGGCGCGGCCGCCATGCTCTCCACGCTGGCGGTGACCGGTCCGGTCACGCTCTGGTGGAAGATCAGCTTTCATACGGCGGTGGCGGCGGGCGGCGTGGTGATGCTGGCGTGGATCCTGCCGCCGGTTCCGGTCTACACGGCCGGTGCCGTGCTGGTGGCTGCGCTCGCCTGGTCCCGGGTGGTCATCCGCGATCACACGCTCGCTCAGACCGTCGCGGGAGCCATAGCCGGCGGAGCCGCGACGTGGCTCACGCTCGCCGTCTTCTTCCCATGACCGCAGCGGCCGGTGACTCACGCACCGTTCGGCGGGTGCCCACGCCCACCCCTCACGGCTCCGGACCCGACGGTGCCGGTCTTCCTGTTCAGGCGGCGGCCGAGGCGCTGTCCGGGGGCCTCCACGAGCCGGTACGCCACGTGACCGAGGGCCAGCAGGGCGAGGAAGAACACCGGGAGGTTCGGGACGACCCGCAGCAGGAGCGGGTGCAGCAGGTACAGAGAGAAGCTGATCACCCCGAGGTAGGCGAGCCACCGGGGGAACGTCCGGTGCCGCAGCACGAACGCGAGCGCGAAGAAGCCCGCCGCCAGCAGGACCGCCGAGGCCCAGGCGGGCTCGCGGGCCACCAGTACGCCGCAGACGAGGACCGTCAGCAGGGCGGCGACGGCCCGGACCGGCCGGAGCGTGCCCTGCTCGGCGCGCCACACGGCGGTCCCGGCGAACATCACCGCCGCGATGACCAGGCCCTGTCCCGCCCCGATCCGGCTGCCGAGGATCACCAGCGCCAGGCCGAGCAGGCCGCCGATCACCGCGGCCGCCGTCCTGAGGCGCCCGTTCGCGGCCACGGTCACGACGACGACCAGGACCACCGCGACGCCCATGAGCGCGGCGACCAGGTCCGCGCCGCCGTTGATCGTCGCGCCCGGCATGAGCAGCCCGAGCGGCACGGCCGCCACCGCCAGGACCACGGCGATCGGCGCCGACCTGTGCGCCTGCCGTACGGCGAACAGCCCCGCCGTCATCAGGTAGAACGCCATCTCGTAGGAGAGCGTCCACATCACGTTGATCACCGAGGGGACGCCGAGGAGTTCCTGCAGCATCGTGAGGTTCGCCAGCGCGACGAGCGGCGGCGGCCGGCGGTCGAGGCCCGGCGACGTCGCGAACACCCCGGCGTACGCGAGGAGCAGCGCGAGGGCGAGCGCGGCGAGCAGCAGCGGGAGAAGCCGGAAGGCCCGCCCGGTCCAGAAGGCCCGCAGGTCGCCCCGCCGTTCCAGCGAGGCCGGGATGATGTATCCGCTGACCAGGAAGAACACGAAAACCCCCCAGGTGCCGACGTCGACCCTGCGGTCCACCTCCCCCCAGACGCCCGGGACGAAGGTCCAGGCCGAGTGGTGCAGCGCCACGGCCGGAGCGGCGATCCCGCGTAAGGCGTCCAGCCATGCCAGCCGGGTGCGGTTTGCTGCCATTCAGGTGACTTTAGGCGAAATACGGTGTCGGCAGCACCGCGCCTGGTGAGCCGCGGACTCCGCAGGAATGCTAGGAAACGGGGATGGACCCTCGTGATCTCCGGCTCCTGGATGACGACGCTCTGGAGCGGTCCTCGGTCGTGGCCAACAGCGACATGAACCGCGAACGCCGCCTGGCGGCCTACCGGCGCGAACTCGGCGTCGACGTCCTCGCCCTCCTGCGCGGCGCCGAGCGCGACGAGGGAAGACGGCGGGAGTGAGCGCCCCGACGGTGAAGCGGGGAACACGGCCAGGCGGCCGTGGACTCCTACTACGCGTTCGGCTGACGCCCGTCGCCGGGCCGGGGGCGTACGTCGCAGTCCGTCAGGCCCGCGAGCACGCCGGCGAGCTGGCGGGCGTTGGTCTGCGCGTAGTCGCGGTAGCAGTTGTTCATCAGCACGTGGGTCATGGACGCCTGTCCACCGAGTTCGCGCAGCCTCGGCGCCCACCGCTTCAGCTCCTCGAGGGAGTAGCGGTAGCCGAAGCGCTCGTGGATGTCGTGGCTGGTCCACTTGTCGCTGTGCCCGTGGAAGCGCACGACCTCCAGGTCGCATGTGGCCGCGAGGACCGGTGGGATCGAGTCCGGATAGCCTTGCGGCATGTCCACGCACACGTACGGAATCGCGTACGAGCGGAGGAAATCGAGGGTCTCGGCCTGGTTCTCCTCGCTCATCCACGTGTGGTTGCGGAACTCCACCGAGATGCGGAGCGGCTCGCAGCGCCGCTTGCACTCGAGGATGTAGTGCTTGTTCGCCCTGCCGATCGGGAACCACCGGGGAAACTGGAAGAGGACCGCCCCGAGCTTGCCCGCCTCCCGTAGCGGCAGCAGGGCGCTGAGGAACCGCTCCCAGACCTGGTCCACGACCTTCGGGTCGAGGTCGCGGGCGTACAGGTTCTTGCCGCCGCCACTCGGCCGCAGGTCCTTCGGCAGCGCGGCCGGCCGGGTCGGATGCCGCGTGAGCAGCGAGAACGCCTTGACGTCGAAGACGAATCCCGCCGGCGTGCGCTCGGCCCACAGCCGTACGGTGGCCTCGGCGGGCGGCGCGTAGTAGGTCGAGTCGACCTCCACCAGCGGGAACCGGCTCGCGTAGTGGCGCAGGCGTTCCTCGGGCGTCGTGACGCCGGGCGGATACCACCCGGACTCCAGCAACGTCTTGTCGGTCCAGGACGCCGTGCCGACCAGGATCTGCCCCATACCTCACGATAAGGAGCCCGGTCCGCCCCGGCCGGCGGCGGGGCTCAGGCCTTGCGGCGGCGGAAGAGCAGGAAGGCGACGAACAGGAGCAGAAGACCGGCCGCTCCCGCGCCCCCGCCGATGAGCAGATAGCCGGTGTCGATGGGCGGATGGGTCGTGGGCGCGTCGGTGGGGCCGTTCCCGAAGTACTTCTTCCCCTTGTACGGCACGGCCCGGACCGCGGGCTTCCCCGGAGAACCGGCCGCCGCTACCACGGCGGCCGCGTCCACCTGGCCGAAGCCCACGAGCGGGTCGTACCCACCGGCCGGATGCCGGGCGGTCCTGGTCAGGATGGCGCGGATCTGCCCCGGCGTGAGCTTCGGGTTGCGGGACAGGGCCAGCGCGACCACCCCGGCGGCGAGGGCGCAGGCCGGGGAGGTGCCGTCCACCGACTGGTAGCCCCCGAGGTTCCTCGCGCTGTAGATGCCGACGCCGGGGGCCGCGATCGTGGTGTAGGTGTGCACCTGGGAGAAGCCCGCCCGGCGGCCGTCGGGCCCCAGCGCCGCCACGCCGATGACGCCGGGATAGGCGGCCGGGTAGGACACCCTTTTGTTCGCGTCCACGTCCAATCGATCGGTCGAGCCGCCGTTGCCGGAACTGGCCAGGATCGTCACGCCCTTGCTCACCGCGTAGTCCACCGCGGCGGCCGTGTCCTCCTCGTATCCCGCCAGGATCGCCCACTCGTCGGTGCCGAGCGACATCGAGACGACCTTCGCTCCCTTGCCGACGGCGTACCTGATGCCGTTGGCCAGGGCGTGCGCCGCCTTCTCGGTCTGCGCGTCCTGCTTCATCTTCAGCGCCCGCTGCCGCGCCGGGTCCTCGTGATCCCAGAGGACCCGCACCGACAGGATCCGGGCCTTCGGCGCCACCTTGAGCACGTCGGACGCCATCGCGGTGCCGTGCTCACCCCAGTACGACCGGCCCGGGCGGGCGCCGCCCCCGATGAAGTCGGGGCCGGTCGTCACCCGGCCGCGCAGCGCGGGATGTCCGGCCACCACACCGGTGTCGAGCACGGCCACCAGGACGCCGTCCCCCTGGGCCGTCCGCTGCGCCTCGGGCAGCCGCAGGGCCGCGGCCTCCCAGTCCCTGGGCGCGTCCGCCCGCGCCGGAACCGCCGTGCCCGCCGCCGAGACGACCACCGAGACGACCGCCGCGAGAACGGCGGGAAGGGCGGCACGAAGCCCGCGCCCGGTCACGCTCCCCCCTTGAAGGTCAGATCCGTCAGCCGCCAGGCGAGGGACTTGGCCAGCCCTTCCGCCACCGCGCTCCACGGCTCGCGGTCCATACGCTGGCCGCCGCGCCGCTCGCCCCAGGGCTCCGGGAGCCGGCCCGCCTTCCTGCCGTCCGACGGCCCCGCCGAGGCGACCACCGCGCACGGCGTGTCGATGTCCAGCACGCTGTAGCTCCCGCTGCCCGCCCGTACGGCGTCGCTCCAGGTGATCCCCGGGGCGGCGAGGGCGTGCACGGCCTGGTCGGGCCGGTCGGCGTCCCCCTTGTCGTGGACGAGGTCGCCGAAATCGAGCGCGATCTTCGGGTCGCCGAACATGACGATGGCGATGCTCGCGGCGGTTCCACCCGTGTCGTCCACGTACGTAGCGCGGACGGCCGCGACACAGCCGCGCCTGGCCGCCTCCTTCGCCACGGCCCCGGACAGCGCCTTGGCGCAGGAGGTCTCGGGGGAGACCGCGACCCTGGTCCAGCCGCGCTCGGTGTCGGGGTCGCCCTGTTTCTTCTCCGGGTCCTGCAGGCCGAGCGCCGTGGGGAACAGCGTCTCCACGGGCTCGTTGCGCCAGAGGTTGCGCAGGTATTCCTTGTTGCGGATCTCCTGGCCGCTGTTGGACACGGCCTGGGCGACGACGGCGCCCCCGCCGAGCAGGAGCAGCAGGCCGAGGCCGGCGGCCACGATCCCGCCGAGGACCCGCCCGGCCCCCCGCCGCGGCCGGCCGTCGCCTTCGGGCTCGTGCGGGCCTCCGGGCGCGGGCCACTGGCCCGGCTGCGACGGTTGCTGCGAGGGTTGCTGCGGCGGCTGCTGCGGCCGCGGCTGCCCACCGGGCTGGAATTGCGGGCCCGGCCCGACCGGCGGCGCGTATCGGCCCGGGGGCCGACCTTGTGGCGGCTGATTTTGTGGTGGATAGCCCGGCCACGGATGGTGCGGCGCTGCGGGCGACTGCGGACCATACTGCCCCGGGCCATGCTGTCCCGGACCGTAGGGATCGGCGGGAGGCCGGCCCGGATACGGGCCGGAAGGTGGGGGATGTGCCATCGCTCTCCCGTTGTGCGCGCCATACGCGGCACGCCCCCCGGCAGCCGGCCGTACGGCTGGGGAGCGCGGCGCGCGCACACGCCGGCCACGCTCCCCTCCCCGATCATGACATTTCGCACTATAGCCATCTCGTCGGCCGCGCCCGGGCGTCTACGACGGTCAAAAGAGCGGTGTGACCGACGTGACCCATGAAGCGTTCGCGGGACTATGATGTTGGAAAATAAAGTGCCTCCGGCGTCCGGCGGTCACTGGAAAAGCAGCACTGGACAGAGCAGCACGTGCGAAGCACACCGGAGGTGGCGATGCTGTCGACCTGGGCTCTGGAGACGTTCGGCCCGCGCGCCGAGCAGATCCGCCAGGGGGTGACCGAGGCGCTGGCGCTCGCGCTGGAGAACGCCCAGGACGCCCAGAAGACGGCGCGGACCGAGCTCCTCCACCCGTTCGGCTTCACGCTCATGTCCCGCAAGTTCGAGGCCCTGGCCAGCGCGTTCGCGGACATGCCCGACGTCGAGACCGTCAAGCCGCCGGGCTCCCAGCACGAGCTCGTCGTGCTCGGCGGCAACCTGCTGTTCCCCTTCCGCTACGCCAAGGACCGCTCGGTCAGCGTGGTCAACGCCAGGATCGGCGACGGCAGGCCGTCCGGGCTGGTGCAGGCGCTGTTCACCAGGTTCGGCCCGCGGCCCTGGGCCGAGCAGCTCACGCTCGGCGGCGTCGAGGCCGCCCTGCCGGAGCCCGCGACCCCGGCCGCCCGCGCGCTCACCCGGCTGCCCGAGGGCACCCGCCTCGTGCTCATCGCGTACGCGTGCAACGCCAAGGCCGGTCTGCTGGACGTGTGGTGGGGCGAGGCCGAGCTGCTCGACCGCACCGGCAGCCTGCGCTGGCACCACTGCGAGCCGATCCCGCTCGCCGGGCAGGTGCCCGCGGCCGAGCTGCCCGGCCTGGTGGCCCCCGTCGGCGAGGCGTCCGCGTTCACCCGGGGCGCAATGCCGGCTCCGGCGCTGAATCCCCGCCCGCCCTACGAGCGCGCGACCGCCCTGCCTCCGATGAGCGAGGCACCGTACGCACCGGACGCCGCCGCCGATGAAGGACGATGACCGGCTGCGCCTGGTCGAGGAGACCGTTCCCCCCGGATCCGGCAACCCAGCATCCCGCAACCCGGCACCCCGCACCCCTGCACCCGGCAACCCGGCGCTCAGCCCGCAGGCCGTGGCGGACGCCTTCGACGGAACCCGCCTCACCCAGGCGCGGAGGCTGGCGGCGCTGACGAAGAAGGAGGTGGCCGAGCGCATCGGCGTGTCACCCGCGGCGGTCGGCCAGTACGAGGCCGGGGTCACCCGGCCGCGTCCCGATCTGGTCCCGCTCCTCGCCGAGGTGCTCGCGGTCCCCGCGGCCTTCTTCCTGCCGGGCCGCCCGCACGGCAAGCTGGACGGCTCGATGGCGCACTTCCGCAGCCTGCGCTCCACCCGGGCCTACCAGCGGGCCAAGGCCGTGGCCTTCGTCGAGCAGGTCTGGGAGCTGACGTACGCGTTGGAGAAGCGGGTGCGGCTCCCCTACGTGGACCTGCCGGGCTTCGCTGGGGGCGAGGTGCACTCGGGCAGCGCCCTGCCCCGCGATCCCATGGGCGCGGCCCGCGCGCTGCGGGCCCACTGGGAGCTCGGCACCGGGCCGATCAGCCACCTGGTGCGGCACATGGAATCCCGGGGGATCGTCGTCGTCTTCCCCCAGGCCGACGAGGACGCGGTCACGGTGGACGCCTTCTCCACCTCCAGCCTGCCCCGGCCCATCGTCGTCCTGACGCCCAACCGCTTCGACGACGTCTACCGGCATCGCTTCACCGCCGCCCACGAGCTGGGGCATCTGGTGCTGCACGGGGACGCGGCGGCCGGGGACAGCCAGCAGGAGCGCGAGGCTGACTCCTTCGCCGCGGAGTTCCTCACGCCGCGCGACAGCATCCTGCCCAGCCTGCCCGCCCGCGCGGACCTGCGGCGGCTCGCGGAGCTGCGCCGTGTCTGGGGCGTGTCGGTCGACTCCCTGCTGTACCGGTGCCGGGAGGTCGGCCTGCTGTCCGACTCCGCGGCCGGGCGCGCCTACCAACGGCTCGCCGCGCTGCGCGGGCAGCCGGGCTTCGCCACCGAGCCGGTCTCGGGCTACTCCGGCGAGCAGCCGGTCCTGCTCGCCCAGGCCTTCGAGATGGCCGCGGCCGAGACCGGCCTGACCGTGCCCGCGCTGGCCCGGGAACTCGCCTGGCCCGTGGCACGCGTACGCGAGCTGATCGGCCTGCCCACTCACCGCCCCGAGCTGAGACTCGTCCCCTGAGGCCGCGTCCCGGGCGACGGCCTCCTCATTCCGTGGACCGACGCCCCGACGCGCTGGCCGCCTGTCGGCAGGCGGTGTCCGGTCGCCACCCCGCCGGTTGACATGCCGGCGGACCGGCGGAGCCGGGAGCGCGGGTCAGACGAGCGGGGTGGGGTCGGCGGGGGTGAGCAGGCGGCGGGTGGTCTCCAGCCCCCACTCGTCCAGGCCACGCAGCCGATCGCTGGAGGCCCGCAGGCCGCCGTAGCGCTCGACGGTGCGCGCCCAGTCCTCCCGCCGTTCGACCTCGGGGCGGAGCATGAGGCAGTCGGGGTCGTTGATCCAGAATCTGCCGTGCTGCCACGCCCGTGCGACGGTGTTCCTGGTGGCGTTGGCCTGGCTGGGCTCGGACGGGTGTCCGCTGGGGTTCTGCCAGTACGCGGCGATGTCCGGGCCCACTCGCATGGCGTCGACCATGCCGACCGAGGGCAGGATCGGCGCACCGCACCCGAGCAGGTACGCCTCGGGACCGATGGCCTCGCGGATCAGCCGCAGGCCGTGGCGATAGGCCTCCACGCCCGTCGCATCCTCGTGGCGGCGGCCCTCCAGCGCCCCCGCGTACACGAAGTCGATTTTGAAGTAGTCGACGCCCCAGCCGCGCATGGTCCGCAGTGTGTCCGCCAGGTATTCGGCCGCACCGGGATGGGTGAGGTCGAGCGCGGCGCAGGAGTCGCCGAGGACGTCACCCGCGAAGACCGGGTCGCCGCTCCCGGGATCGGTCACCAGCCACTCCGGATGCGCGGCGAAGAGCGCGCTCTTGCGGGCCACGACCATGGGGGCGATCCAGATCCCGGCCCGCCGTCCGTGCTCGCGGATGCGCCGGACCAACCCGGGCAGGTCGTCGAAGCGGCCCGAGGACGTCAGCCAGTCGCCCGGCGCGGCCTGGTAGCCGTCGTCGATCTGCACGACGTCCACGGGGACCGCCAGGTCGTCCATGGCCGTGAGATTCTCGGCGACGTCCTCCTGGGTGACCTCGGAGAAGTACTGGTACCACGAGCACCAGACCGTGGGCGACGGACGCGGGCGCACACCGGTCGGCCCGGCGAAGGCGGCGCCCCAGCGGGCCAGCGCCGCCTCCAGCCCGCCCTGGTGCTCCGTGTGGTCCACGGGGGCGTCCGACGCGATCACGACCTGGCCGCCGTACGGCCGTGCCTCGATGACCGGCACCCGGGACGCGACGCTCTCGGCGCTCGCGGCACCGAAGACGTGGACGGGCCCGCCGTCCCCGGGATCGACGGTCAGCAGCCCCTCGCCCCGGAACACGCCCTCGTCCGGGGCGGAGCCGTAGTGGCAGTCGATGACCAGTGAGTTCGGCAGGGTCACCCGATAGGGCGTCTCCGCCAGGGGAAGGGCAGCGGTGACGCTCCAGGACTGCCAGCCCTCCGCGTAGACCCGGGCCCTCGCCGGGTCCACGCCCAGGGCGGCGACGTCCTCAAATCGCGATTCCATCACCGGCCAGTTCACCTATGAACCGGTTAAGGGTCAAGAGCCGTCTCATCGGGTGGACGGGCGCGGTTGCGGCGGCTGTTCAGGCCGCGACGGCGCTCTGCACGACCTGCTCCTTCAGCGGTGCCAGAGCCCCGGCGATGGAGCCGATCGTCTCGGCGTCGACGCCGCACGACTCCAGCGCCCCGGCGAGATGGAAGACCACCTGGTCGAACTCCTCCGCCGTGATGCCGAGCCCCGCGTGCGCCTCGTCCATCGACTTGCCCCGGTATTCCTGCGGGCCACCGAGCGCGGCGGCGACGAAGCTGCGCTGGTGCGCCTTCAGCTTGGCCATGTCGACGTCGGCGAAGTAGCCCCGCAGCATCGGGTCGGCGACGACCCGCGTGTAGAACTCGTCGACCACGGCCGCGACCGCGTCCGAACCGCCGATCCCATCGAAGATGGACGCCATACCGCTTTCCTCCCGCATCTGCGTGACCTCGTTGCCACGACGATCGCCACGCGTCGTTACGGGCCGATTACCGGGCGGAAATACGTACGTAGCCGGGCTCTCACGCGGTCGACACCACCGAAAAGGCCGCAGGCGGGGGGCGGGTCCGGGTGCCGGTTGTTGCTCCAAGTAGTTGATTGTTCCCACTGGCGACGCGAGCGGGGCGGAGATACGGTCCCCCTCGGGAGGACGTTTTTCGCCTTCACGACAAGAAAAGCGTCAGCGAATTCGCTCTCGATATACCGGGCTATTTCGGGGTTGCCGACGCTTAGGGGCGATGTCTACCTTTGACAGCAAATGTGGCTCGGGGGGCGAGCGGCGGGCGGCAGCAGGGGGCGGTGTGGCGGAAGAGATGGTGCCCAACCCTCGCCACGCACAGCTGGTGGAACTTCTGAAAGAGGTACACAACCGATCTCAGGAGGTCGGGCAGGCATACCAGCGCGTCTACGCGTCGATGCAGTCCGGCAAGGTCTGGACGGGACCGACCGCCGCGAAATGGACTACCGAGGTCGCCGACCGGCACCACCGCCTGGCGCAGCTCGTACGGCAGATGACCAACGCGATCGAGGACGAACTGCACCGCTATCCGGCGATGGTGACCCGTTCCCAGGCCGAGCTCATCCGTCGCCGGCTGACCGGACGCCCCTGAGCCCGGCAGCCATGGGAGGAAGGACGCGATGACATCCCCCAGCGGCGACTTCTGCGGCATCGACCCGGCGGCGATGAACGCCATGGCGGCCGACCTGCGCCAGGCGTCCGACCGGCTCACCACCTTCGCCGCCGACTTCGAGGGGCTCTTCCGGGCCAACGGAGTGAGCACCACGCCACTCGTGCATATCGCCGCCATCGCCGACTGGGGCAGAAGCCAGGCCCCCACGCTGTCGGAGCGGGCCGAGCTGATCAAAGCGCTGAACGGGACCGGTGACCACACCTTCGCCCGCCTGCCCGACGCGCTGGACAGCTTCGCGGCCGGCCGCGGCCTTGGCCTCATGTACGGCACCGACATCCTCACCAACCCCGACACCAGCGTGGAGACCAAGGGCGAACTCGCCCACCAGCACATCAAGGAAATCGCCGCACTGGCCAAGGACCCCGCCGCCGCCGCGGCGTTCTTCGCCACCCTCCCCGCAAAGGTGCGCAACGCGCTGCCCAACCTGCTCATGAACACCGGCAGCCCGACGGCCAAGCAGGATCTCGCCGCCTTCAGCGCCGCCCTGGGCGCCGCGCTGCGCGCCCCTGGGGGCATCCCGGCGTTCGAGAAGATGAAGGCCGAGTTGCTGAGCAAACCCGGCAGTCGCGAGACCGCGTGGAACCGGCTCGCGCTGCTGGCCGGAGCGAAGGCCCCGACCACCGTGCGCGTGGCCGCCGCCCGCTCCCTCGCACTGGACGACTTCATGAAGAACCCCCGCCAGGACCGGACCGGCGCCGGCCTCGACGAGAGCAGGACGTACGGCTACTCCCCCGACACCGTCGCCCTCGCGCTGGAGGTCCTCGTCGGGGACGGCAAGGCCGCCCGCGCCGCCTTCACCCAAATGGGCGGCGACGAGGTCAAGCTCACCCAGGTCGAGAAGATGAAGCAGTTCCTGGACTACAGCAAATCCGTCGCCTCGGGTAACGACGTCGCCGACGCTTTCGGCCGGGTCCTGGCCACGGCCTCCGGAGCGTACGACGAGAGGGACGGAGCCCATTCGACCGAGGCCGCGAGGTTCGCCTTCGATGTGATCCGGGAGATGCCCAAGCTCGGTGTCCTCAGACCGATGCAGGTGTCCATGGCCGAGATCGCGGGCTCCTATGCCACCGAATTCACCGAGGGGGCCAACCTCAGTGATGCCAACCGCACCCAGCCCAGTGCCTTCGGACCGGTCAAGACAATCGTGCCCGGCCTGAACCCGATGTTCCGCCTCAGCCCGAAGGACACCAAAGAATTCGTCAGAACGTTCGCGGATTCGGCTGCGCACATCAAGCCCTTCGAGGAGGGGATGGGCAACCTCACCGACAGGATCGTCAACGCCGCCGCGAAGATGGACCACGGCAAGAGCACCGACCACCTCGAACGGGCGATGCGGGCGCTCGGCTACGTCGCCGGCATGCAGTTCGCCACCGAGCGGGAGGTGCAGGGAAAGCTCGACGCCGAGGACCAGGCCCGGGTCAAGGCAGAGATGTTCACGTACGGCCTCGGTCTCGGCGTCGTCGGACTGGCCATTTCGGGCATGACCGGGCAGATTTTGTGGCTGGGGGTGTCCAGCTTCTCGCCGCTCATCGTGGAACCGGGGATCACCCCAGGCAAGAGCCGGGTGAGCGGGCTGGACGAGAAGGATCGCGCCGCGTGGATGGCGCGGGAAACCTGGCTGGCGAACCTCTTGATGTCCAACGGCTTCAAGGCCAAGGTCCCGCCGAACGACCCACGCTTTTCGAACGCGCCGATCACCGGAGCCGACGGCACACTGCTGCCCTTCTCCGAGATCGCCAAGAACAAGGAGGCCGTACGCAACTTCGACAACTGGCTCATCGCCAACGGCTCCGGCGGGCTCAACAAGCGAGAACTCGGCGAGGTGCAAGTGTCTCTTCAGGAGCGATTCGCGGGGGCACGGAAAGTCGCAGAAACCCGGGGCCCATCACCATACGAGTAATCCTTCACTTCACTGCAACGGCAGGCAGTCCGTCTCACCCCGCACCTCCATCCTGCCCTTACTCGGAGAGGAAAGCACAATTCGTGTATGGTATTTATCGCTTACGGCCTGCTGATAGGTCGGAGTCATCCCAGCCTTGACCAACTCATAGTCCGCAATTGCGTCTAGCGTGCCCACCAATGCAAGGGTTATGCCCTCCGGATCTCCAGATCCGACTCTTTCCCTTGCCTTCAGGGCGTAGCTGCGTTTGAATTTACCGTCCCCACAGGGAATGTCCCTGCCTCCAGGGTCGGTTACCTCGACGTCCGTACCGAAAGCATGCTTCACGGTCTGGTCGATATGGCTTTTGAGGACCTGGCCGGCTTCGGCTGCTGTTGGTTCCGGTTCGCCACACGCGGACAGCATCAGTCCGGCTGCCAGGAAAATCGGGACGATAAGCCGCAGGCGAAGCGTCATGCAACCCTCCAGACAACCAAGTCCATGCGCCACACACCATCATGTCAACCGACCGGCCCATCGTACGTCCCGTTTACCGGAATACCTAGCCTCCGGCCAGAAGTGCACTGTTACATCTGACTCCGTTCACCGGCTCTAATTGGCTCGACTCATTCTTGAACTCATTAACCTCGATCTTTCGCGCCCGTCCGGTGGCTGGCTGAGCTATTCGGCTGGAGTGTGATTTTGGAGTTGTGGTCAGGCTGATGGCCCGGCTGTCGCGCCGGGGATGCGGGGTTCCACGGGCCCGCGGAGTGTCCTTCCTGGTAGTCGGGATGATTTGGCGCTGGTCAGGTCGGTGCTGGCAGGGCCTGGAGCCGGGTGACGGCGGTGACCAGCTGGCCGGCCCAGGGCCAGTATGCGGCGATGCGCAGGCGCAGGCGGCGTCCCCCGCGGACGAGGCGAGCGGCGACGGCGAACAGGCGCAGCCGCAGCCGTTTGGGCTCATACCGGCGAGCGGGCCCGTCCAGGGCGAGCATCTGCATCCAGGCGATGAGCTCGCAGGCCAGGGCGACAACCTCGCACCAGATCTCGTTCTGACCGAAGTCGTGCAGCGGCAGGTTGCGCAGCCCGGTGTCCTTGGCGGCGCGGATGCGGTCCTCGCAGCGGGCGCGGCGGCGGTGGCGTAGCTCCAGGTCGGCGAGCTGGCCCCGCTTGGTGTTGGTGACGAAGCAGGTGAAGCGGTGCCCGTCGATGTCGGTGAAGCGCAACTGCGCGCCCGGGTGCGGGCGCTCCCTGCGGACGATCAGGCGCATTCCCTTCGGCCAGCCGTCCAGCTTTACCAGGCCGGTCAGTTCGGCGACCCACGCACCGGGCCGTACCTGGCCCTCGGCGTCGTAGGCGGGTGTCCACGCCTGCTGGGGCAGGGCCAGGATCGCGGCCTGGACCTCCTCGGTGAGGGCGAACCCGATGGAATACGACAGCCGCCGCCCGGGGCGGGTCAGCCAGGACAGGAACTCGCGGGTGCCGCCGCCGGAGTCGGTGCGGATCAGCACCTGACGGCGGCGCTGCTTGGGAAGCTGAGCCGCGGCCAGGCGGGTCGCGGTGATGTGGTCGGCGGCGGTGTTGGACCCGGCGTTGCCGGGCCGTAGCACGATCGCCAGCGGTTCCCCGCCCCCTGCGGGGCCGTGGTCGGCGAAGACCGTCATCGGATGGAACCCGAAGGTCTTCTTCCAGGTCGGCGCGGCCTGGTCCTTGTCGGAGTGGGCGATGACGATGGTCGCGTCGATATCGATGGGGATCAGTTCATTGTCGGCGCCGGGGGCGTGGGTGCCGGCCAGCATCCATGCCCGCTCGCGGGCGATGGCACGGGCGGCGCGGATCGCCTTCAACGCGCGGGCGGGATCGGCGGCCAGGCGGTCGATCAGCCGGGACACGGTCGGATCGGAGGCGATCGGGCCGAACACCTCGCTTTGAGCGCGGAGCATCGCGATGTCGGCCAGGCAGTCCCCACCCAGCGCCATGGTTAGGGCCAGATCGGCGATGACCTTGCCGGGATCGTGCACGGCCCGGGACGCACGCCACCGCTCCAACTGCGCCGACAGCGCCGCATCCAGACCCGTGACCCGCAACGTCTCCTTCAGTAACAGCCCACCGGCCTGCGAGAGGAGTCCCGAGCCGTCAGCGGACACCATGATCTTGCGCCGGGACACGATAGTCTTCACTCGGAAAGTGCCTTCTGAACTGGTGCGGACAGGACCTTAGACAAGCCCAATCCTCCCGGCTCAAAGGCACTTTTCTCATGTAAACGATCAAGCCCGCTCAGATTCGCCGCGAAAGCCCGAGGCTAGAAAATGTCATCACCACCCGGCGGGACATTACCCAGGGGACCGGTGGAGACGATCAGCGTGATCGTAGGGCCCGGCGTGAGCTCGGCCCGCGACTGCGGCACCTGATCGATCACGGCACCCTGCGGGACGGCGTCACTCGGCTGCTCCACGGTCTTGACCTTGAAACCGGCACCCTGGAGCGTGTCCTTCGCGTCCCTCAGAGTGAAGCCGACCATGTTGGGCACCCCCGTAGTCGGCCCCGGCGTGTCCTTCGCCCTAGGGGAGATCTGTCGTGGTGACGGCGACAAATTTGGTCCCAGGGACACCCGCAACGTCACCGATTCGCCCGAGCGAATGAACTGCCCACTGGCGGGATCCGTGCCGATAACGATGCCGGCGGAGATCGTGTCGCTGTTCTCCTCAACCAGTGTCGGCGTCACGCCGAGACTGCTCAGCTTGCTGATCGCGGCCTGCATAGCCATTCCGCATAGCAGCGGCACAACGGCCACGAGCGGATCATGTCGCCGCAAAGGAGTGGCGGCTTGGGCGTCCTCTTCTGGCAACCCCAACGGCCCTGCGATCTCAATCCGAGATGAAACAGCCCCGTTTGGGCGAGCCCTACGTTCTTCCACCGAGCAAGACTCCTCAAGGGGGATGTCGAAATACTTAATACTAACCTCGATCTTTCGCGCCCGTCCGGTGGCTGTTGCGCCGGGACACGATAGTCTTCACTCGGAAAGTGCCTTCTGAACTGGTGCGGACAGGACCTTAGACAAGCCCAATCCTCCCAGCTCAAAGGCACTTTTCTCATGTAAACGATCAAGCCCGCTCAGATTCGCCGCGAAAGCCCGAGGTTAACGCCCGCCTGCCGTCATGGGGCTTCCATCGGCCTCTCGGGCCTCTCGGAAACGCGAGACGGTGCCCGGCCCCCGGTGGGCGCGGGCACCGTCATGGGGAGGGTCAGGGCCTTCCGGCGCCGCGCAGGGCGTCGCGGATCGCGTAGTAGGCCGGCTTGGGCTGGAGGTTCTCGTCGTACGGCAGGGCCGCGCCCTCACCCTCGAAGAAGGCGGGGATCCAGGAGTACTTGTCGGTGTAGTCCCAGATCGTGATGCCGACACAGCGGCGGACGGCGAGGCACGCCTTGGTCACCCTGGCGTACCAGTCGGCCTGGGTCGCGAGCTTGGCCTCGTCGGCCGGCACGTACATGCGGATGTCCAGCTCGGTGATGGCCACGTCCACGCCGAGGTCGGCGAAGCGCTGCAGGTTCTGCTGGAGCGTGTCCGGATAGCCGTACTGCAGTGCGAGGTGCCCCTGGAAGCCGACGCCGTCGATCGGCACCCCCTGGGCCTTGAGCTGCTTCACGAGGTTGTAGTACGCGTCGCTCTTGGGCCCGACGGCCTCGATGTTGTAGTCGTTCAGGTAGAGCTTGGCGTGCGGGTCGGCCTGGCGCGCCCAGCGCAGCGCGTCGGCGATGTAGCCGGGGCCGAGCGTCCGGTAGAAGATCGTGTCCCGGTAGGTGCCGTCCTCGTTGAACGCCTCGTTGACGACGTCCCACGAGTAGACCTTGCCCCGGTAGTGGCGCGCCTCGGTCAAGATGTGGTTCTTGAGGATGGCCCGGAGCTGGTCGGCGGTGAAGGTGCCGTTGTTCAGCCAGTCGGGGAGCTGGCTGTGCCACACCAGCGTGTGCGCCCGGAAGGACATGTGGTGCTTGCGGGCGAAGTCGAGCACCTGGTCACCCTGGGTGAAGTCGAACACCCCCTGCTGCGGCTCGGTTGCGTACCACTTGAGCGCGTTGCCCGCCGTGGTCGAGTTGAACTCGCTGCCGAGGATCTTGAGGTACGCCGCGTCGGAGAACTCGGGGTTGTCGGTGGCCGAGCCGAGGTAGCGATGCGAGGCGCCGGCCAGCTCACCCAGGGTCTTGTCGTGGTGCCGGTCGGGGTGAGCGGAGGCGGGGGCCGCCGCGAGCGCGGTGACGAGCCCGGCCGCGGCGAGGGCCGCGGCGAATCTGTGCAGCATGAGGAAGGTCCTCCGGTCGGGAGTACGGGGTCGGACGTCCAGATGCACGAGCCGGGAATGCTCCACAAGTCGAAACTTTTCGAAACAATCCCCTAACTTTCTGCTGACGTACCTTACGAACTGACTCGTCTCGGGTCAATGCCGGACAGCAAATCCGCGGACTACCAGCGAAAACGCCAGCAGAGGGCTGACAACAAATACGATCTATTCCGAAAGTTTCAACGAGAGAGAGGTCTTCGAGCAGCAGCTCGAGCTGTTCGAAGACGGAGGGATGGATGGGCCGCCGCACCAGGTGGGCGGATACTCCGACGCGCTTCAGGGCCCGATCGAGGCCGTCGCGGCACACGCCGCCGGCACCGGCTCCTACGGCGATCCGGCCTTTCAGGAGGAGGCGCTCCAGTGGGTCACGCTCCTGCAGCTGGCCGAGGACGACAGACCGGGATGATCTGGGGCGACGGCGCGTGGCTCATCTGGGGCATCCGTAAGGACCATTTGGCCGCGCGCGACTTCTCCAAGGTCCACCTCTCCGTCCAAGGGCACTGACCCCGGTGGTCACGGACGAAGGAGAGGGCCGGGGGCGCCCCGGCCCTCCCACCGTCACGGTTCCAGGCTCTCCGGAACGGAGTCGGAGGGCCCCTTCGGGCGTTCGGTGCGGCCGCGGGCGTCGTAGATCTTCACCCAGCGGATGCCGGGAAGCCGCTTGAGCGTGGGCGTGATCTCGTCGGCGACCGTGAACGCCGACCCACCGCTGCCGAGGGAACCGGTGAGCCGCACGTGGGCGACCCCGTCACGGACGACGACCGAACGGACGCCGGTGGCTCCCGAGGCGACGAAGCGCAGTCCCTTGGCGTACTCCGCCTGCGTCGGCCCGGCGAACAGCCGCTGAAGCGCGCCGCGCGCGGTGGACGGCGGCGTCACCGGCCGTGACACCGCCGCCGTGTACGGCCGCCGTCCCGCCGCGTACGCCCGGGAGTCGAGGAAGTACGTCCGCACCGGCACCGTCCGGTAGGGCGTCTTGATGTCCACGACCACCCGGCTCGGGTGCGTGAGGGTGTAGACGCGGTAGGACGCCTTCCTGCTCAGGCCGATGCCGAACGTGAGCTCCGCCTCGAAGTCGCCCGCGTTGACGACCTGGATCACGCCGGGCAGCGCGAAGGTCTCGCGGGCGGGCCCGTAGGTGGGGCGCCCGTTGTCGTCGTGGCCGGTCGCGCCGCCGAAGCGCAGCCCGAGGATCGCGTCGCCGGCCACCGGGACCGTGTGGCCCGAGCCGTCGGCGATCAGCCGGGAAACGTAGCCGGCGTCGCGCCGTGCCGGGAGTGGCCCGCGGAACTCGAAGACGACCCGGTCGAGTCCGGGCTGGTGCGAGGCGCGCACGTCGACCAGGGTCGCCACGCGCGGAGCCGCGTGAACGGCCGCGTTCGACGGGGTCGGTGTCGCTGCGGCCGGGGCCGCGGTCAGGCTCACCAGCGGCACGGCCAACGCCGCGAGCGAGCGCTTGGGGGGCAGAAACATGAGGGCTCCTCTGCCGGGTTCCTTTCGCGAGTTGGGGGACCCGCGGGCGGGCGCAGGGCCGGCTCCGGACCGGCGCCCACTTGAAGTATCCCCAGGTAGGCCCGACTCGGGGACGGGACAGACCTGTCACCTTCCATCCGGCCTTTCCGACCCATTGACGGCACGGTGGGCCCTATGTAACATCTGGGCAACCTAATGTAAGAAATTTGCAGCTCTAAATCGAGACTTTGCGGTTCTCCGCAAGTTCCGGCAGGAAGCACTGCGTCCGTGCGCCCCGCCACCGTCACCTTTCGCAGGAAAGGACATGAGGTGATGTCGGCCACGGCAGTGGGCAACCGGTCGCCGCCGCGACCCCGTCGAGCCCCGATCTCCGAAATCCCCCCACGACCGCGGATCGGATGACCCGCCGGTCGGTTCCTGCCGGACAGAGGAACGCAAATGTCGAAAACACATGTCCCGTTATTGCGCTTGATCGCTGTTGTGGCCGCGGCCTGCCTGCTCGCCGTGGCCGCGCCCCTCTCCCCCGCCTCCGCCGCCGGCGGCCCCAACCTCGCGGCCGGCCGCACCGTGACCGCGAGCAGCAGCAACAGTCCGTACGTCGCGGGCAACCTCAACGACGGCAACCAGGGCACCTACTGGGAGAGCTCGAACAACGCCTTTCCCCAGTGGGCGCAGGTCGACCTCGGCGGCGCGACGAGCATCGACCAGGTCGTGCTCAAGCTGCCGGCGTCGTGGGAGGCCCGCACCCAGACGCTGTCGGTGCAGGGCAGCACCGACGGGTCCTCCTTCACCACGATCGTGAGCTCGGCCGGCCGCTCCTTCGCCCCCGGCTCGGGCAACGCGGTGACGATCGGCTTCACCGCGACCACGACCCGGTACGTCCGGATCAACGTCACCGCCAACACCGGCTGGCCCGCGGCGCAACTGTCCGAGATCGAGGTGTACGGCGCCGCCACCGCCTCCGGCAACCTCGCGCTCGGCAAGACCATGAAGGAGAGCGCGCACGCCGACGTGTACGGCGCGGGCAACGCCAACGACGGCAACCAGGCCACCTACTGGGAGAGCGCCAACAACGCCTTCCCCCAGTGGCTCCAGGTGGACCTCGGCGCCTCGACCGCGGTCGACAAGGTGGTGCTGAAGCTCCCGCCGACCTGGGAGGCCCGCACCCAGACGCTGGCCGTGCAGGGCGGCACCGACGGCACCAGCTTCTCCACCCTCGCCGCCTCCGCGGGCCGCACCTTCGACCCCGCGAGCGGGAACACGGTCACGATCAGCTTCTCGACCGCGAACGTCCGGTACGTCCGGATCAACGTCACCGCCAACACCGCGTGGCCGGCCGCGCAGGTGGCCGAGTTCGAGGTGTACGGCCCGGCGCCCACCGGTGACACCCAGCCCCCGACCGCTCCCTCGAACCTGGCCTACACCGAGCCCGGCGCCAACCAGATCAGGCTCACCTGGTCGGCATCCACCGACAACGTCGGCGTCACCGGCTACGACGTCTACGCCAACGGGGTGCTGCGCACCAGCGTCGCCGGGAACGTCCTGACCTACACCGACACCCAGCCGGCCGACGCCACCGTGTCGTACTACGTACGGGCCAAGGACGCGGCCGGCAACGAGTCGGCCAACAGCAACACCGTCACCCGCAAGGGCTCGACCGGCGACACCCAGGCGCCGACCGCTCCCGGCAACCTCGCCTACACCGAGACCACGCCGGGGCAGGTCAAGCTCACCTGGACCGCCTCCACCGACAACGTCGGCGTCACCGGCTACGACGTCTACGCGAACAACGTGCTGCGCGGCAGCGTGGCCGGAAACATCACGACCTACACCGACACGCAGCCCACGAGCGCCACCGTGTCGTACTACGTGCGGGCCAAGGACGCGGCAGGCAACGAGTCGATCAACAGCAACACCGTGACCCGCAACGGCTCGGGCGGCGGCTCGAACATGGCCGTCGGCAAGCCGATCACCGCCTCCTCCTCCACGTTCACGTATGTCGCGACCAACGCGAACGACAACGATGTGGCGACCTACTGGGAGGGCGCGGGCGGCTCGTACCCGCAGACGCTGACCGTTCAGCTCGGGGCCAACGCGGTCGTGAGCTCGGTCGTGCTCAAGCTCAACCCCGACGCCGCCTGGTCCACGCGTACGCAGACGATCCAGGTGCTCGGCCGCGAGCAGAGCGCGTCCGGGTTCGCCAACCTGACCAGCGCGGCGACCTACACCTTCAACCCCGCGAGCGGCAACACGGTGTCGATCCCGGTCTCCGGCACGGTCGCGGACGTGCAGCTCAAGTTCACCGCCAACTCCGGCGCCCCGGCGGGGCAGGTGGCCGAGTTCCAGGTGATCGGCTCCCCGGCGCCCAACCCCGACCTGACCATCACCTCCCTGTCGGCCTCCCCCGCGTCCCCGGTCGAGACCGACGCCGTCACGCTGTCGGCGACGGTGCGCAACGCGGGCGACCTCGGCTCCGGCGCCACCACCGTCGACTTCTCCCTGGGCGGGACCAAGGTGGGCACCGCCTCGGTCGGCGCGCTCGCGGCCGGCGCCTCGGCCACCGTGACGGCGAACATCGGCCAGCGCGACGCGGGCAGCTACCCGCTGAGCGCCAAGGTCGACGAGTCGAACGCGGTCATCGAGCAGAACGAGACCAACAACTCCTTCACCGCCTCCTCCCCGCTGGTCGTGAAGCCGGTGGACAGCTCCGACCTGGTGGCCTCTCCGGTGAGCTGGTCGCCCGGCAACCCGGCAAACGGCAGCACGGTGACGTTCACCGTGGCGATCAAGAACCAGGGCACGGTCGCCTCGGCGGGCGGCGCCCACGGCATCACGCTCACGATCGCCAACGACTCGGGCACCGTGGTCAAGACGCTGACCGGCTCCTACAGCGGCGCGATCGCGGCCGGTTCCACGACGAGCCCGGTCAACCTGGGCACGTGGACGGCCGCCAACGGCAGATACACGGTGAAGACCGTGCTCGCCGCCGACGCCAACGAGCTGCCGGTCAAGCAGGCCAACAACACCTCCACGCTGCCGTTCTTCGTCGGCCGCGGCGCGAACATGCCGTACGACATGTACGAGGCCGAGGACGGCGTGACCGGCGGCGGGGCGACGGTCGTCGGCCCGAACCGGACCATCGGCGACCTGGCCGGCGAGGCGTCCGGCCGCAAGGCCGTGCGGCTCACCAGCACCGGCAGCTACGTGGAATGGACGACCAGGGCCGACACGAACACCCTGGTCACCCGCTTCTCCATCCCCGACGCGGCGGGCGGCGGCGGCACCGACGCCACGCTGAACGTCTACGTCAACGGCACCTTCCTCAAGGCGATCAACCTGACCTCGAAGTACGCGTGGCTGTACGGCCCGGAGGCGGGCCCGGGCAACTCGCCGGGCGCGGGCGCCCCACGGCACATCTACGACGAGGCCAACGTCCTGCTCGGGACGACCGTCCCGAAGGGCAGCAAGATCCGGCTGCAGAAGGACGCCGCCAACACCTCCACGTACGCGATCGACTTCGTGAACCTGGAGCAGGCGTCGGCGATCCCCAACCCCGACCCCGCGACGTACGCCGTGCCGACCGGGTTCACCCACCAGGACGTGCAGAACGCGCTCGACAAGGTGCGGATGGACACCACCGGCAAGCTCGTGGGCGTCTACCTGCCGCCGGGCGACTACCAGACGTCGGGCAAGTTCCAGGTGTACGGCAAGGCGGTCAAGGTGGTCGGCGCCGGGCCGTGGTTCACCCGGTTCTACGCGCCCTCGACGCAGGAGAACACCGACGTCGGCTTCCGGGCGGAGTCGTCGGCCAACGGCTCGACGTTCTCCGGGTTCGCCTACTTCGGCAACTACACCAGCCGCATCGACGGGCCGGGCAAGGTGTTCGACTGGCAGAACGTCGCCAACATGACGATCGACAACATCTGGGTCGAGCACCAGGTCTGCATGTACTGGGGCGCGAACACCGACAACATCACGATCAAGAACTCACGGATCCGTGACACCTTCGCCGACGGCGTCAACATGACCAACGGCAGCACGGACAACCTGGTCTCGAACAACGAGGCGAGGACGACCGGCGACGACAGCTTCGCGCTGTTCTCGGCCATCGACGCGGGAGGCGCCGACGAGAAGAACAACGTCTACGAGAACCTGACCGCGATCCTGCCGTGGCGCGCGGCCGGCATCGCGGTGTACGGCGGGTACGCGAACACCTTCAGGAACATCTACATCGCGGACACGCTGACCTACTCCGGCATCACGATCAGCTCGCTCGACTTCGGCTACCCGATGAACGGCTTCGGCGCGAGCCCGCCCACGGTGTTCGACAACATCTCGATCGTCCGTGCGGGCGGCCACTTCTGGGGCCAGCAGACCTTCCCGGCGATCTGGCTGTTCTCCGCCTCGAAGGTGTTCCAGGGCATCCGGATCAGCAACGTCGACATCGTCGACCCGACGTACTCGGGGATCATGTTCCAGACCCAGTACCTCGGCGGCCAGCCGGTCAATCCGATCAAGGACACCGTCCTCACCAACATCTCGATCTCCGGGGCGCACAAGAGCGGCGACGCGTTCGACGCGAAGTCGGGCTTCGCCCTCTGGGCGAACGAGCTGCCGGAGCCCGACCAGGGACCGGCGGTCGGGTCGGTGACCTTCAACAACCTGAAGCTCAGCGACAACTACCAGGACATCAAGAACACCACGTCCACCTTCACGATCAACATCAACCCCTGATGATGTGACGGCGCCGCCGGAGGGACGTCCCTCCGGCGGCGCTTTTTTCGTGCTGTTCAGGACGAACAGGGGGTGCCGTTCAGCGTGAAGCCGGTCGGGTTGCCGTTCGAGCCGCTCCAGGTGCCCTGGAAGCCGAACGAGACGTTGCCGCCCGCCGGAATCGAGCCGTTGTAGGACAGGTTCTTCGCCGTCACGGACGACCCGCTCTGGGTGACGTCGGCGCCCCAGTAGCCGGTGATCTTCTGGCCGTTCGGGAACGTGAAGCCGACGTTCCAGCCGTTGACCGAGCTGGAGGAGGTGTTGGTGACGGTGACGTTGCCGGTGAAGCCGCCCTGCCACTCGTTCTTGCTGTAGCTCACCCGGCAGGCGCCGCCGTTGCCGGGGGTGGGGCTGACGGTGGGCGTCGGCGACGGGCTCTGGACCACGCCGCCGATGCTGTAGGAGAAGTTGTTCACCGCGAGGCCGGTGCCGCCCACCCAGGGCTCGAACCCGGCCTGGACGCTGGTCAGATACCACGACCGCTGGCCGTAGCCCCGGTTCACCATGTCGTCGAAGAAGGTCCGTACGGCGAAGCTGAGCGAGTTCGTCGGCGAGGTGCGGACGTAGGAGACGACGTTCCAGCCGGAGTTGCCATACCAGACGTCCCAGGTGGCGCCGGCGAGGTTGACCGTGCCGACCTTCGAGCCGACCGGCTGGATCGAGCCGGTGTGGTTCAGCCAGACCATCAGCTCGGCGCCGGTGTTCTGGCCGTCCTTGCGGGGCGTCGGGTCGAACCAGATGTCGTACGCCGCGTCGTACACGCCCGAGCCGGGGTACGTCATGCTGACGCTGGTCTGCACCGTGTTGAACTGACTGTTGCTCACCTGCAGGGGGAGGCCGCTGCCGCTGGAGCAGTTGGCGTAGTGGCAGCCGGCGTACACCGCGGGGTAGGACCCCGGGGCGCCGTTCTGCGGCTTGTTGTGGGAGGCCTGCGTCACGGAGAAGCCGGTGCCGGTGACGTTGATGCACTGCTGGGTGTCATCGCCCCAGTTGTTGTTGATGACGACGTACTTGCCGCCCTGAATCGTGGTCGAGCCGTACTTCTCGCAGATCGTCGTGTCCGCGTGCGCCGCCTGACCGACGACGAGCGACGCGGCGACCGAGCCGAGCATGACGAGGCCCGCCGTGATCATTCGCATCTTCATGTCCCGGACCATAGACATCAGGCCAAGGCAGGCGACATGGGTCGAATTGATCGACAACTTGGACGAAACCCCGACCAGCGACAACGCCCTTACGGAAAGTGAAACTTTCAGTTACGAGTCCTGTCCGACTGCCGGCGTGCGCGACCACTCGCTGGGGAGTATGGCCCAGGAGGAGGTGAGGGCGATGTCCGTCACGGTCCGCCGCGTGTACGAGGACCCCGCGCCCGGGGACGGGACGCGGGTGCTGGTCGACCGGGTGTGGCCGCGCGGCCTCACCAAGGAGGCCGCGCACCTGGACGAATGGGTCAAGGACGTGGCGCCGTCCAATGCCCTGCGCTCCTGGTATGGCCACGTCCCCGAGAGGTTCGGCGAGTTCCGCAGCCGCTATCTCGCGGAGCTGGACGATCCCGAGCGGCGGGCCGCCCTCGACCGGCTGCGCCGGCTCGCGGAGAGTGGCCCGCTGACCCTGCTCACCGCGACCAAGGACATCGAGCACAGCCAGGCGGCCGTCCTCGCCGAGGTCCTGTCCAAAGGCTGACCGGCGCTCAGTGGACCTCGCGGGTCCGGCTGCCGCCGGTGAGGTCGAGCCGGACCATCGCCGGGAGGCGGCGCAGGCCGAGTGTGGTGCGCAGGTCCGGGACGGCCTCGTCGTGCAGCCGCGTGACCAGTGCTCCGAGGTCGGCCGGTTCCACGGCGGAGACGCCGAGGTCGAGGTGCGGATCGTCGGACGGGCCGCGCAGCACGGCGTGCGCCCGGCGCACCTCCGGATAAGCGCTGACCTGCTCGGCCAGGGCCTCGCTCGCGGGATGCGCGTCGACCTCGGTGACCCCGGACGTGTCCGACTCCAGGCGCAGCCGCCGCGGCCGGTCGACCCGCAGCAGCGCCAGCAGCCAGGCCAATCCGATGAGCCCGATCACGAATGCGATGGCGGCCACGACCGGCCAGAACCACGGCGCCGTAGCCGCCAGGTTCCTGGCCCCGGCGTCCACCACCGGCCCCCGCACCGCGGCGCCGCCGAAGGCGCCCAGCGCCCGCGCCAGCGCGAGGCCGCCCGCGGCCAGCAGGACCAGGCCGAACAACGCCAGGCCCGCTCGGTTGCCCTTGCCCGATCTCGTCTTCACGGTCCTGCCTCCTTCGTCTAGGACGGGCCGTGGACGCGCAGGTTCAGCGAGACGCGGTGGGCGGGGGCGAGCCGGGCCAGTTCGTCCTCGACGGCCGCACGCACGCGCTCCCCGAGCGCCGTCGTGTCGCGCAGGTCCGTTCGGACCGACACGTCCGCGTGCCAGCCGCGCATCCGCGCCCCGGCCGAGCGCACGCCGTCCACCTGGTTCGCCCTGACTCTCAGCGCCCGCGCCAGCGCGCGGCGCGGCAGGCCGACCACCAGGTCGGGATCTCCCGTGCGCAGCGCGATCATCCGCCCCCGGCCGGGGACCACCGCGATCAGTATCAGCACCAGGCCGATCAGGGCCAGCGCGGAGGCCACCGCGAGGGCCCGGCCGTCGTCCCACGGTGTGGTGCTCGCCCAGCGGGCCCACTGGTCGTACGGCACCAGCTTGACGGGGAGGCCCAGCAGCGCGGAGACCACGTGGACGGCGGTGAGGCCGCCGACCGCCAGCAGCGCCAGTGCGGCGACCGCCGCCGGCAGCCCCCGGCTGGGCCGGAAGGCCCGGCCGGCTCTCCCGGCCCCGAACCCCCGTGTCGGGACGAAGCGCGGCACCTTCTCAGACGGGCCTCGGACTTCGGTCATCGCCACCCCTCCGCTCGGGCCTTCACACGGGCCTGCGCCCGGACTTCCGCTCGGACTTCCGCTCGGGCACGAGTTCAACGACCTCGATGTCCACGTTCTCCACAGAGATACCGGTCAGCTCGCGCAGCCGGCGCCGGACGTGCTCGCGGATCTTCGCGGCCAGCCGCGGCACCGGCGCCGGATAACGCACGGCCAGATCGCAGTGGACCGCCGCGACCGCCCCGCACACCGACGCCGACACGTGGGGCAGGCCGGTCACGTGCTCGTCCTCGCTCGCCAGCTTCTCGGCGATCCTCGCGAAGGCGCGGTCCGAGATCGTCGTCGTCCCGTGCGCCGCGGGCTCGCTCATTGCCGTCTCGGGTGCATCTGCGGCATGTGTACGCCGCCTTCGAGCACCAGTCCGACGAGGAACCCGACGATGCCGAGGACCAGGACGATGATGAACGCGGCGAGACCGCCGAAGGCCCCGACCACCCCAAGCACCGTGCCGAACACCAGCCCCACGAGACCCCAGAGCGGATAGCCTTCCATGATCATTCCTTCCTTCCGCCGTCGTCTCTGACCACGTCGGCGATCGTCACGTCCACCCTGCGGCCGGCCGCCAGGTCGCCGATCGCGTCGCGGACCAGGTCGGCGACCTCCGGCAGCGGCCTGCCGTACCGGGCGACGATGTCGACCTCGATCACGTCGTCCCGTACGGCGACGCCGGGGACGAGACCGCCGGGCAGGTACGTCGCGACCACGCCGAACGGTCCCCGGGACAGGTCGGCGACGTCGGGACACGACAGCACGCGGTCGGCGATCCGGCGGGCGGAGACCTCGCGTTCCTCTTCCGCTCCGGTGCGGCCGTCCCGCTCCGGCGGGGGGCCTTCCGGGGAGCCGCGCCCGGCGGTCTCGGGCACCCGCCGGCGGTCTTCCGCCCCCGCGCTCTCCGGAACGGCGCTCATTGGACCCGCGGCTCCCCGTCCGCAGGCGCCTGCGACTCCTGCTGCCTCGGCAGGTGGACGTCGTCGACCGCGATGTTGACCTCGGTGACCTCCAGCCCGCACATGCGCTCCACCGCGCGGATCACGTGGCTCCGCACCGCCTGCGCGAGGTCGGGGATCGCGACGCCGTACTCGACGATGAGGTGGATGTCCACGGCGGCCTGCCGCTCGCCGACCTCCACGGACATGCCCCGGGTGACGCCGTCCTCCCCGCCGAGCGCGCCCCTGATCGCGCCGAACGCGCGGGCTGTGCCGGTGCCGAAGTCGTGGACTCCGTCGATCTCGCGGGCCGCCATTCCGGCGATCTTGGCGACCACCTCGTCGGCGATCGTGGTGCGGCCCCGCTCCGTCACCAGGCTGGAGCCACCCTGCGTTCCGAGGGACCGTCCGGGTGCATGCTCGACGGTCGCGGTCGACGTTCTGGTCTCGGTCATGTGACTCTCCCGCTTCACGTGCGCGGTAGGTACCGCTTACCGCCGATACAGGCCCGTGATACCCGGTTTGCACACAGTAATCATCCGAGGTGGGGCGAGGTTGGGTCATCGGAAGCCCTCCAACACACCAAGACCGGCGAGCCCGGGGAGGGCCAGAACGGACGGCTCTAAGGCGGGGATCAAGTCCGACCAAAACTGCCCGGTATGTACGAGATCGAGTTTTTATGTGCCTGTCTAGGGCATTCATACCGTTCAGTCGGATCGCAGCGCCGCACGGCGAGACGGGCGGATGTCCGGAACGGCGCTTCGGGGGCGGCCAGTAGGAGGCGCGATCATGAAAGACGGACTGAAGGTGGCCCTGGCTGTCATCGCGGGCTACTACCTCGGCCGGCACCACAAGCTGCGCCTGGCGCTGGTGCTCGCGCTGGCCATCCTCGCCGCCCGCCTCAAGGGCGAGGGAGCCGCGGGCGCCCTCCTCGAACAGGTCCCCAAGATCCTCGGCGGCACCGCCCCCGACCTGGGCAAACTCACCGAACGCGTGCGCGGCGACCTGCTCGACATCGGCAAGGCGGCGGCCATGCGCGCCACCAGCCGCCAGATCGACAACCTGAGCGACAAGCTGCACGAACGCGCCGAGGCGCTCCGGCAGCCCAAGGGCCGGGGCCGGGCCGCGGAGGAAGAGGCAGAGGAAGAGGAGAAGGAGCGGCCGGAGGAGGGCCGCCGCCGGGTGCCCCGCCGCCGCCCGCCGCAGCGCGAGCCTGAGCCCGAAGAGGCCTACGAGGAGGAAGAGGAGTACGAGGAGGAGCCGGAGGAGGAGGCGGAGGAGCCCGAACCCGAGGAGCGGCGCAGGCCCCGGATCCGTCCCACCCGCCCCGTGCTGCGGAGGAGGTGAGACCGATGACCGAACAGACGCGGGAACGAACGCAGGGCACACGGGCGCCGGACGAAGGGGCGCTGCCCACGCAGCGGCTCGGGCAGGAGTTCCAGAACCTCGCCACGGCCGTGGCCGAGCGCGCGTTGTCGCGGGTCGCCGAGAAGATCGACGGCCTGGCCGGCCGTCTCACCGACTACGTGGAGCACGGCGGCTCCGGGCTGTTCAGCGCGCTCACCGGCAAAGAGGGCGGCGGACGGGAGGCGCTCGGCGGGCTGCTCCGCGGTGTCACCCGCGGCCGGGACGCCCGAGGGCTGCTCAAGTCGGCCGCCGACCGGCTCGGCGCGACGGGCGGCGGCGGCCTGCTCGGCGCTCTCACCAGCGCTCTCACCGAGGACGGCGGGGGCGGCCATCCCGTACGCGCGGCCCTCATGGCGTACGGCAAGGAGAAGATCAAGGGCCTGTTCGGCGGGGGCGGCGGCGGAGGCAAGGGCCGCAAGGGCAAGAAGCTCAAGGTCACCAACATCATCGAATCGCTCGACATCGGCGCGCCGCTCCGCCTGGTCTACAACCAGTGGACGCAGTTCGAGGACTTCCCGAGCTTCATGAAGAAGGTCGAGACCGTCGAGCAGAAGTCCGACGAGAAGCTCGGGTGGAAGGCGCAGGTCTTCTGGTCCCACCGCACGTGGGAGTCGACGATCGTCGAGCAGGTCCCCGACAGCAGGATCATCTGGCGGTCGCAGGGCCCGAAGGGCTTCCCGGACGGCTCGGTGACCTTCCACGAGATCACTCCCGAGCTGACCCGGGTCCTGCTCGTCGTCGAGTATCACCCGCAGGGTTTCTTCGAGCGCGTCGGCAACCTGTGGCGGGCCCAGGGCCGCCGGGTCCGGCTCGAGTTCAAGCACTTCAAGCGGCACGTCATGACCAACGCCCTGCTGCGTCCCGACGAGATCGAGGGCTGGCGGGGCGAGATCCGCGACAGCGAGGTCGTCAAGGACCACGAGACGGCGCTGCGCGAGGAGCGCGAACGCGAGGGCCGCGAGCGGGGCGAGGAGGCCCCCGAGGAGCGCGCGGAAGCCGAAGAAGGCGAGGAGTTCGAGGAGCCCGAGGAGTTCGAGGAGGAGGTTCCCGAAGAAGGGGGCGCCGAGGAGGAGCCGTACGAGGAGGAAGAAGAGGAGCCCGAGCGGGCGCGCAGGCCCGCCTATGCGGGCGCCCAGGCGGGCGGCCGGGCCAGGCCGCCGGTCACCCGGAGGCGCGGGGACGAGTCCGCGGAGCGCGGCACGCGGGCGCCGGTCAGGCGGCGCGAAGCGGAGGCCGAGCGGAGCGAGGGCGAACAGCCCCGGAGGGGCGAGCAGGGCCGCAGGGGCGAGGAGTCCGAGGAGACGGGCGAGGCCCACGCAAGGGCGCGGGAGGAGCAGCCGGTGCGTCGCCGCCCCCTGGTCCGGCGCCGCCGTCCCCCCGAATAGAACAGCCGCCCGCGCGCCGAATGGCGGGGGCGGGGCGAGTAACCGCAGACACGACAAGGAAGCAAGGAGGGGAAGCGCATGACGGTAGCCGTTCCACCGGCGGGTGGCGGCGGATTGCCGGGCCGGTCGTCGGGATCGGGCCTGGCCGACGTCATTGACACGATCCTGGACAAGGGCCTCGTGATCGACGCCTACGTACGGGTCTCACTGGTCGGCATCGAGATTCTGACCATCGACGTGCGTGTCGTCGTCGCGAGCGTCGACACCTATCTCCGGTTCGCCGAGGCGGTGAACCGGCTGGACCTGGCGTCACAGCAGCAGGGGCTGCCCGACCTCCTGTCGAGTGCGCCCCAGAAGATCGCCCACGGCAAGTCCAAGGGCGTGGCCCAGGGCGTGCTGGAGGCGGCCGGAGAGAAGCTGCAGGACCTCATGGCGAGCTACGCGGAGGAACCCGCCCCGCGTACCCGCCGGCGTCGACGGGAGGAGGACTGAGATGACCGGCTCCACCAGGCAGTCCGGGGCGGGCGACCAGGCCGAGGCTCCCCCGCGCAACACCGCGTGCTACGTCTACGGCATCCTCCCGGAGGACGTGGAGATCAGCGAGGACGCCGTCGGGGTGGGCGATCCTCCGGGCAGGGTCACAATCATCAGGCACGGTGAGATCGCCGCCCTGGTGAGCGACGTCGACGTGGACCGCCCCCTCGGCCGCGCGCAGGACCTGGTGGCCCACGAGCAGTTGCTCGACGAGGCCGCGGCCGAGGTGCCCGTGCTTCCCCTGCGGTTCGGCGCCGTGATGACCACGCCGGAAGCGGTCGTGGAGGAGCTGCTGGCCCCGCACCACGACTCGTTCGCGGCCGCGCTGAAGCAGATCGAGGGCCGGACCCAGTTCGTGCTCAAGGCGCGGTACGCCGAGCAGCCGGTGCTGGTCGAGGTGCTGACGGAGAACGCCGAGGCCAGACAGCTGCGCGACCGGATCAGGCAGTTGCCGGAAGAGGTGACGCGTAACGAGCGGATCCGCCTCGGCGAGCTGATCACGCAGATCATCGCCGCGAAACGGGAGGCCGACACCCGGGCGGTCGTCGAACGCTTCGAGCCCGTCACCGTCGCCGCGGCGGTCCGGGACCCCAGCCACGAACGGGACGCCGCGCACGTCGCGTTCCTCGTGGAGAACGACCGCCAGGCCGACTTCGAACGCGCGGTCGGGGAGCTGCGCTCCGAGTGGGGAGACCGGGTCGAGGTCCGCATGCTCGGGCCGATGGCGCCGTACGACTTCGTCACCACCTGAGTATGAGGGGAGGCCGCCGTGGGACTGATCAGCCTGTTGTTCACCTGGCCGCTCGCCCCTGTCCACGGCGTCATCCGGCTGGGTGAGCTGATCCAGCAGCAGGTCGAGCATGAGCTGAGGGATCCGGCGGCGGTCCGGCGGCGGCTGGAGGCCATCGAGGAGGCCAGGCGCGCGGGCCAGATCTCCGAAGAGGAGGAGGCCCAGGCCGTGGAAGAGATCCTCAGGCTCATGAGCGGCCCGCGGAGGGGGTGATCGTCCATGCCTCCCCGGCGGAGAGCCCGTTACGACGAGGACGCCGCGCCGTACGGGCGGCGGGCCTCCTCGGGCATGCCCGTCGAGGAGGACGGGCCGTACGACGAGTCCGAGGGCGAAGACGAGGACGAGCGTTGGGATGAGCGCAGGGATGAGCGCGGCGCCGAGCCGCGCCGGCGCCGGGCCGCGCTGAACGCGGTCTCCGCCGGACGGCTCGGCCTGCGCTTCATCGCGGATCTGACCTCCAAGGAAACGGAGGGGGTCACGTCGGTGGAACCCGTGGAGAACGGCTGGCTGGTGGACGTCGAGGTCGTCGAGGACCGCAGGATCCCGTCCACCAGCGACATGCTGTCGATCTACGAGTGCCAGGTGGACGACGAGGGGAACCTCATGTCCTACCGGCGCACCCGGACCTACCGGCGCGGCACGGGCGCCTACGGCGGTGGGCTATGACCGATCCCCGCTCGCGTCCCGTCCTGCGCGAGTCGTACGCGCCGCCGGCCGTCATGGGACGGGAGTCGACCAACCTGGGCGACATCCTGGAACGCGTGCTCGACCGGGGCATCGTGATCGCCGGCGACATCCGGGTGAACCTGCTGGAGATCGAGCTGCTGACCATCAAGCTGCGGCTGGTCATCGCCTCGGTCGACACCGCGCGGGAGATCGGCATCGACTGGTGGGAGCGCGACCCGTGGCTCAGCGGCAGGGACCGCGAACTGGTCGAGGAGAACCGCCGGCTCCGCGAGCGCCTGGGCGCGGTCGAGGAGCGCCTGCTCGCCTGGGAGGAGCGGACGGAACTCGAACCGGGCGAGCGGGCGGTTGAGCGGCGCGGCGACCGTGCGGACGAACGGCCGGGCGAGCGCACGGGTGAGCGTGCGGTTGAGCGGCGCGGCGAGCGTGCGAGAGAAGGCATGGGTGAGCGGCGCGGCGAGCATGCGGACGAGCGACCGGTTGAACGCGCGGGTGAGCGGCGCGGCGACCGTCAGGCCGAGGAACGCGCCCGGCGGCTCGGCCGGCCTCCCGGAACGGAGCCCGGCCGTGAGTGAGAACCACCCCGCCGCTCCCATCACCCCGCCGCAGAAGGCGCGCGCCCCTGGCGGCCCGCGCGATGCGCACGAGACGCGGGGCGGCGACCTTCGCGCGGCCCGTGAGACCGCCACCCCGGGCGCCCTCGAACCGCGGGGCGCCGACCCTGGCGCGGCCCGTGAGACCGCCACCCCGGGTGGTCCCGGCGCGGGGGTCTACCTGTACGCGGTGACGTCCGGCGGGGAGCCCCCTCGTGACCTGCGCGGCGTCATGGACGGCCTGGTGCGGCCCGTGCCGCACGGCGGGCTCGTGGCCCACGTCAGCGACGTGCCCCTCGACCGGTTCGGCGAGGAACCGCTGCGCCGCTCGCTGGAGGACCTCGACTGGGTGGAGGGAGTCGCCCGCGCCCACCACCGGGTCGTCGAGGCGCTGGCGGCGGCCGGGCCGACCGCCCCCGTGCGCCTGGTGACCGTCTACACCGGCGAGGAGCAGGTCCGCGACCTCCTCGACCGGCGGCACGACGACTTCGCGGAGATCCTGTCGCATGTCGCGGGACGGCGGGAGTGGGGCGTCAAGGCATACCTGCGGCGGGACACGCCACCCCCCTCCCCGGCGCCCGCGGCCACCCCCCGGGCCGGTGGCGACAGCCCCGGCATGGCCTACCTGCGCCGGAAGAAGGAGAACCTGCGCGGCAGGGAGGACCTGTGGCGCGCCGCAGCCGAGCGGGCCGAGCGGTTGCACGCCGACCTGGGACAGCTCGCCGTGGCGAGCCGCCGCCACCGCCCGCAGGACCCCCAGCTGTCCGGGCGGAGCGAGTCGATGGTGCTCAACGGCGCCTACCTGGTCGATCCGGCCCGCGAGGAGGAGTTCGCCGCGGTGATCGGCGGCTACCGCGACCGGTTCCTGGACGTCGAGCTCACCGGCCCGTGGGCGCCCTACTCCTTCACCTCCATCGACCTCGGGGCGGGCCGTGCCGGGGGCGTGCGATGACGCCCGGCGGGACCCCGGCGTACGTGCCGGAGCGGCCGCGGGGCGCCTCCCTCGCCGCCGAGGGCCGCCTGCCGCCCGAGCGCGTGGCGCTCGTCGACCTGCTCGACCGGCTGCTCGCGGGCGGCGTGGTGATCACCGGCGACATCGTGCTGTCGATCGCCGACATCGACCTCGTCCGCATCTCCCTGCGGGCGCTGCTCGGCTCCGTACGCGGCACCGAGCCGTTCGACCCGCTCGGCGAGCCGTACGCGGGGACGGACGACCTCGGCGGCAGGAGGGAGATCGAGGATGACCGGTGGTGAGGCCGGGAGCGCTCCGCGGGACACCGGGGCGGGGCCGTGGCGGATGGACGTGGAGACCGAGGCGGGCGGCCCGGATCGGTGGGAGCAGGATCGGTGGGAGCAGGACCAGTGGGAGCGGAGCGCGGAACCCGGAAGGGGCAGCCCCTGGCGGCTGAACACCGACCCGGACGCGGTGCGGCGCGACCTGAGCCGTCTCGTGCTGACGCTCGTCGAACTGGTGCGCCAGCTGGTGGAACGGCAGGCCATCCGGCGGATGGACCAGGGCGACCTGTCCGACGAGCAGGTCGAGACCCTCGGCCTGACGCTGATGCGTCTGGAGGAGGCCATGACCGAGTTGTGTGAGCGGTTCGACATCTCGCCGTCCGACCTCAACCTCGACCTGGGGCCCCTCGGCACGCTGCTGCCCACAGACGCGCCGTGAGCGCGGACGTGTACGGCCAGGTCGCAGGGGTAGGCGGAGGAAGTCGATCGGGGCCGGAAGGAAATGTCATGAGTGTCGTCGGCCGGGACGAGGTCCGTGCGCTGCTGGAGTCGCCGTCGCCCGACGCGACGCTGGTGCTGGTGGGCGGGCGGTGCGAGGTCGTGCCGGAGTCGCGCGCCGAGGGCCTGGTGATCGCCAGCCGGCGCGACCTGGAGAGCCAGGTGGGAGGCGGCCCGCTGGACGACCGGCGGCTCGGCGAGCTCGCGGACCGGCTCGACACGGTCGCCCGCGACCTGGGGGCGTGACGGGCCGACCGGCGGCCCCATGGCGCGTGCCGGTCGTGTGGGGGGGAACGTATGGGGGAGTTCGATGCGTCCGCGTACGGGCGGGCGATCGCGGACATCTACGACGAGATGGTGGAGTACCTGCCCACCGGTCCGGCGGTCGAGCGCGTCTTCCGGCTCGCCGAGGGAGGGCCCGTCCTGGAGTTCGGGATCGGCACCGGCAGGCTGGCGCTCCCCCTCGCCGCCCGCGGCCTGGCCGTGGCGGGCGTCGACGGGTCGCCCGACATGGTGGCGATCCTGCGGGACAAACCCGGCGGTGACCGCATCCCGGTGACCGTGGGCGACTTCTCGGAGGTGCGGGTCGAGGGGCGGTTCGCGCTCGTCCTGCTGGCCTTCAACACCGTCTTCGCGCTGCCCTCCCAGGACGCCCAGGTGAGGTGCTTCCACAACGCGGCGGCCCATCTGCGGCCCGGGGGACGCTTCGTGGTCGAGACGTGGGTGCCGGACCCCGCGGCCTTCCGCGACCGGACGTCGCTGCGGCTGCTGTCGCTCGGCGAGGACGAGGTCGTCGTCGAGGCCGCCCGGCTGAGCCCGGCCGAGCAGTTCATGCACACCACGAAACTGCGGATGACCGCGGACGGTCTGCGGTTGCTGCCGGCAAACCACCGCTACGCCTGGCCGTGCGAGCTGGACCTCATGGCCCGCCTCGCCGGCATGGAGCGGGAGCACCGCTGGGCCGACTGGTCCGGCGCTCCGTTCACCGACGACAGCCGCGGCCACGTGTCCGTCTACCGCCTGCTGGAGAGCTGATGCAGTTGCCCGCGCCCCGAGGCCCGCTCACCGACCGGCTCTTCGCGGAGCTGGCCCGGCCGCCTCACGTTTTCGGCCCGCCGCCGGCCGACGCGTGCGACGGCGAGGACGACGCCCAGCTCGCGCTGTTCGTCTGTTACGAGCTGCACTACCAGGGCTTCGACGGCGTCGACGACCGCTGGGAGTGGAACCCGTCGGTGCTGGCCCTGCGGGAGCGCCTGGAGACGTGGTTCGAGGGGTGGCTGGCCCGGCGCGTGCCCCGCCCGCCCGCTCCGCCGCCGCAGGAGGTGCCCCGGGCCCTGGCGGCGCTGGTGGCGGCCGACGACGGCCCCTCCCTGTCGACGTACCTGCGTGGCAGAGGCGACGCAGGGCAGTTCCGCGAGTTCGTCATCCACCGGTCGATCTACCAGCTCAAGGAGGCCGACCCCCACACGTGGGGGATCCCGCGCCTGCTCGGACGGTCCAAGGCCGCGCTGGTGGAGATCCAGTCCGACGAGTACGGCGGGGGCAGGCCGGAGCGCATGCACGCCGAGCTGTTCCGCGCGACCATGCGGGGGCTCGGGCTCGACGACTCCTACGGCGCCTACCTGGGCAGCGTCCCCGGCGTGACGCTCGCGATCAGCAACGTCATGTCGCTGTTCGGGCTGCACCGCCACCACCGGGGCGCGCTCCTCGGGCACCTCGCGGCGTTCGAGATGACCTCGTCGCTCCCCAACCGCCGCTACAGCCAGGGCCTGCGGCGGCTGGGCGGCGACGCCGACGCGCGCCGCTACTACGACGAGCACGTGCAGGCCGACGCCGTGCACGAGCAGATCGCCGCGCACGACATGTGCGGCGCGTTCGCCGCCGAGCACCCCGGCCTGACCGGCGACGTCCTCTACGGCGCCGCCTGCGCGCTGGCCCTCGACCGGATCTTCGCGGAGCATCTGCTGGGCCGCTGGAGGGAGGGGCGCACCTCCCTGTGGAAGGCGGAGTGGCGGGCCGACGCCGAGGTGACGGTGCGATGACCGCGCTCGGCCGCCGCCCGCCCGAATCGGGCCGTACGACGGCGGAGATCGACTACGTACTTCCGCTGCGCTGGCACGACGACGCAGGGCTGGCGGAGCTGACCGGCTACCTGCGCGGCCTGGCCCGGCACGCCCGGATCGTGGTGGTCGACGGCTCGCCGTCGCCGCTGTTCGAACGGCACGCGCGCCTGTGGCGCGGCATCGCCGAGCACGTGCGGCCCGACGACGACCTGACGGTCGCCAACGGCAAGGTGGCCGGCGTGCTCACCGGCATGCGCCGCGCCCGGAGCGAGCACGTCGTCATCGCCGACGACGACGTGCGCTACGACGCGGACGCGCTCGCCCGGGTCCACGCCCTGCTCGGCCACGCCGACCTCGTCCGCCCGCAGAACCACTTCCACCCGCTCCCCTGGCACGCCCGCTGGGACACCGCCCGCACCCTGCTCAACCGCGGCCTCGGGGCGGACTATCCGGGGACCTTCGGCGTACGCCGCTCGTCGTTCGAGAAGATGGGCGGCTACGACGGCGACGTGCTGTTCGAGAACCTGGAACTCATCCGCACGGTCCGCGCCCACGGCGGCCGGGAGGCCCGCCCGCTCGACCTGTATGTGCGGCGCCTGCCGCCCGACACTCGCCGGTTCTGGTCACAGCGGGTCCGGCAGGCGTACGACGACCTGGCGCAGCCCGCGCGGATGGCGATCTTCCTCGCCGTCCTTCCCTGCGTGGGCGCGGCTCTGTGGCGACGCCGACCGGAGTTGATCGCGGCGGGCGCGGCGGCGGCGGTCGGCCTGGCGGAGATCGGACGCCGCCGCGCCGGGGGCCGCCGGGTCTTCCCCGCCACCGCCGGCCTGTTCGCGCCGGTCTGGGTGCTCGAACGCGCCACCTGCAGCTGGGCGGCCCTGGCCGCCAGGTTCGCGCTCGGCGGCGTGCTGTACGCGGGGCGGCGCCTGCGGGTCGCCGCGCACTCGACGCGGCGGCTCCGCCGCCGGGCACTCGCGACGGGGTAGGCAGACCGGGTAGGCGTGGCTGTTCTCGGATGAGGCAGTGGGCCGGCGGCCGGGGCATCGGTCAGCCGGGCGGGTCGGGCTCGCTCGTCGCACGGAAGCCGACCGCTTTGTGGGAGCCGTCGCAGAACGGCTTGGTCGAGGACCTGCCGCAGCGGCACAGTGCCACCGTGGCCCTGCCCGGGTCGATGCGCCGCCCGTCCTGCGTCACGAGCGTGAACGGCCCGCGCACCAGCAGCGGGCCGTCCTCGCAGGGCGTCACCGTGACCGCCGTCACCGTGGCCGGGTCCTCCGCCATGTGCTCCATGGGGTGCAGCCTGCCCGGGACGGTGACGGCATAACACGTGGTCAGCGGCGTAGGGTCAGTCCCATCTCGCGCAGTGGGCGGAGGGGCTGAAGGCCCAGCACCCGGCCCGCTCCGCGGCCGGTTCGTCCGCCGCGAGCGCGAACCCGGCGAACGGCCCGCTGAACGCGCCGGGGACGCCGGACGGACTGGGCGAGCCCGACTTCACGCTCGGCGGGGCGAAGGCCCACCGCGGCGTCGCCGTCCCGCCCGTCTGCCCGCCGCCGCCCAGGAGGGGATTGGAGCGCGGGCCGGAGAACTCGTGGGAGTGCCCCGACGTGCGGCTCCGCCAGGGCGCCAGGCTCCAGCAGGCGGCCGTGCCGTCGTCCCCGCATCGAACATGCGTATGGGCGACCAGCGGCGGCAGCGGCAGGTATCCCGGGATCACGATCGGCGTGGCCGGCGGCTGCCCGTCCGCGGGAGGCTGCACCGCCGCCGTACGGCCGGTGAGCGACGGCACGGGGGTCACCCACGTCGGACCGCCCGGAGACGTCGGCACGGCCGTGGCGCCGGTCGTCGGCGTCACTGCCGGGAAGGCCGTCCGTGCCGGCGTCGCCGTACCGGCCGCCCTGGGGACGGCGGACGGAGTGGCGGCGGGAAGCGCGGTCGAGGTGACGGCCCCGCTCGGCTTGGGCTCCGGAGGCTGCTGCGACGGCTTGTGCGTCGGCCTCTCGCTCGACGTCGGCTTGGCCGTGGGCTTCGGCTTCGGAGTGGCCTTGGCCGTGGGGATCGGCTTCGAGCTGGGCTTGGCGGTGGGGGTCGGCTTCGGGCTGGGCTTGGCCGTCGGCTTCTCCGTCGCTTTGTCCGTGGGCTTTCCTGTGGGCTTGTCTGTCGGTTTCTCCGTGGCCGTGGGGCTCGGGTTGCTGCTCGCCGTGGAGCCCGGGCTGGACGAGACGCTCACCGAGACGGTCGCGTTCGGGCTGGCCTGCGGCGTCGCGGTCGCGGTGGGCGCGCTGCTCGCTGTGGGCGCGGTGCTGCCGCTCGCGGCAGGTGCGGGAGTGGAGGCGGCGACGCCCTGTGCCTGCGCCCCCGGTGTCGCGGTCGCGGTGGACGCGCTGCTCGCGGTCGCCGCCGGCGCGCCCTGAGCGGTCTGGCCGGGAGCCGCGGTCGCGGCGCCTCCGGCCGTCGACTCCGGAGTCGAGGCGGCGCCCGGCCCGCCGTTCGGCCCCGCCTTGCCCTGCCCGATCGGCGCGGACAGGGCCTTCGTCATGGGGCCGCTGCTCGCGGTGGGAGCGGGCCCCTGCGGAGCCGACGGCGAGGACACGGGCGGTGTCGCCGTACCACCTGGCGTGTACGGCGAGGGAGTGGCCGGAGGCGGCGGGGCGGAGCCCTCGACGTGGCCGTTGCCGCCGGTGTGGCGCGAGGTGCCGGTCGGCCGGTCGCCCGTGGTGTGGCCGGAATCGCGGCTGTGATCACGGGAGCCGGGGGTTGTCCGGTCGCCCACGCGGCTCCGGTCCTCCGGGTTCGGGTAACGCGACTCGTGGGCCGTCCGATCCCCGGTGGAGGTGCCGCCCGAACCGGCGCCGAGGGTGACATCGGACGACCCGGGAGACGATCCGGTGGACTCGTGTGACTTCCCCGACGGACCGTCGGGACTGCCGGAGGAGGGGCTGTCGGAGGAGGGACTGCCGGAAGAGTCATGGGCCGTGCCGGACGAGCCTCCGGAGGAACCGGAGCCGTCCTTGTTCACCGCCTGAGTGTCAGGCGCGGCACCGCCCGGTGCGTTCGCGGGGCCGTCGTCCGCGCTGTCACTCGAGCCGACTGAGCCGCCCGACGACGAGGAATCCGATGAGGAATCCGATGAGGCGTCCGCGGGGTCGTTGGAGGTGGGCGCGGCCAGGGGGGCGGCGCCTTCTATCGGTGGTGGGGCGTCCAGGCCGGGCTCGGCCACGGCGGCCCAGGGCTGCGCGACGACGGCGCCGCCGGTGGCGGATACCGCGGCCAGGAGCAGGCCGGAGACCAGGGTGGCGCGCCGGGAGGACATTCGGGGGGTCATTGAGGGCTCTTCCTCGATCTAGGGAGTGGGCCGGGGACCGATGAGGGACTTCCAGCCCGCCGCGGCGAACTCGGGCGTCCCGGGGAGAGCGGCTGCGGGTACGGACGGAGGCGTCGGGTCGGGGATGTTCACCCAGTCGCCCTTGTCCGCACCGCGCATATCGGGTTTCCACGCCATCAGCAGACTCATGGCGTAGGGACTGGAGTAGACGGGCCGGGTGGCACCGGCGCCCGTGGTCGCCGTCACCTGCACGAGGACGGAGACCTGCACCTGCTCCTCGGAGCGGACCTTCCATTGGACGCCGATCGTCTGCGTCCGCAGAGCCGCCCCGGCGGGGAGGTTGCCTTCGGGGGGAAGGCCGAGGGTCTCCCGCCAGCCGCGTACGGCGTCGCGAGCACCCTCGCGCGCCGCCTCACGCTGGTCCGGCGGGGCGTACAGCGCGGCCGCCTGTTCCGCCTGGCCGACGTCGAGCGTCCAGGCGGCCTCCAGGGCGGCGGCCGCGGCGGACGCCGCCCCGATCTCGGTGCGGGGGAAGCCGACGGGATAGCCTCCGTCGCCCTCGTGACCGGCGGGCGCCGCCAGCGCGACGGACGGCGCGGCGACGCGCGCCGGCGTGGATGGCGCCTCGGTGTGCCGGGTCTGCAGCACGATCACCGCGACGGCGATGACGGTGACGACCCCCGCGATGGCGACGATCAGGTGCCGGGGATCCCACCGCCGCGGCGGTCCCAGGTCCCAGTCGAGCGCCGGGTCGGGGATGACCGGTCCCACTACTTGCTCCGGTCTGGCCGCTGTGAGAACGCCTGCCCGGCGGCCGCGGCGAGGCGCAGGTACGCGCCGCGGGTGGTGGGCCGCAGCCTCGCCAGGTCGACCTCCGCGCCCTCCTTCAGATGCGAGTCGAACGGCACCCGCACGACCGTGCGGCAGCGTCCGGCGAAGTGGCGTTCGAGCAGGTCGACGTCCACGTGTGACTTCGGCTCGACCGCGTTCAGCACGACGATGGCGTTCTTGACGAGGTGGCCGTGGCCGTGCGCGGTGAGCCAGTCGAGGGTCGCGGCGGCCGAGCTCGCGCCATCCACCGCGACCATGGTGACCAGCACGATCTGGTCGGCGAGCTCCAGCGTGGCGCCCATGGCGCCGTGCAGGAGCCCGGTGCCGCAGTCGGTGATGCAGATCGAGTAGTAGCGCTCGATCAGATTGGCGACCGTACGGTAGTCCTCGGCGTTGAACGCCTCGCTGACGGCCGGGTCGGTGTCGGAGGCGAGCACCTCCAGCCGGGCGGACGACTGCGAGGTGAACGCGCGAGCGTCGGCGTATCTGACGATGTGCGGCGCCTCGGCCAGCAGCGTCCGGATCGTCGCCGCGGTCTCTGACTTGACCTTGATGCCGAGCGTCCCCCGGTCGGGGTTGGCGTCGATGGCGATCACCCGGTCACCGCGCAGCGAGGCCAGCGTGTTGCCCAGCGCCGCCGTCGTCGTGGTCTTTCCCACCCCGCCCTTGAGGCTCATGACCGCGATCCTGTGGTGACCGCTGGCGACGGGTGTCTGGGCCTGGGCGATCAGCGTGCGCCGTTCCAGCTCCGCGGCCGACTCCGACGGGATGATCCGGCCGCCGGAGAGCTGGTAGACGAGCCGCCGCCAGCCGCCGGTGGGCTCGATACGGCGGTTGGTCAACAAGTGTTCGGCCGTGAGAGGCACGCTCTCCGGGAACTGCTCGGCGGGCGTGGGCACCGAAGTGTGAATCTCGGTCATGGGGGTCCTTTCACCGAGGACGGGAGGAAACGGGGGCGGTCAGCAGGTGCTCCATCGCACGGTGGCGGTGCGTTTGCCCTTCGGGCCATGCAGTTCGAGCGGCGTCGTCATGGGCGAGGGGACCCCGCACCAGTAGCGGACGCGCAACGCGCGCACGGTGAGCACGTCGGTGTGCCCGGGCTTGAGCGTTCCACTGGACGGCTCGACCACCAGGCCGGGAGCCGAAATCCGCCATTTCACGGGCTTTCCAGAGGTCGTCGAGAGAGTGAGGGTGCCCCTCCCGAACGCGTCGAGTGTGACGACGGACGGCGCCTGCACGCCCCAGGCCCCCATCAGGAAGGCACCGGGGGATGCGGGGGTGTCCGGAGCGGCCTGTCCGCCGGGCTGCGCGGCGCCCCCGGCCGCGGTGCCCTGTTGCCCGCCGGGCTGCGCAGTGCCCTGCCCGCCGGGCTGCGCGGTGCCCCCGGCTGTGGCGCCTCCGGCGGCGGTCGCGGTCACCGTGGCCTGCGGCGTGCCCGAGGCCGTACTCGTGGTGCCGCCCACCGCCGCGCCGTCCGTTCGGCCGGCCGAGGGGTTCGCGCCCGTCCCCGTGGGGTTGGCGGACGCCTGCGCGACGCTCGCCTCCAGCGACCCCTTCTGCGATTGGGGGGCGGGAGCGAAGAGGTTGATTCCCGTCACGGTCCCGGCGGCCCCCGCGATGACGACGATGACGATCCGTAACGCGGTCGCCCGAAGCAGCGTGCCGACCCGGGCCAGGACCTCGATGATCCTGATCTGCGCACCGGCGACCGGCCGGTCGCTGAGGTCCACTTTTCCGGCCGCGTCGGCGGCATCGGGGACGTGGGCGGGGGCGGGGACCGCCTCGGCGGCGTGCGCCAGGGCCTCCCTGGCCCTGATCTGCGAGAGCAGCGCGTTGTAAAGCGGCGTGTCCTGCCCCGGCGGCAGTTCGGCGGCCTCTCCGGAAGCCGGGTGCGCCCCCCGCGCCGCCCCGGCCGCGCCCAGGTAGCCGGCCGACCCGGCCGGCCCGGCCGATCCAACCGGCCCGAGCGGCCCGACGGACCCGGGCGAGCCCGCCCGCTGCGACCCAGGCGATCCGGTCGCGCCCCGCGATCCGGGTGATCGGCTCGCGCTCGACGGCCCGGGGAACGGGTTGGGGCGTCGCGTGCCGCGTGACTTCGGCGTCCCCGACGGCCACGGCAGGCTCGGCTGGGTGTCCTCCTGGGAGAAGGCCCGCACCGGGCGCTCCGGCAGTTCGGGCCCGGCATCCGCCGCGGCGCCGGCAGGGCGCGGCGTTTCCGGCTGCGCGGGCGGGAGCAGGCGGCCAGGTCCCGTGTCCTCGCGGTCCTCCCTGTCCTCCCGGGATGGCGGGCGGGACTCCTCACGAGAGACGACCGGAGACAGGCCGGAGTCGGGCGGCGCCGACGGCGGGACGGCCGGAGACGACGCGGGAAGCGCCGGTGCGGGGGCGGCAGGAGCGGGCGCGGTGCCCACGGGAGCGGACAGCGGCATGCCGAACGACGAGGGAGGCCGGTGGCCCGTCTGCTCCGCCGGAGCGGGCCGGGCTCTGTTCAGGGCGTCCAGGAGTCGCTGCCTGGTCTCGGGCGTGAGATCGGCGACCGGGGGGCGGGAGAGGATCTGCGGAACGGTGTATCGGATGTTGATGGGCCGCTTGCACACCACGCACGTCACGATGTGCCGGAGCAACGCCGTACGGGCGGCGCCGAAGTCGGCCGCCTCGCCGCGCTCGTCGGGGAAGACGGCGGCGGCCAGCGGGCCGATCTCCGGGCAGATCGGGCGGCCCCGGGCGAGGCCGTCCAGCCCGCTCACGAGGATCTCCACCACGTCCTGGGTACGCGCGATGAGCCTGCCGGCCTCCTTCAGCGGCAGGGCGAGCACGTACACGAGATCCCGCAACGGGAGTTCGTGGCGGTAGAGCAGAAGCAGCGTCTCCGCGCCCAGGGGGTCCGCCAGGCGCCAGGCGCGCCGCACCGCGAGGTGGTCGGGCCCGCCGGGGCCGGGTCCGGGCAGGAATCCCCGCCCCGGGCCGGTGGCGACCTCACGGCGCAGCGCGGACAGCAGCCAGGCCCGGTCTGAAACGTTCCCGGGCCGTTCGCGGGCGGCGCACGACTCCAGCGCGGCGATCACCGCCGCGAGCATGGGGCCGGACTCGAGGTGCCCCGAGGCGTAGTCGACGAGATGGGCGCCGTGCTCGTCCACCCATGCCATCCCCCGGCCGGGGTCGAGCGTCACATCCCCGGCGGGCGGATTCATGCGCACCGGATCAGGGTGAGGATGACGACGGCGTCATGTTCGGCCAGAGCATCACTGCGACTTAGGCTTCGCACTTGCCTAACAGGAAAACTTGATGCATACCGATACATAGAACGAGATCTTAGACTGACTGCGTTGTGTTGGGAAGGAAAAGAACCAGAGAAATCCTGAGTTGAGGATAAGCCGCAAATAACACCGATATGGTCATCCGAAAGGGGCCCAGTCGCGGTGCCGTTATCGTCTCCCGACTTGTCTGGAGAAGTTGCGGATCATACCGACCTCCCCACTTCAGTATCCGGATGACCTGGCCTTTCATTCTGTTTCCACGCATCGGACGCACTCGGCGGCGACAGAGTTTCCGCGCCCGCCTTTCGCGCGTCATCCGATAGCCACATCCGATGTGAATAGCTTTCATATTTACGGGGAATAACCAGCTTTCCATGCTTTTTCGGCATTACAGGACGCGCACGCCCGGTCTCGGTGTGAAGCACACCCCCGCCGCCCGACGAAACGATCTCGCGATTTACTCGGGAGCCGCAACCATCGGCCCGATCGACGGCGAAGAGGTACGCGTGGAGACCGTCGTCGTGCTGTTCAACCGGGACCTGCGAATCCATGATCACCCGGCGCTGTCCGAGGCGTGCGCCGTGGCCCGGCACGTCGTTCCGTTGTTCGTGTTCGATCCCGCGATCCGGGCCCGGCACCGCCGCGACTTCCTCCACGCGTCTCTTCACGACCTGCGGTCGTCCCTGCGCGCGCTCGGCGGGGACCTCCTCGTACGGCACGGCGACCCGGTGGCGCACGCCGTACGGGCGGCCGGGGAGGCGGGCGCGTCGGCGATCTGGGCGAGCGAGGACGTCAGCCCGCTGGCGCGGCGGCGGGAGCGGCGCCTGGCGGAGGAGTGCCGGGCCCACCGGCTGGAGTTCCGCCTCTTCCCCGGCGTGACCGTGGTGCCCCCGGGCGCGCTGCGACCCGGTGGCGGGAGCCATTACCGGGTCTTCTCGCCGTACTGGCGGGCCTGGTCGGCCACCGCGCGGCGGCCGGTCCTCGGCGCGCCCCACCGCCTGTGCCTGCCGCCCGGCATCGATGCCGGCGTCCTGCCCGGGGTGTCCCCCGAGCCGTACGGGATCGTGCGGGGCGGGGAGAGCGAGGCACGGCGGCGCCTGGAGCGGTGGGTGGGCGACGACCTGGCCTCCTACGCCGAGACCCGCGACCGGATGGCGGGGCGCACCTCGATGCTCAGCGCCTACCTCCACTTCGGCTGCGTGTCGCCGTCGGAGGTGGTCGACCGCGCCTGTGAGCGGCCGGGCGGCGAGGAGTACGTCAGGCAGCTGTGCTGGCGCGACTTCCACTACCAGGTCGTCGACGCATTCCCGGACATGGGCCGGCGCGACTACCGGCCGAGGGACGTGGGGTGGCGGCGCGACGAGGAGGCGGAGGCCGCCTGGCGGGAGGGCGCGACCGGGGTTCCGATCGTGGACGCGGGCATGCGCCAGCTTCGCGCCGAGGGCTGGATGCACAACCGGGTGCGCCTGATCACCGGCTCCTACCTGACCAAACGGCTCGCGATCGACTGGCGGGCCGGGCTCGAACACTTCGCCGAGTGGCTGATCGACGGCGACATGCCGAACAACTGCGGCAACTGGCAGTGGGTCGCGGGGACGGGCAACGATACCCGGCCCTACCGCACGCTCAACCCGCTGCGGCAGGCCAGAAGGTTCGACCCGGAGGGGGAGTACGTGCGGCGCTACGTCCCCGAGCTCGCGTCGCTGCCCGACGACCTGGTCCACGAGCCGTGGAGGGTACGCGGCGGGGTGCCGGGCTATCCCTCCTCTCCCCTCGGTGGTGAGCTCAGGGCGTGACGCCCGCTGTGCCCGTCCCGCCAGCGGCTGGGCGGCAGGCCGGTCTGACGCTGGAAGAACGTGGTGAAGTTGGCGGGATCGTCGAAGCCCAGCCGCTGCGCGCACCGCGCGACGGACAGGTCGGTGTGGGCGAGCAGCCGCTTGGCCTCCAGCAGGATCCGCTGGTCGAGAAACTGTTTGGCGCCCACTCCTGCCGCCGCGCGGGTGGCCCGGGTGAGGGTGCGGGGCGTGTAACCGAGCGGGCCCGCGTAGTCGGCCACGTGGTGCCAGGTGGCGAACGACTGTTCCACCGCGGCCCGGAACCGGCGGAACACCTCGTGCTCGGGGCCGTCGGAGCCCGGTGCGGAACCCGTCTCGGGGACCGCCCGCAGCACGAGCGCGGCGAGCAGGTGGGCGAGGATCGACGCCGACGCCGTCCGGGGATCCGCCAGGGCGGCCGCGTGCTCCCTGCCCAGGTGGTCGGCGGCGGTCAGGCAGAGGGGCCAGGCGCCCTCGCCGGCCCGCCAGGTCGCAGGGGCGAAGACGTCGGCCGCGGCCTGCGCCGCGGGTCCCGCCGGGGGAAGGACGCCCTGCTCGAACAGCACGAGGGACCCGTCGACCCGGTCGACGTCGGTCCAGCGGTGCACCACGCCGGGGCGGATCCACACGACGGTGCGTTCACCCAGCGGATGGTCCACGAAGTCCGCCGTGTGCCGGCCGCGCCCGGAGCGGATCAGAGCCAGGACGTGGAAGTCGGGACGCTGGGGGGTTGCCCGGCGGCCGTCGGGGTCCATGCGCCGCAGCGTGTCGAAGCCGAGCACCTCGACGCCGAAGTCCGGTCCCGGCGCCGGGGCGTAGCGGAGCTGCCGCACACCGGGAAGCTGACCGTTTTCCACAAGCACCGAGCGCCTTTCGACCGGGATCTCACCGGCCCGCCACCCTAGCGTTTTCTCCGTACCGCGGCACGACAGGGGCACCGAAGGGCGCGACACCCCGCTCACGTAGGCCTGCTCGTGCCATCGATCGGAGGACATGATGACGACGACTTTCACAACGGCGACTTCCACAACCCAGAGCGTCCCGGTGGCGGGCGGCACGATCGAGGTGCGCCACCGGGGAGGCGGCACGCCGACGGCGGTGTTCCTGCCCTACTGGGGCGGCTCGGCCGCGACCTGGGACGCGGTCGTGGAGCGGCTGCCGCGCGAACGCGGCACGGTCCGCTACGACCCGCGCGGGTGGGGCGCGTCGCGGGGGCTGCCCGGCCCGTACGGCCTCGAGAGGCTCGCCGACGACCTGGCCGCCGTGGTGCGGGAGCTGCGCCTGGAACGATACGTGCTCGTCGGGCACTCCATGGGCGGCAAGGTCGCCCAACTGGCCGCCGCCCGGCGTCCGGCCGGATTGGCCGGTCTGGTGCTGGTCGCGCCCGCGCCGCCCGAGCCTCCCGCCACCGTCACACCTGACTACAGGCGATTCCTCGCCGGCGCCTACGACTCGGCGCAGACCGTCGAGCAGGCCCTCGACACCGCCCTGACCGCCACCAGGATCCCGGACTCGGTCCGCGAGGCGATCGTGCGCGACAGCCTGGCCGCCGACGACGCCGCGCGCCGGGAGTGGCCCCTCCACGGCATCGCCGCCGACGTCACCGCCGCCGCGCGGGCGATCGAGGCTCCCGTGCTGGTGCTCGCCGCCGAGCACGACCGGGTCGAGCCGCCGCAGGTGCTCCGCGACCACCTGCTGCCCCACATCTCCCATGCGCGGTTGGACGTCGTCGCCGGAAGCGGGCACCTGCTGCCCGTGGAGGCGCCGGACGCGGTCGCCACGGCGGTGGACCGGTTCATCGCCACCGTCACCGGGGGCTGACGATCCCCACCTTCGGGTCGCCCTTCGCGCACGGCGCGGCCCGCCCGCCGAGCCGGACCGCCGAGCGCTGGGTGCTCGGCCGCCGGATGCCGATCCGCTGCGCGGCGGGCCGGTAGGCGATCGAGCCGTGGGCGGAGAACAGGACCCCCCTGCTCATGAGTCTCTTCTCGTCATCGCGGCGAGCTGGCCGACGACCCACTCGCGGTAGTCCTCGGACAGCGGATCGGCACCGACGATCCCCTCGACCATCCGGGGCAGCGCGATGGGCGCGAAGGCCAGCGCGTAGGCGACGAGCAGGACGAACTCGGCGTCCAGCTCTCCGGTGATCTCGCCCTCCTCCTGGCGGCGGCGGGTCCGCTCGACCGCCTCGCGCAGCCGGGCCCGCTGGGCCGCCGCCCATTCGTCGTCGCCCGCGGCGGCCGGGCTGTCCCCCAGCGCCTGCCAGACCACGAGCCGGGACCAGTCCGGGTTGTCCAGCGTCGCGTCGAGATGGGCCGCCACGCTCTCGGCGTACGTCGCGCCGGGCGGCGTCACGCTCTGCTGCGCCCGCGCCCACCTGCGCCGCAGTTCCTCGACGAGCCCTTGCTTACCGCCGAAGTAGTACGAGATGAGCTGCTGGTTGACGCCGGCTCGCGCCGCGATGGCGGCCGTACGGGCTCCGGCGTACCCCTTCGCACCGAACTCCTCGACCGCCGCCTCCAGGATCCGCTCGCGGGTCCGTTCTGCCGCCTTCCCCCGCTCCTGAGGTGCACGCCGCGCTGTTGAAGCCATGCGCGCACCCTAGCCAATCAAGTGCTTGAATGACAAATGTCAATCAACCACTTGAATAGGATGAGGTCATGATCTTCACAGAGCGCGAAATCGAGTACCTCGACGGTCAGCGGATCGGACGCCTGGCCACGCTCCACCCGAACGGCACGCTCCAGGTGAGTCCGGTCGGGTTCCGCTACAACCCCGAGCTGCGGACGATCGACATCGGCGGACGCGACATGGCGGCCAGCCGCAAGTTCCGCAACGTGCTGGCCAACGGCAAGGTGGCGTTCGTCGTGGACGACGTTCCGTCCGTCGATCCCTGGCAGGTGCGCTGCCTGGAGATACGCGGGCACGGCGAGGCGCTCGCCGAGCCCGCCGACTCGAACGCCCCACTGTCCGGCCCGATCATCCGCGTCCATCCGCAGCGGATCATCAGCTTCGGCGTCGACCCCGGCAACCCCGCCGCCGGCAAGCGCGACGTCGCCTCACATTGACCGGCGGTGGACCTCGTCCACCCGCTCGGTGAGGCCCTTGCGGTCGAGGTGTTCCAGCAGCGGCACCGCGACCCTGCGGCTGGTGCCGAGCGCGCTCCTGGCCTGGCTGACCGTGAACGGCTGCGGCAGCCGGGCCAGCAGCGTCGCCGCGCGTGCGTCGGCGCCCGGCGCGAGCACGACGCCCTCCGCCACGCGCAGCAGCGCCCCGGCGCGTACGGCGGCGGCCAGCTCGCGCGGCCCGAGCCCCAGCGCGGCCAGCCGCCCGGCCTCCGGCGCCTGGAACGGGGCCTTGGCCAGGTCGTCAAGCAGGGCCCGCACCGCCCGGGCGACGGGAGCGGGCAGCCCCGCGGTCCCGGTCACGACGCGGCCCGTCGTGGTGATCCGCCCGTCGGCCACCGTCAGCGGCGGCCGTACGAGCGCCGTCACGAGCCGGCGGTCGGGCAGGCCAAGCTCGTGGCGGGCGGCCTCCACCGGCATCCCGGGCTCCAGTGGGTGGTCGGCGGCGTACCGCCGTACGACCTCGGGGAGCCGGGCGGACAGCCTCGACCAGTGATCGGGGTCGGCGTGCCAGCCGGCGGCCACCGGCCGTCCTCCGGGCGGGCAGCCCATCGCGACCAGCTCGCCGTCGCGCAGCAGCAGGTGCGTACGCAGGAGGGAGGCCGCGTCGGCCGACGCGTCCGCCAGCGCCTTGGCGCGCTCCCTGGCCGCCCCCCGGCGGCGCAGCTCCGGGGGCCGCACGTCGAGCACGGTCGCCCGCGCGAGCACCCGCAGCTCGCCCTGCCCCCGGCCCGGGTCGCGCAGCAGCAGCGCGTCTCCCAGGTGCAGGGGAAGCGGCCGGGCCAGGCGCAGCCGGGCCGCCTCGGGGCCGAGCGGGCGCACCTCGCACGGCACCGACGCCGAGCCGATGTGGGCGGTGAGCCGCGCGGGCAGGGGCCCGCGGGCGCCTTCCGCCATCGTCACGCGCACGTCGGCCAGGCTCGTCGTCGTCCAGGCGCCGGGCGTGACGAGGGCGTGCCCGCGTTGCGGCGCGATCCGCCCGCGCAGGTTGAGCGCCACCCGCGCGACCCCGGTGATCGACTCGACGTGCTCCTTCAGCGACTCCAGGCCGCGCACCCGCACCGGCTCGCTGTCCAGTTCCAGCTCGTCACCGACCTCGACGCGGCCGGCGGGCAGCGTGCCGGTCACGACGGTCCCGCTGCCGCGCACGCTGAAGGCCCGGTCGATCCACAGCCGCACGGGGCTCCGCGGATCGGGCGCGGGCAGCGCCGCCACCAGCCGGTCGAGGGCGGCGCGCAGCCCGTCCAGGCCCTCGCCGGTGCGCCCGCTCACCGCCAGGGCCTCCACCGCGCTCAGCCCGGCCTCCGCCAGCCGGTCACGCGCGTCCTCCAACGCGGACGCCGGGTCGGCCAGGTCGGCGCGGGTGACGGCGAGCAGGCCGTGCCGTACGCCGAGGGTGCGCACCGCGACCAGATGCTCCTCCGACTGGGGCATCCACCCCTCGTCGGCGGCGACGACGAACATCACGGCGGGTACCGGGCCGACCCCGGCGAGCATCGTGCCCAGGAACCGCTCGTGCCCGGGCACGTCGACGAACGCCACCCGCTCCCCGGAGGGCAGCGTCGTCCAGGCGTAACCCAGCTCGATCGTGAGCCCGCGCCGCCGCTCCTCCGCCAGCCGGTCGGGCTCCATCCCGGTCAGCGCCCGCACCAGCGTCGACTTCCCGTGGTCGACATGTCCGGCCGTGGCGACGACGTGCATCAGCCGGCCGCCTTCAGGACGGCCTCCAGGACCTCGCCGTCCCGCTCCGGCGGCACGGCACGCAGGTCGAGCAGCAGGCGGCCCCCCTCGGCCCGGCCGACGACCGGCGGCTCGCCCCGCCGCAGCGGCACGGCCAGCCGTTCCGGCAGGCTCACGGCCATGCTCGGCAGGCGCACTCCGGGGGCTCCGCCCCCGCCCACGGTCGCCTCCGCGGGCACGGCCGCCGCGTCCACGCCCGCCTGGCACAGCGCCTTGGCCAGCGTCTCGGCGCGCTCGCCGAGAATGATCGGGTCGGCGTGGAGAGCCAGCCGTACGGGGGGCTCCGGGCCTCGCAGCGTCGCCTCGAGCGCGGCCAGCGTCAGCTTGTCCACGCGCAGCGCACGCGCGAGCGGGTGCCGCCTGAGCCGTTCGACGAGGTCGCGGCGGCCGAGCAGCAGGCCCGCCTGCGGGCCGCCGAGCAGCTTGTCGCCACTCGCGGTGACCAGGTCGGCGCCGGCCCGCAGCACGCTCACGGCGTCGGGCTCCTCGGGCAGGAGCGGATCGCGGTCGAGCAGCCCGGAGCCGATGTCGACGACCACGGGCACCCCCAGCCCGGTCAGCTCGGACACCTCGACCGAGCCGGTGAAGCCCTCGACCCTGAAGTTCGACGGGTGGACCTTCAGCACGAACCCCGTCTGCGGCCCGATCACGTCCCGGTAGTCGGCCAGGGCGGTTCGGTTGGTCGTGCCCACTTCGCGCAGCCGCGCGCCGGTGGACACGAGCAGGTCGGGAATGCGGAAACCGTCGCCGATCTCGACCAGCTCACCCCTGCTGATCACGATCTCCCGCCCGGCGGCGAGCGCGGTGGCGGTCAGCACGAGGGCGGCGGCGTTGTTGTTGACCACGTGGACGCCCCCGGCCTCGGGCACGGCCCGGGCGAGCGCCTCGACCGCGCCGCGTCCCCGGCGCGCCCGCGCCCCCGTGGCCAGGTCGAACTCCACGTCGGTCGCCCCCGCCGCCACCGTCACCGCCTCGACGGCGGCCGGGGACAGCGGCGCACGGCCCAGGTTCGTGTGGAGCAGCACGCCGGTCATGTTGATCACAGGACGGAGGCTCGTGGCGTGGCGCGGCAGCGCCGCCAGCGCGACGTCCGCGACGTCCTCCGGTTCGACCTCGCCCTGCCGCACCCGCTGCTGCGCGCACGCGACCGCGTCCTTGACCGCCGGACGGCCGAGCCGCTCGACGGCGGCGACCAGTCGCGGATCGGCCAGCACGGCGTCGGTGCGCGGCACCCGCCTCCGTGGATCCACACTTCAAATTACAGCGATGGCGCACGGCCCGGCCCGCGAGGCCGGGCCGTGCGCCCGAGGGCACGCCGGGCAGGGGACCAACGGCGTGCCCTGGTTCTTCGTCAGCTCTGGCAGTGGATGGGATAGGCGGCCTGCGCCGTCGGCTTGTTGTGGTTCAGGACCTCGATCTTGACCGTTCCGTCGGTCTTCTCGGCCCGCGTCCAACTCCAGGCCTGGATGCCCAGCACGCCGCTCTCCGGGATCGTGTGGGTGAAGGTCTGCTGGTCGACGCCGTCGATCACCCAGCGGTAGGTGATCTCCGTCCCGGCGGGCGCCTTGAACTCGCCGAAGGCCGTCAGGTAGGGGGCGATGACGCAGTCCCCGTAATAGCCGAGCGGCTCGATCTCGGTGATCTGCACCGTGCCCGGCGAGGGGTCCGCCGCCACGCACGTCCAGCTGTACGGCGCCTGCTTGGCGGGCTTGTTGTGGTTCAGGATCTCCAGGCGGACGACTCCGGAGCCACTGGACCTCGCGTTGCTGTACCAGAAGTCGCCGATTTTGCTCCGTACGCCCGGCTTGAGCTGGGCGGTCCTGAGCACACCCGGCTTGCCGTCGACGACCAGGCGATACGTGACCTCCGCGTCGCGGTCCGTCATCACCATCGCGTCGGCACGCAGGCTGAACGAGCCGTCGCACTGACCGGTGAACTGGGACGCCAGCATGTACTCGAAGGTCAGGTTGGCGTCGCCGCCCTCGGCCACGCACGTGAAGGTGAACGTACGCTGGGCCGGCTGGGCGGAGCCGCCTTCGGCCTGCAGGCCGAGGGTGTGGGTGCCGCTCCGGGTTGAGTCGAGGCTCCAGGTCGCGGACACGTTCTGCACGCGGGGCTGGTCACCGGCAGGGAAGTCGGCGAACTGCTCCTGCCACGCGGAGCCGTCGAGGCTCCACCGGTATTTGACCCTCTGCGCCGCGCCCGCCGGGAGCGAGATCCGGCCGGTGGCCTGGTACGCGACGGGTTCGAGGCAGCTGCCCTCGTAGTCACCCGGCGTGAGGTCGGCGATCTGCGGCACCGGCGTCTGCACGGGCGGCGGTGTCGGACTCGTGGACGGACTCGGACTCGTGGACGGACTCGGACTCGTGGACGGACGGGGCGAAGGCGACGGGCTGGGCGACCGGCTGGGCGGAGCCGACGGGCCCGGCGATGTCGGCGGCGTGGTCGTGCAGGTCACGGTGTAGGCGGCCCGCCCGGAGTCGTGGCCGCCGGCGTTGACGATGCGGATGGCCTTCCAGCCCGCGGTGGAGCTGCCCACGGCCAGCGGGAGCGTGACCTGCCGGCTGCGCGGGCCGCCGGCCGCGAAGAAGAGCGACTCGAGCCGGCCCTCCCCCGTGCCGCCGTCGATCCACCGGTAGTAGACCGTGGCGGGCGTACGCGACACCTGGATGGTGCCCGTGAACGTCACCGTCGTGGGGCAGGCTCCCCGGTAGGTCGCCGGGCTCGCGCTGACCGCGGCCGCGGCGACCAGCGGTGCGCCCGGCCTTGCGGGCAGCGGATGGGCGGTGTCCCAGATCACGACGGCGCCGGTGCACCCGACGTCGAATCGGCCCTTGGCCGACAGTCCCTTCTTGCCGAGGATCTCCACTGCCTGCCAGCCGGAGGTGCTGCGGTCGAACGTCTGCCGGTCCCGCACGACCACCTTGCGCGCGCCGTTGACGCGGAAGCTCCTGATGGCGCCCTTGCTCCCGTCGCCGCGCACCCAGCGGTAGCGCACGGTTCCCTTCCCCTTGGCCGCCACCACGGCGGAGAAGCCCACAGTGGTGGGGCAGGCGCCGGATCTCGTGGCCGGGCTCGCCTTGACCCCGGCCACGGCCGTCTTGACGACAGGGGCCGGCCTGGCGGCGGCCGACTCGGATGTGGGGGCCGTCATGGGAGCAGGGGCCGCGAGCACCGGAGGGGCGGTCAGCAGGCTGCCGAGCAGCGTGGCGCTCAGCAGCGTCGCCGTCCATCTCATCGGGGGTCCCTTTCGTTGTTCACGGGGAGTCGTTGCTCTTGAAAGACGGGCCATGCTGTCCGATCCGGCTTGGAGATCACTTGGCACCGCCTTGTGACTGCCGCCCCAGGCGTCTCCGGCCGTCGTTGACAGGGCCGGAGGCGGATCTTACGGTGCTGCTGTTCGCATGTGAGGAATTAGTTCGCATATGTGACCAGAGGAGCCGTCATGTCGTCCCTGACCCCCCAGATCGGCCGCCGGCAGGTGCTGGCCGGCGGGGCCGCCGCGATCCTCGGACTCGCGGTCGCGCCGCCCGCACGCGCCGCCCACGTGCTCCCCTTCGGCCGGTACGGCTCGCCCCGGCGCCGGCTGAACGACCGCACGCTCTACGTGGACGCCCTGGGACGCGGGGACCACACCACCGTCCAGGCCGCCGTCGGCGCGACCCCGGACGCCCCTGCCGAGGGCTGGACCCTGGTGATCGCGGCCGGGACCTACCGGGAGACCGTCCTCGTGCCGCAGGCCAAGACCGGCCTGTGCTTCCTGGGGGCGACCGGCGACGCGCGCGACGTGGTGATCGTCTACGGCAACGCGGCCGGCACGCCCAAGCCCGAGGGCGGCACGTACGGCACCAGCGGCAGCGCCACCACCACGATCCAGGCCGACGGCTTCACCGCCGCGCACGTCACGTTCGCCAACGACTGGCTGCGGGCCGACCACCCGGACGTCACCGGCACCCAGGCGGTCGCGGCCAAGGTCATGGGCGACCGGTCGTACTTCGAGAGGTGCCGCTTCCTGGGCCACCAGGACACGCTGTATGCCGACACCCGCGCCCTGACCTCCTTCGCGCGGCAGTACTACCGCGAGTGCCACATGGAGGGGGACGTCGACTTCGTCTTCGGCCGTGCCACCGCCGTCTTCGACCGGTGCGAGCTGAGCACCCTGGCCAGGGACGTGACGTTCCGTCCGTACGGCTTCGTGTTCGCGCCGAGCACGGCCGCCGCCAACCCGCGCGGTTATCTGGCGGTGCGATGCGTGATCAACGGGACCGCGGCCGACGCGTCCTTCGGCCTGGCCCGGCCCTGGCGGCCCAGCAGCGATCCGACCGCCCTCCCGTCGCTGGTCGTACGCGAGACCTGGATGGGCTCCTCGATCGACGCGGCCACGCCGTACGTGGACATGACCTCCGGGTATCACTGGCAGGACGCGCGATTCGGCGAGTTCCACGACATCGGCCCGGGCGCCGCGATCCCCGTTCCCGAGAACCGGCCACAGCTCACCCCCGAGCAGGCCGCCGAGCACACCCCCGGTGACTACCTCGGCGACTGGCGCCCCGGCCCCGCCCTGCTCCCCCGCCCCTCCGGCCGGTGACACCCTTCTGTCGGTCCCGGCGGTAACGGTGGGCTCCTCCTCCGCGAGTTCCTGGTAACCGCCTCGGGAGGGGAATCCTTATGGACGTGCGGGACCACGCCGGCGCCGGTCCCGGCCGGGAACCGGCGGTTCGAACCGGGACAGCCAACGGACGCGGCGTGCTCGAAGGGGCGTTCCACCTGCTCGACGTCCTGGCGGCGGCCGAGGAGGGAGCCGGTCTGTCCGAGCTCGCCCGCGACGCCGGCATGCCGAAGGCGACCACCTACCGCCTGCTCCGGCAGCTCGCGAACCTCGGCGCGGTGCAACAGCACGGGCAGCGCTACTTCGTCGGGCGGCGGCTCGCCCGCCTGGGCGGCGCCTGGCAGCCCGACCCGCGGCTGCAGGCCGCCGCCCGCGAACCCGTACGCCTGCTGTCCGCGCTGACGACGACCGTCACGTTCCTCACCGTGCTGGAAGAGGACCGGGTCAGGGTGATCACGGCGGCCCGGGGAGAGATCAGGGAGGTGCCGCCGGTCCTGCCGGGCTCCGAGCTGGCCGAGGCGACCGCCGCGGGCCGGGTGCTGCTGATGCAGAGACCGGACGGCGACACGGTGCCGCCGGGGTTCACGCTCGCCGAATGGCGGCGGGCCCAGGCGGCCTTCCGCCGGTCGGGTTCTGTCGCCGCCGATCACCAGGAGGTCCTTCCCGGAGTCTGCTGCGTGGCCGTACCGGTCCGGCGCCCGGACGGCGAGATCGTCGCGTCGGTCAGCGCGCTCGCGGTGCGGCCGACGGTGCCGGCCGGGCTCACCGAACTCGTGCTGCGCGCGTCGCGGGAGATCACGCGCAATCTCGGCCGCACCTGACGCCCGGTCCGCTGAGTGGACCGCGCTGTTTCCTCCCCTGGGTCGCCCGGCCGACACTGCATCGGCAGGGAACCGGCCGTACGTGCGAGGGAGCCACAATGGCCGCTGAGACGACACGGCTGACCATCCAGATCGCAGAGGAGAACGCCGACCCCCACGAACTGGAGGACCTGACGGCCCGGCTCCGTGCGGAGTTGCTGGAGATCGACGTGGCGACGGCGCAGGCCGAGCGGGGGGCGCCGCCGCCACCCGGCGCCAGGGCGGTCCTGTCGTTCACCCTCGGCGGTCTGGTGGTCTCCCTCGCGGGCACGGAACTGCTCGCCGCGGTCGTGACCGCGGTGACGGCCTGGCTGACCCGCGACCAGCACCGGTCGGCGAAGCTCACGATCGACGGCGACGCGATCGAGCTGACCGGTGTGCCGTCCGGTGAGCAACGCCGGCTGACCGATCTCTGGGTGCGGCGGCACGAGAGTGCTCGGCAGGGCGGCGTTCACGCCCCCGCCGGGACCCGGAGCGCTCTCATCGTGGCCGGCGACGAGTACCGCGATCCGGGGCTGCGGCGGCTGCGCGCTCCCGCGCACGACGCGGAGGCACTGGCCCGCGTGCTCGGCGATCCGGCGATCGGCGGCTTCCACGTACGGACGCTGCTCAACGAGCCCACGCACGTGGTCAGCGAGATGGTCGAAGAGTTCTTCACCGACCGGGCCCCCGACGACGTGCTGCTGCTGCACTTCTCCTGTCACGGCGTGAAGGACGACAACGGAGAGCTGTACTTCGCCACGCCCACCACGAAGTTGAACCGCCTGGGGGCGACCGCGGTCTCGGCCGAGTTCGTCAGCCGCAGGATGAGCCGCAGCCGGTCCAGGCGCATGATCCTGCTGCTCGACTGCTGTTACGCGGGAGCGTGGGCACGAGGCGCGCTGCCGCGCGCCGGCATGGGCGTGCACGTGGAGGAGCAGTTCGGCGGTCGCGGCCGGGTGGTGATCACGGCGTCGAACGCGATGGAGTACGCCTTCGACGGCACCGAGCTCGCCGACGCCCAGGAGCAGGCGCCGTCGGTGTTCACCCGTGCCCTCGTGGAAGGGCTGGAGTCCGGGGACGCCGACCGCGATCAGGACGGCTACGTCGGCATCGACGAGCTGTACGACTACGTCTACGACAAGGTCCGGCAGACGACACCGGGTCAGACCCCGGGCAGGTGGGCGTTCGACCTGCAGGGCGATCTCTACGTCGCGCGGCGTGCCCGTCCCGTCACCGTGCCCTCTCCCCTGCCGGCGGAGCTCCAGACGGTCATCGAGAATCCCATTCCCAGGGTCCGTGCCGGGGCGGTCGAGGAGCTGCGGCGCCTGCTGAGGAGCAGGCACGAGGGTCTCGCCCTGGCGGCACGGCTGGCGTTGCAGGAGCTCGCCGACGACGACAGCCGCACCGTGTCCACGGCCGCCGCCGAGGCCCTCGCCGGTGGCAGGACAGCGGTGCCGGCATCGCCGTCAGGGTCTCCACCTCCCGCGCCGATGTCGCAGTTTTCCCATTCCGTGCCGGTATCGCCGGAGCCAGAGCCGTCGGAATCCGCACCTCCCGCGCCCTCCGTCCGTGCCGCTACAGGCGAGCCTGCCTCGTCCGCACCCACCCGCCCCGCGGACGACCGCGCCGAACCGGTTCCGGGGGTGGTCGTCGCCCCTGGCGAAGGCATGCCGAGCCGATCGGTCGCGCCGCCCCGTACCGGAATGTCCCCGACCACGCTGTCCCCGGTAGGACAGCAGGCGTCATCCGTCTCCGCCACGGCGACGGCGGCATCGCCGGACCCGTCCGAGGGTACGGCGGGGATACGGAACCGCGTCCTCCGAGCGTTCCGGTCACGCGACCCAGCCCTGAACCTCCGGATGCCCGCCCTTCTGGCGGCCTTCCTGCTGGCGAGCGCGGCGCTCCCACGGCTGGATCCGATCGCCACGCTCTGGCAGTGGCTGCTGGTGGCCGCCGCCCTCGGGACGGGACTGCTTCCCCCGAAGGGACGGGCTCGGGAGATCACCCTCGGGTTCGCGGCCGGTCTGGGCGCGGTCATGCTGGCGTTGCTCGCGTTCTACGCGGACAGGTACAGCAGCGGCTGGAGCGTGTGGATCGCGGTGACCGGGACCCTGCTCATCTTCGCGGTCGTCATGCTGGAGGGCGCACCGGAAACGACGCGGTGGTCATGGGGCGGGGAGCGCATCGTCAGCCTGGTCGCGGTGGCGGTGATCGCGGCCCACCTGGCCTCTCCTGATCGCATCACCTACGACCCAGGGGAGACGCAGCAGTGGTGGGGAGCGATGGTGGTGACGGTCGCCTGCCTCTGCCTGTTCATCGTCCGCGGCATCGAGCAGCGACGCGACGCCCGAGCCCTCGTCGCGTTCGTCCTCGGCGCCGCCGCGACCGTGCTCATGCTGCTCGGCCTCGGCCGGGCCGAGGCGATCACCACTTACCTGCCCACTCTGCTCGTCATGCTGCTGCTCGGCGTCCGCCCTGCACGCGGGCGACCGGAGTTCCTCGCCGCCGCCCGGCTCTCCCTCATCGCGGGAGTTCTGCAGGGTGTCGCCGACCACGGTCTCTCGAACCGCGTCAACCCGACGTTCTTCATCGCCGTCGTCGCGGCCCTCCTGTTCGCGATCGCCGCCTACACGGCCAGGAGGAGGCCCTCCCGCTCGTCCCGTCAGGAATAGAGCCGGTGCCGTCCCATGGCGGACGAGTCAGGACTCCTCGGCGAACAGGTCCGCTGCGGAGCACGGAACGTTAGCCGTCGCCCGCTGAAAGTAGCCGACCGTCCGGCAGATCCACCGCTACATGTTCGGCAGATCTACCACAGATGTCCGGCAGATCCACCACAAGCCATTCGGCAAATCCACCACAAGCTAGTCGGCAGAATCACCACGAGGTGACCGGCAGATCCACCACAAGCTGTTCGGCAGATCCACCACGGCGAAGCCCGATCACCTATCCTGAACTGGTGGATATCGATGAGCTGACGCTCTTCCCCAGGCGTGCGGAAGACATGGCGCTGGAGGCACTGGCGGATACTCGCGTAGTCGTCATCAACGGCGCACGCCAGGTCGGCAAGAGCACTCTGGCGAAAGCGATCGTACGGCGCTCGCCCAAGGCTCGGGAGATCTACCTGGATCAAGCCGCTGTACGTGCTGCCGCCCGGCAGGATCCGGATGGCATCGTGCGCCACGATGGTCTTCTGCTCATCGACGAGATCCAACGCGTACCTGAGCTGCTTCTGTCGATCAAAAGCGTTGTCGACGCCGATCCTCGGCCAGGGCGCTTCCTGCTGACCGGCTCCGCCCGACTCCTGGGTCTACGAGATCTCCCCGATGCACTACCCGGCCGGTCCGAGACAATCGAGTTGTGGCCGCTCTCACAGGGGGAAATCGAGCGGAGCGCAGATGCGTTCATCGACGCGGCCTTTCGGCACGGACCTGATATCAAGGTTCCGAGAACACGCCTTCGACGGGTCGACTACGTGGACCGCGCACTGAGAGGAGGCTATCCGGAAGCAGTCCACCGGCCGACACATCGAAGGAGGGCCCGCTTCTTCGAGTCCTACATCTCAGATCTCATCAATCGTGACGTGAGACAGGTCTCCGACATCGAACGTCCCGCGGACATGCGTCGCCTGCTCAACATCCTGTGCGGCCGGATGGGCGGCCTGGCCGTGATCGACAACATAGGCCGTGATCTGGGATTGCCGTACACCACCACCAAGCGGTACGTCGGCCTACTCGAACTTGTCTACGTGATCCGGCGGATTCCGGCATGGTCCTCCAACGCCACCACTCGCGCCATCGCGACACCGAAGCTGCTGGTAGTGGACTCCGGTCTCGGGGCTCATCTCGCCGGGCTCACTCCCGCCCGCACCACCGACTTCACCGCCCCAATCGGGCCTCTCCTGGAGAACTTCGCCCTCGGCGAGCTGGCCCGCCAACTCACCTGGACAGAGGAACCGGTCAGGCTCTACCACTATCGAGATCGCGATGGAGTGGAAGTCGACGGGGTGCTGGAGAGGGCATCCGGCGAGATCGTCGGTATCGAGGTGAAAGCGGCGGAGACCGTTCGCAGCGAGGACTTTCGGGGGCTCCAGCACCTCGCTCGCAAGCTCGGCGACCGGCTAATCGCCGGATACGTCCTATATGCGGGTCCGGAGGCACTCCCCTTCGGGGATCGGATGCGGGCGCTTCCGATGTCCGCGTTGTGGGAGGCGGGGCCGGAGGCTTGATGTACGAGGGCCGATGGTGAGCGGAGGTGGACGGGAATCGAACCCGCCAGGCCGAGGACCTCGGCCTCGTCGGTTTTGAAGACCGCGGGGGCCACCAGGCACCCACACACCTCCAGGGAGAAACGTAGCCGGAACGGGGTAGGGACCGGGGCGGCGCCCCCGTGGTGGCGGCGTAGGCGGAGGATCGACTCGAGACGGGGCGGCATGACCGAGACGGTGGAGCGGGCCGGAATCCGGCTGACCCAGCAGGCGCACGGAGGCGGCTGCGCCTGCAAGATTCCCCCGGGCGAGCTGGAGAGCATCGTGGCCGGGCTCGTGGCCCCGAACCCCTCGGCGTACGCGCACGAGCTGGTCGTCGGGCTGGACGACGGCGATGACGCGGCCGTGGTCAGGATCGAGGGCGGCCGGGCGGTCGTCGCCACCGCCGACTTCTTCACCCCCGTCGTGGACGACCCGTACGACTGGGGGCGGATCGCGGCCACCAACGCACTGTCCGACGTGTACGCGGTGGGCGGCGAGCCGGTCGTCGCGGTGAACCTGCTGGGCTGGCCCAGGGAGACGCTGTCCATGGACCTCGCCAGGGAGGTGCTGCGCGGGGGCCTGGACGTGGCACGGGCCGCGGGCTGCCACGTCGCGGGTGGGCACAGCGTGGACGACCCCGAGCCGAAGTACGGCATGGCGGTCACCGGCCTGGCCGACCCGGACCGGCTGCTGCGCATCGACGCGGGACGGGCGGGGACGCCGATCTCCCTCACCAAACCGCTCGGCGTGGGCGTGCTCAACACCAGGCACAAGGCGACCGGCGAGGTGTTCCCGCAGGCGATCGAGGTGATGACGACGCTCAACCGGGACGCCTCCAGGGCGGCGCTGGCGGCCGGGGCCGGGTGCGCGACCGACGTGACCGGATTCGGCCTGCTCGGCCACCTCTACAAGCTCGCCAGGGCGAGCGGCGTCACGGCGGTGGTCGACGTGGCGGCCGTGCCCTATCTGGAGGGGGCGCGGCAGGCGGTGCGCGACGGCTACGTCAGCGGCGGCACCCGCCGCAACCTGGATTGGGTGCACCCCCACCTCGACCCAGGCCGGTACGCGGAGGAGGACCTGCTCCTGCTGGCCGACGCCCAGACCTCGGGCGGCCTGCTGGTCGCCGGCGAGGTCCCCGGCGCGCCTGTCGTCGGCGAACTCGTCCCGGCCGAGACCGCCGCGATCCGGCTCGTCTGAAACCCCCGAACCGGCCGCGGTCGCCCCCGCCGGGGAGCAGCCAGGTGGTAGACACAGCACATGCGACCCGAGCCCGGCGAGGTGCTGCATTTCTCCGAGGACCCCGAGATCACCCGGTTCGTTCCGCACGTGGCGGCCACGGCGCGGCAGCCGGAGGCGTACGTCTGGGCGGTGACGGCCGAGCGTTGCGCCGACTACTGGTTCCCCCGCCAGTGCCCCCGGGCCATGGCGTGGACGACGCCCGACTCCACGGACGCCGATCGCGACCGGATCATCGGGCCGGGCTGCGGCGAGCGGGTCCACGCCATCGAGTACCGCTGGCTGGAGGCGTTCCTGACCGTCCGCTTGTACGCCTACCGCTTCCCCGCCGAGAAGTTCGTGCCGTTCGGCGAGCCGGTGCCGAACGCGGTGGTGGCGACCGAGCCCGTCGAACCCCTCGGGCCGCCCGAACCCGTCGGCGACCTGCTGCGACTGCACGAGGAGGCCGGCATCCAGCTCAGGCTGCTGGACAACCTCTGGCCGTTCTGGGACGCGGTGACCGCGAGTTCCCTGGGCTGGAGCGGCATCCGCCTCCGCAACGCCCGCCCCCGGCGCCCACAGGAGTCAGCGGGGTTTGCCGAGTGACCACAGGGATGCCGCCATGAGGAGAGCGGTCAGCCCGCCGCAGATCATCACGGTGGAGACCGAGAAAGCGTCGACGACGCGTCCGCCGAGGAACGCGCCGAGGGCGAAGGTCGCCTGGAAGGAAGAGGTGAAAACGACCGTCGCGGCTTCGGGCGTGCGAGGGGCGGCGGCGATGAACGATGCCTGCGAACAGACGGGTACGCCTCCGTAAGCCAAGCCCCAGACCACGAGTGACATCACGGCGCCGATGGTTGTGCCGCCGACCGAGGGCAGCAGCAGGGTCGTGACCGCGATCAGGCAGCCGCAGGTCACGAAGGCCGTTCGCAGCCGCGTGACTGTGCCCTTGCCGGCCAGGAAGTTGCCGACGATTCCGGCGATGCCGTACGCCAGCAGGATGGCGCTGACGGCGGCGGGAGGCAGGCCGGTGACGTTCTGGAGGAAAGGTGTGACGTAGGTGTAGGTGCCGAAATGGGCCAAGACGATGAGGAAAGTGGCCAGCAAGGCGATGGCGGCACCCCGGGTGCGCAGCATGTCGAGCAGGACGCGAGGGCTGGTGACCTGATGGGCGGGCAGCGGCGGCAGCAGCAGTATCAGGGCCGCGAGGACCAGGAGTGCCGGCACGGCCAGGACCAGGAAGGCGGTCCGCCAGCCGGCGACGTTGCCGATGAAGGTCCCGGCCGGTACGCCGAGCACCGAGCCCAACGGCACGGCCGAGAAGATCACAGCGGTGGCGGTGCCGACGGCGTGCGGCGGCATCAGACGGCCGGCCAGCCCGGCCCCGATGGACCAGAAGCCGCCGATCGTGAGGCCGACGAGCACCCTGGAGACCAGAACGATCCAGTAGGAGGTCGCCACTGCCGCCAGCACGTCGGCTGCGGCGAGCACCCCCATGAGGACGCACAGCATCACACGGCGGTCCAGGCGCGCGGTGGTCAGTGTGACGGTAGGCGCGGCGACCGCGGCGACGAGACCGGGCAAGGCCATGGTCAGCCCTGTGGTGCCGTCGGAGATGCCGAAGTCGGCGCCTATGGCGGGCAGCAGGCCGATGGGCAGGATTTCGCTGGTGACGATGGCGAAGATGCCCAGCATGAGCGAGGTGACGGCGAGCCAGCCGATGAGAGGCGAGCGGGGCCGGGTGAGCGTGGTGGTCGACATGGGTCCGTTCGGCCAGGTGCGGATGGAGAGCGTGCACCAGCCAAGCAGTGAGGAGGCGGCGGGCACCGGCACGTTTCGGACGTGACCAAACGCCCTTGCCGGCGGTGGTCGGCAAGCCGGGGCGTTCGGCGGGCATCGTCGTCACGCCTCCGCAACGCCCGCCCCGGCCGGTCTAGGGAGGCACGTCAGGGCTTGTTCAGGTAGGTGAGGACGGCGAGGACCCGGCGGTTGTTGTTGCCGTCGTCGGTGATGCCCAGCTTGCCGAAGATGGAGGTCGTGTACTTGCTGATGGCGCTCTCACTGAGGAAGAGCCGCTGTCCGATGGCCTGATTGGACAACCCTTCCGCCATGAGGCCGAGCACGTCGTGTTCGCGTTCCGTGAGCCGTTCGAGTCGCCGGTTCGAGGTCCCGCTGGACAGCAGTTTGGCGATGACGGCCGGGTCCATGGCGGTCCCGCCACCGGCCACCCGCTCCAGGGCGTCGATGAACTGGTCGGCGTCGAACACGCTCTCCTTGAGGAAATAGCCGATGCCGCCGGCGCCGTCGGCCAGGAGTTCGCGGGCGTACAGCTGTTCGACGTGCTGGGAAAGGATCAGGATCGGCAGTCCGGGCAGCCGGCGGCGGGCGTCGAGAGCCGCCCGCAGGCCCTCGTCCGACTGGGTCGGCGGCATGCGGACGTCGACGACCGCGACGTCCGGCCGCTGTGTCAGCAGCACGTCGAGCGTCTCGGGCCCGGTGGTCGCCGTCGCCACCACCTGGTGTCCGTACGCCTCCAGGAGGCGGACCATCCCGTCGCGCAGGAGGTAGAGGTCTTCGGCTACAACGATTCGCATGGCACAACCATTCTCACGCGGGTCGAGCCGCCCGCCGGGCTGGTGATCTCCAGGGTGCCGTCGAAGACCGCGAGGCGGCGGCGTAGCCCGTCGAGTCCGCCGCCTGCCCGCACCCCGGCCCCGCCCACGCCGTCGTCCTCGACGTCGACGACGATGCCGGTGCCGTCGCCGGCGATGGAGATCCGGGCGCGGCTCGCACGGGCGTGCTTGGCCGCGTTGGTGAGCAGTTCGGCGATTCCGAAATACAGGGCGGACTCGATCGGCGGGTCCAGGCGCAGCCCGAGGTCGGCGCTGACAGCGGCTTCGAGGGGGCTGTCCAGGGCGAGAGCGCGAACGGCGTCGACCAGCCCGCGCTCGGTCAGCACCGGCGGGCTGATGCCCCTGACCAGGTCGCGGAGCTCGGTCAGGGACGTGGCGGCCCCGGCTCGCGCCTCCCGCAGCAGCGCCTTTGCCCGGTCGGGGTCGGCTTCCATCAGCCTCTCGACGGTCGCCAAGGACATCCCGAGCGCGACCAGCCGCGCCTGCGCTCCGTCGTGCAGGTCCCGTTCGATGCGGCGGATCTCGGCGGCCTGCGCGACCGTCGTGTCCGCGCGCTGGGCCGTCAGCTCGTCGACCCGGTCCGCCAGCGCCATCGCGGGCGACGGCCGCAGGAAGCGGACGGCCACCGGCCCGACCGGCCGCCAGGCGTACGGGGCGGTGCCGATCGCCACGGCCACGCCGAACACCCCGAGGAGACGCGTGGAGAGCGCCGGGTGGCTGAACCCGGCGACCGCCGCCACGACTCCGGCCGGCGGGACGGCCGCGATCACCCCCATGGTGAACGGTGCGATCACCGCGAACCGCAGGTCGCGCCAGGTGGCGGGATCGCTCCACCAGAGCCGCATCCTCTGGTCCCGGCGAGCGTCCCGGCTGGTGCGCTCGTAGGAGTATCCGTTCCACCAGTACCCGGTCGACATGCGCACCACCGGCGCGGCCTGCCGATAACCGGCGGGAATGACGGTGCCCGTCCACTTCGCCACGATGGAGCGGGTCATTCGGCACACCGGGCGGGCCAGGGCGAGCGTGCCGATGCACGCCCACAGGAGCGGCGCTATCCCCGGCCAGGGGTTGCCGTCCCACCACCAGACCCACAGCCCCACGGCGGCGGCCCACACGACCGGGACCGGCATGCTGACGACCAGCACGACGCACGCTCGCACGAACCCCACGGCGGCACTCGCCACCCACGACACCAGTCGTCGCATCATTCTTCCTTCGCGCTTCATGACCCCGGTTCCCCGAGATGTCTCGCAATGCGCCGATCCGGCCGGTACGGCTGGTGTAACCACTGTGCACCGCGCCGGGCCCCGTCCCCACCGGATCGGCCCCGGAGTAGGTCTGGCCCCACCCCCCCCGTACGTCCAGACGGATATCGCACCGCCCATCCGCTCCGTAGCGTCGAGACCACGACGAGAAGGAGGAAGAAGGACATGACCACCATCGACGACGCCCGCACCCACGAGGCCTTCGACATGGCGAAGAAATGCGTCACCCTCTACGGCGTGATCTGCGCCATCACACTCGCGACGGTTGCCGCGCTGTCGATCATCGATCACACGGTGACCACGTTCATGTGGGTCCGGGCGGTCATACTGCTCGCCATCGCCCCGGCGCTCCACCGGCAGATCGTCGGTGCTTCACAGGGAGCGCGGCGCTGCTACGAGCGCATGCGCACCGTCACCGTCGTCATGCCGATCGCGATCATCGGCGTCGACCTGATCCCCGGCATCTGCCCGACGTGGTACGCCGTGATGCAGGCCATAGGCGCCCTGCCCCTGGTCGCGGTCGCTTTCCTCCTCAACGGGTCCGGATCACGCGCCGCCTTCCCCGCATCACGCTGACCTGCCCGGTCCTCCAGGAGGGTTGCACATTCTTATCCGGGCGGATAATTTTATCCGCATGGATAAGAAGTCGGTCTGGACTCCCGTGCGGGCGCTCTTCATCGCCGTCCTCGTCATCTCGATCGCCGCACTCGGCGTGGCCGCCGTCGTCGGCGGCACCTGGGTGGTGTGGGTGCGCGGGGCCGCGGTGGCCGCGGCATCCGCCTGGCTCGTCGCCCTGACCGGGCAGGCCGCGCGCGGCAGGCGATCCGCCTACGTGCGCATCCGCTTCGTCAGCATCGCCGCCCCCATCGGCATCGTGCTCATCCTGCTCGCGCCCGACAGCGGATACCCGGTGTGGATGAAGGCGGAGCAGGGCGTGGTCGGCGTCCTGGTCGCCGCCGTCGCGCTGATCGTCAACCGTCGTGCCGTGCGTGCGGCGTACCCCAAGGGTGGCAAGCTGAGGTGACATGAGAAGCCCTGGGACCCGCCGGACGGCCACCGAGGCACGCAAGGCTCAGATCGCCTCGGCCGCGATCGCCGTGCTCGCCGAGCGCGGCTACGCGGAGACCACCTTCGAGGCCATCTGCGAACACGCCGGGCTCAGCAGCAAGAGATTGATCACCTACCACTTCTCCGGCAAGGACCAGCTCTTCGAGGCCGTCGTCCACCAGGTCGTCGCCGACGCCGCGGCCTTCATGCGTCCGGCGCTGCAGGCCGCGACCGGAGCCCGCGCCCAACTGGAGGCGTTCATCAGGTCGAACATCGCCTTCGTCGCCCGTCACCCCGCACACGTGCGCGCGGTGCAGCAGATCGCCTTCAACAAGGCTCCCGTCGGCGGCCGGGAGCGGGACGCCGCGATAGCCAGGCTGGTGGACCTGTTCGCGGACGGGCAGCGTACGGGGGTTTTCCGGACGTTCGACTGCACCGTGATGGCGGCGGCTCTGCGCGCGTCCATCGACACGATGGCCGAGCGGGTCGTCGACGGCCTCGATCCCGGCGTCTGCGCGGACGAGCTGTTCGAGCTGTTCGACCGCGCGACCCGCGCCGAGCCGTCACCGGCGCGGGGTGACCGGCACTAGCCAGTGCTGTGCCCGGCATCGGGTCGGGTAGTCGTCAGGCGCGTTCGCGACGTTGCGCGCGCACCGCAAGATCACCCAGCGGGTACGCAGCAGACCGCCCGGACAACGGGAAGACCGCACGTAGCCTCGCGCCCGGGCTGTGCGGGACCACCTGGAGGGTCCCTCCGTGAGCCCGCGCGATATCCCGGGCGATCGGCAGCCCCAACCCTGAGCCTCCCGTGTCCCGGGTGCGGGCGTGGTCCAGGCGGGTGAATCGGTCGAAGACGATGGTGTGGTGTTCCGGGGGGATACCGGGGCCGTCGTCCACGACGTCGAGGACGGCGTGGTCGCCCGGAGACGTGAGGGTGACGTGGACTGACGTGGAGGCGTGGCGGACCGCGTTGTCGACGAGGTTCGCGACAAGGCGGCGGAGTTGGTCGGCGGAGCCGTCGAGGAGCAGGTCGGGGGTGAGGTCGAGGTACACGTGGACGTCCGGACGAGGGCGTTTGCGGACGGCCTCCTCGGCGACGACCTGGGCCAGGTCCAGTTCCTCGGCCCGCGACAGGGGTTCGCCGGCGTCGAGCCGGGCCAGCAGGAGGAGGTCGGCGGAAAGGGACTGGAGGCGTGCGACATCGTCCAGTGCCGCAGTCGCCAGCGGCTTCTCGTCGGGAAGGGCCAGCTCCAGCCGGGTTCGCAGGATCGCCAGTGGGCTGCGGAGTTCGTGTGCGGCGTCGGCGACGAACTGTCGCTGCGCGTCGACGGAGGTCTGCAGCCGGTCGAGGGTGGCGTTGACGGTGCGGGCCAGTGCGGCGATCTCGTCTCGGGTGTCCGGCTCCGGCACGCGTTCGTGCAGGCCGTGCGCGGTGATGTCGGCGACCTTCGCCCTGATCGCGGAGACCGGGCGTAGCACTCGGCCGACCGCCAGCCAGGTGAACAGTGCGACCACCGCGAGGAGCGCCGGAACCCCCGGGATCAGCAGGTTCCTCAGCGTGGTCATCGCCGCCAGGGCGGGTGCCTTGGAAGCTTTTCCGGTGACGGTGACCGGGCCGTCCTCGGTCTCGAACGTCCGCCTGACCACGAACACGGCCTCGTCGGGTAACGGAGGGCCGTCGTCTTCGCCGGTGGCAGTCGAGCCCGGCATCGGTCCCTTCCCGCCCGGCGGCACCGCTCCCTTTCCGAGCAGCGGCACCATTCCCTTTCCGTCCCCCGCGTCACCCCGCCCCGACTCCGCCTTCAGATGTCGCATCTGTTCCTTGGCGTCGTTCGCCGCCAACTCCTTGGTGGAGGCCGTCAGGCTCGAGTCCAGCGCGGTGAACAGCGTGATCGAGGCCAGGCAGAGCGCCGCCGCCACCGCGGCGGTGGCCGTCAGCGTCGTGCGTAGACGGACTCCCATGTCAGCCCTCCAGCCGGTAGCCCACGCCCCGCACGGTCTTCAGCGTCGTCCGTCCGAACGGTTTGTCGATCTTGCGGCGCAGCGCGCTGATGTAGACCTCGACGACGTTAGAATCGCCGTCGTACGCGAAGTCCCACGCCTGGGCGAGCAGCTCGGCCTTGGTCACCACCTCGCCCGCGTGCCGCGTCAGGCAGTGCAGGATCGCGAACTCCTTGGGCGTCAACGCGATCTGTACGTCCCCGCGACTGCACTTCAGCCCCGCCGGATCGACCCGGAGATCCCCGGCGGTCAGCACCGTCGGCCGCTCCCGCACCTTGCGCCGGGCCAGTGCCCTGAGTCGCGCCAGCAGTACGACGTACGAAAACGGCTTGGTCAGATAATCGTCCGCGCCGGTGTCCAGCGCCTCCGCCTCGTCGTACTCTCCGTCCTTCGCGGTCAGCATGAGGATCGGCGTCCAGTTTCCGGCCTCCCGCAGCTTCGCGCAGACCCCATAGCCGTGCAGCAACGGCAGCATCACATCCAGCACGATCACGTCGTATGAATGCTCGGTCGCCATCCACAGGCCCTCGCGCCCGTCGTAGGCGAGATCGACCGCGAAGCCCTCTTTGGTCAGGCCGTCTTTGAGCAGCTCGGTCAGCCTGCGTTCGTCTTCCACCAGAAGTAAGCGCACGTCGACAGGGTGAAGGTACGCACCTAAGGCAAACATGAAGATCATCGCTTACCTCTTCAGGATCGCTTCAGGTGTAGGGGCCCAAACTGCTGAGCGTTCCGTCAACCGATCACGCGCAGCCCCCCCACGGGCAGCCGATCTAGGGAGTGACCAGAGAATGAAGAAGAGGAGCATGATCCTCGCGGGGGTCGTCATGACGGTGGGCCTCGGCATCGGCGGCGCCACGGCCGCGTCCGCGACCTCCACCGGCGCCCCGAAGCCGGGGGTCGCCTGCGCCGTGAAGGGTGGGCCAGCGGCCACGGGGAAGGGAAAGACCACCGTCAGGGTCGATCAGGACGGCAAGGTCTTCGTGGACGGCAAGGAGGTCCCGAAGAGCAAGCTGCGCACCCTCTGCAAGCAGCCCCCGCTGCCCGGTAAGGGCGTCACCTGCATCATGAAAGCCAAGGCCGGCAGGGCCGACAAGGGCGGCGAGTTCACTGGGGACAAGTTCAGGGGCGGCAAGGTCTTCCTGGACGGCAAGGAGGCCCCGAAGAGCAAGCTGCGCACCCTCTGCAAGCAGCCTCCGCTGCCCGGCAAGGGGGTCGTCTGCATCGTGCACGTCAAGGGCGACGAACGCGGCGAGTTCGGCACGCGCGACGAGAAGATCTACGTCGACGGCAAGCCGGCGCACGCCAAGTGCCCCGTGCCCAAGAAGCTCGGTGAGGGCATGGATGACGTGCACGCCGGGGACGACGCCCCGGTGACCGTCACGCCGAACTGACACACGACTCGCCGCAGGCGCTGACCACCCCATGCGAACGTCCCGCCGGCCAACTCGCCGGCGGGACGTCTCCGCCGGTCAGCCGCGTGCGAGCATTCGGCTTGGACCAGGCGGGCAGATCGTTTCCGGTCACAGCACGAGTAGGATTTTGGTGACCAGGGTGACATGGCGGTGCCAGCCGGTGTAGGAACGGCCTTCGAAGTGGGTCAGGCCCAGACCTGTCTTCAGTTCGCGGCAGTCGTGCTCGATCCGCCAGCGGATCCCACAGAGATCATCTCAGACAAGATCTCCAACTAACAAAGTCCTACTAGCGGCCGGGGACGGAGGCGGGGGCGCCGGCGTCGAGGCGGGCGCGCTGCGGCACGACGGTGTACTTCGGGTCCTTGGCCGAGGCCCGGCCCGCCTCCAGCACGCCGAAACGGGTGCACAGGGCTCCGGCCGTGATCGCGAGCCCGGACAGCGCGGTGAGGGCCCGGCTGCGTCCGGCGACCGTGGCGAGCAGGCCGCCGCCGAGGGTGAGCACGCGGGAGGCCCGCATGAGCCTGCCCGCCCTGCCCTTCCGGTACGGCTCGCCGACGAGACCGAGGCGCCGCTCCATCAGCCCGCCGGCGACCACCTCGGCCATGGCGCCCGCCGCCGCCGCGGCGCGGGCGGGCCCGGCCTGCGCCCGGGGCGTGGTCAGCATGACCGCCGCGCCCGCCGAGGCGAGGGCGCTCCCGGAGAACAGGAACGGCAGCTCGCGCATGCCCTCGTGCCAGGCGGGGACGGCGGTGTCGGCCAGCAGGACGGCCGTGTAGGTGGCCATCGCCACGCCGCTCAGGCCGCTCGCGACCGACGCGGCGTCGCCCGCGAGGGGTAGCAGGCCGGTCACCGCGGAGCCCGCCGCGACGCCGGTCAGCCCGCTGTGGGCGGCCAGCGTCCAGGAGCCGACGCTCATCGGCGAGGTGAGCTTGAACACCCGCAGCATGTTGAGGAAGCGCATGGGACGGCCGAGCTCGGCCACGAGGAAGGCCGCACCGGCGCTCGCCCCGGCGAAGGCCGTCATCCGGGCGGCCAGTTCCAGCCGGTCCCGCCCGGTGAGGCGGGCGGCCGCCGCCATGGCGCCCGCCGCGCCGGACAGCCCGCCCAGATAGAGGTACGTCGGCATGTGGGGTTCGTGCCAGATGGGCTGCTTGATGACCGGCTGGCCGTAGTAGGACCGGAACTCGGCGTCCGGCACCATCTCGTCCCGGCGCCTCGGCATCAGATCCTCCTCACAGAAACGATCACGGCCTTTTCCCCAAGAAGCAGGCCGCCACGCCGGCGGCGAGGGCGAGCGCCGCGCCGCCCGCCCAGCGCCACATCGCGGGCAGGTCGCGGGTGGTCACCACGGGATCCGGTGGCAGGCCGTACGTCTCCGGCTCGTCCAGCAGGAGGAAGAACGCGCCCGTGCCGCCCACCCCGTTGTCCGGGTTCGCGCCGTACAGCCGGGCCTCGGTCGTGCCCTCGGCGTGCAGCCGCTCGACCCGTTCGGCGGCCCGCTGCCGCAGTTCGTCCAGCGGCCCGAACTGGATGGACTTCGTCGGGCACGCCTTGGCGCAGGCGGGCTCCATGCCGCCGCGCAGCCGGTCGTAACAGAGCGTGCACTTCCACGCCCGGCCGTCGTCCTCCCTGCGGTCGATCACGCCGTACGGGCAGGCGGGGACGCAGTAGCCGCAGCCGTTGCAGACGTCGGACTGCACGACGACGGTGTCGAACTCGGTGCGGAACAGCGCTCCGGTGGGGCAGACGTCGAGGCAGGCGGCGTGGGTGCAGTGCTTGCAGACGTCCGACGACATCAGCCACCGGCCGTCCTGCTCGATGAACGCGACGTGCCGCCAGGTGCTCGCGCCCAGCGCGCCGGTGTTGTCGTAGGAGGTGGCCCGGAACACGAACCCGTCGTCGGGCACCTGGTTCCACTCCTTGCAGGCCACCTCGCACGCCTTGCAGCCGATGCAAACGGTCGTGTCGGTGAAGAACCCCATCCGCTCAGCCATGGCGATACCTCTCGATCAGGTCGAGCAGCGCCTTGCCGCGCGGGCGCCGCCCCGGCAGGACGTCGCAGGTGCCGGCCTTGCTCTCCTGGATGTAGACGTTCGGGTCGAGCACGATCGACGGCAGGTCGTTGACGACGTCCCCCGTGATCACTCCGCCGCTGCTGTATCCCCAGTGGTACGGCATGATCACCTGGTGGACGGTCCGGCCGTTCAGCCGCAGGGGCCGTACGCGGCCGGTCACGAGCACGCGCAGCTCGATCGCGGTCCGCGCGGTGACGATCGTCGCCCAGTCGCCGTTCTCCAGCCCGAGCTCCTCCGCCATGTCCGGGGACACCTCGCAGAACGCCTCCGGCTGGAGCTCCGCGAGGTAGGGCAGGGGCCTGCTCATGGCGCCCGTCGTGTGGTGCTCGGTGAGCCTGCTCGTCGTGTAGACGTACGGGAACCGGGGCGACAACGCCGGGTTGTACGGGTTCTCCGGGCGGTCGATGGTCCGGCGGGCCGGGTTGGCCTGCTGACCGTACAGCGCGTTGCGCACCGGCGACTCGTGCGGCTCGTAGTGGGTGGGCAGCGGCCCGTCGGACAGTCCGGACGGGACGTACAGCCAGCCCCTGCCGTCCGACTGCATGATGAACGGATCGGTTCCGGCCAGCGCGTCCTGGGCCTTGGCGCCCTCGGGCGGCACGTAGTCGGGAGCCTTGTCCTCCTCGAAATCCGGCACATCAGGCCCGGTCCATTTGGTTCCATCCCAGTAGACGTACTTCTTCCGCTCGCTCCAGGGGCGGCCCTGTGGGTCGGCAGAGGCGCGGTTGTAGAGGATGCGCCGGTTCGCCGGCCAGGCCCAGCCCCATTCGAGCGCGACAGGACCCTGCTCGGTGTGCGGCGTGCGCCGGGCCGCCATGTTGACCCCGTCGGCGTACACCCCGCAGTAGATCCAGCAGCCACAGCTCGTCGAGCCGTCGGGCTTGAGCTCGCGCAGCGAGGCCAGCAGACGGCCGCCCGGGCCGGTGCCGTTGATCTCCCGCAGCACGGCCTCCGCGTCGGGATCGCGCTGCTCGCCGATCTCCGGGTAGTCCCAGGTCAGCTCCTTCACCGGCCGGTCGATCTCGTCGTCGCCGAGGCGCCGCCTGATCCGCTTGCCGAGGTGGTAGAAGAACCACAGGTCGCTGCGGCAGTCGCCCGGCGGGTCGAGGGCCTTCTCCCGCCACTGCAGCAGCCGCTGGGTGTTGGTGAAGGTGCCCTCCTTCTCCACGTGGCTCGCGGCCGGCATGAAGAAGACTTCGGTGCCGATGTCCTCGGTCCGCAGCTCGCCCGTCTCGATCTCGGGCGCGTCCTTCCAGAACGTCGCGGTCTCGACCGGTATGAGGTCGCGGACCACCAGCCAGTCGAGGTTCGCCAGGCCCAGCCGCTGCGCCTTGCCGTTGGCCGAGCCGACCGCCGGGTTCTCGCCCACGACGAAGTAGCCCTTGACCGTCCCGTCGATCTGGCCCATCACGGTCGCGTAGTGGCCGTGGTCGCCGGTCAGGCGCGGCAGGTAGTCGAAGCAGTAGTCGTTGGCCTCCGTCGCCGCGTCGCCCCACCACGCCTTGAGGAGGCTGACGACGTACGCCCGCCGGTTGCCCCACCAGCCGGTGTCGGCGCCCTCCCGCTCCAGATAGTGGTCGAGGCCGTCGTGCCGGTGGGCGTGCGGCATCGCGATGTATCCCGGCAGCAGGTTGAACAGCGTCGGGATGTCCGTGGAGCCCTGGATGCTCGCGTGCCCGCGCAGCGCCATGATGCCGCCGCCCGGGCGGCCCATGTTGCCCAGCAGGAGCTGCAGGATCGCGGCGGCCCTGATGTACTGCACGCCGACCGAGTGCTGCGTCCAGCCGACCGAGTAGACCCACGCCGTGGTCCGCTCCCGGCCCGAGTTGGCCGTGATCGCCTCGGCCAGCTCGTGGAACCGCTCCGGCGGGATGCCGCACAGCTCCTCGACCATCTCGGGCGTGTAGCGCGAGTAGTGCCGCTTGAGTATCTGGTAGACGCACCGCGGGTCGGACAGCGTCGGGTCGGCCGGCGGCGTCGCGCTGGCGCCCGCGCCGCGCGCGCCGTAGGAGTCGGACCCCGCCGCCTCGGCGTGGCGCTTGCCGCCCTCGGTCAGCTCCTCCTCCTCGGGCACGTCGCCCTCGTACGCCCAGCTCGACGGGTCATACCTGCCGGTCTCCTCGTCGTAGCCGGAGAACAGGCCGTCGAGATCCTCGGTGTCGCGGAAGTCCTTGTTCACCAGGGTCGCGGCGTTCGTGTACGCGAGGACGTACTCGCGGAAGTCGAGCCCGTTCGACAGCACGTAGTTGATCAGCGCGCCGAGCAGCACGATGTCGGTGCCGGCGCGGATCGCCAGATACCTGTCCACGGTCGCACTCGTGCGGCTGAAGCGCGGGTCGATGTGGAAGACCTTCGCGCCGCGCGCACGCGCCTCCATCACCCACTGGTACCCCACCGGATGGCACTCGGCCATGTTGGAGCCCTGGATGACGATGCAGTCAGCGTTGGCCAGATCCTGCTGATACTGGGTCGCACCGCCACGCCCGAAGCTGGTCCCCAGACCGGGGACGGTGGAGGAGTGTCATATGCGCGCCTGGTTCTCGACCTGGATCGCGCCGAGGGCGGTGTAGAGCTTCTTCATCAGGTAGTTCTCTTCGTTGTCGAGCGTCGCCCCGCCCAGGCCGGCGATGCCCAGAGTCCTCCTGACCTCCTGCCCCTCGTGCGTCTGCTGCCAGGTCTCGCGCCGGGTCCGCACGACCCGGTCGGCGATCATGTCCATCGCGGTCGCGAGGTCGAGCGGCTCCCACTCGGTGCCGTACGGCCTGCGGTAGAGGACCTTCGTCTGGCGGCCGGGGTGGGTGACGAGCTGCTTGCTGGCCGAGCCTTTCGGGCACAGCCGCCCACGGGAGATCGGCGAGTCGGGGTCGCCCTCGATCTGGGTGACCTTGCCGTCCTTGACGTAGACGAGCTGGCCACAGCCGACGGCGCAGTAAGGGCAGACGGAACGCGCGACCGTCTCGGCCCCCTCGACCCGGGGCCGCAAGGCGTCCGTACATGCCGAGCGCGCCGCCTGCCCTCTGCCGTCCTCTCCCTTGAGCTGCCGGATCACCGGCCAGCGGGAGAGCCATCCACCACCCACGACGCCTCTGATGCCCCGGTCGCCGCGTCCTAATCATGAGAATTCGCCGTGTCTTCCCCCACCTGCCGGGAGGTGACCGCGTGGAGGTAGCCGCGGGCGAGCGCGCGACGGCCGGCCGAGCGGTGCAGCTCGCCGAGCAGCCGCCGGGTGGCCGCCTCCCCGCTCCGGTCGCCGAGCTGCCGGAAGATCGCCAGTGAGCTCTCCAGCCGGGCCGAGCCGTGCCGCCAGTCGCCCCTGGCCGCCTGGAGCCCGCCCAGGCCCTGCATGGCGTACGCCGCGCAGTGCCGGTCGCCGAAGCCCTCGAATATCGTCAGCGCGCGGCCCTGGGCGCGCATCGCCCGCCCGGTCTCCCCCGCGAGGTCGTGCAGGCGGCCGATCTGGAGCGACACGCAGCCCTCCCGGTGGGCGTCGCCGAGCTCCCGCGCCATGCGCAGCGCGCCGCCGAGCCAGTCGGCGGCGCCGTTCAGGTCGCCCGCGCTCAGGCAGGTGCGCCCGAGTGCCTGCCGCGCGTACGCCTCGCCCGACCGGTCGTCCAGCGACACGAACATCCCGAGGGCCCTGCGGAAGTGCCGGGACGCGGCGGCCTGGTCGCCCCGGAACTGGCCCACCGCGCCCAGCCCGCAGACCGACACCGCCTCGCCCCTGACATCCCCGAGCGTACGGAAGATCACCCGGGAGCGGCGGAACATGCCGGCGGCCTGGACGTACCTGTCCCGATAGAGGGCCACCTGGCCGAGCCCCCGCAGCATCGCGGCCTCGCCCGCCCGGTCTCCGGCGGCGCGGGCCGCCTCCAAGGCGACGCGGTGGGTCTCCTCCCAGGCGTCGAGGTGACAGCGCAGGTCGAAATACGGCACGAGCGCCGCCGCCAGGCCCCAGGCGGCGCCGGCCAGCCCCGCGTCCGCGGCCAGCCGTACGGCCTCGACCAGGGTCTCGTGCTCGGCGCCGAACCAGGACACCGGGTCGGCGGCGACCCGGCGCAGGGCGTCCTCGGGCAGCCGCCAGCGCCGGGCGGCGGGCGAGGTCAGGCGGAAGACCGTGGTGGGCAGCCGGGCCGTGGCGTGTTCCGCGGCGGCGGTCCAGCCCGCGACCACGCGCGCCAGCGCCGGCATGTCCACCTCGCCCGCCTTGTCCCTGGCGTCGACGCGCAGCAGGTCGGGCAGCCGGTAGCGGGGCTGGCCGAGAGGGTCGGTCCCCACCGGGCGCAGCAGGTTCGCGTCGACCAGCGCGTCGGTCACGTCGTCGCTGCGGTGCCGGTCGAGCACGGCGTCGACCACCCAACCGGGTAGCGGCCGGGTGCCGAGCAGGCCGAGCGCGCGGAACGTGCGCGCGGCGTCGTCCGGCAGCAGGCGGTAGCTGCGGTCAAAGGACTCCCGCACCTCCAGGTCGCCGGCGCGCAGCTCGGCGAGCCTGGCCGTCTCGTCGTCGAGCCGCCGCCGCAGCACGGCCGGGGACCAGCCGGGGCGGGCGGCCAGCCGGGCCCCCGCCACCCGGACCGCGAGCGGCAGCCGGCCGCAGGCCCGCACGATGGCGGCGGCCTCCTCCGGCTCCCGTTCCAGCCGCTCCGCGCCGACGATCGCCGTCAGCAGTCCCAGCGCCTCGGCCTGCGGCAGGACGTCGAGGTCGATCCGCGCGGCGCCGGGAAGCTCGGTGATGCGGCGTCTGCCGGTCACGACGACGGCGCTGCGGCCGCCCGGCAGCAGCGGCCGCACCTGCGCGGCGCCCGCCGCGTCGTCGAGCACGACCAGCATCGGCCGTTCGGCGAGCAGCGTGCGGTAGAGCGCGGCCCGCTCGTGGACCGTGGGCGGCAGCGGCTCCGCCGCGCCGAGCGCGCGCAGCGCCTCGGCCAGCAGCTCCCCCGGCTCGACCGGCGCCCCGGCGGCGCCGTACGGGGTGTCGCCGGGCTGCGCGGTGTCATCGGGTTCCGCCGTGTCCTTGGGTTGCGCCGTGCGATTGGGCTGGGCCGTGTCAGTGTCACTGGGCTGCGCGGTGCCGCCCAGCGACAGGAAGAGCTGGCCGTGGGGGTACGCCTCGCGGACGGCGTGCGCGCAGCGCACCGCGAGCGCGGTCTTGCCGACGCCCGGCGGCCCGGTGACGACGGCGACCCCGCCGGGGGCGAGCGCCCGGGTCAGCGCCGCCACCTCGGCGGCCCGTCCGGTGAAGTCGACCAGGTCGGGCGGCAGCTGACGCGGCACGACCCGCGGGGGCGGCTCCCCGGCGAGCACGGCCTCGTGCGCCTGACGCAGCTCGGGGCCGGGCTCGATGCCGAGTTCGGTCACGAGGTGCTCGCGGATCGTGGCGAAGGCCTGCAGCGCCTCGCCCTGCCGCCCCGACCGGTGCAGGGCCAGCATGAGCCTGCGCCACAGGTCCTCGCGGAAGGGATGGTCGGCGAGCAGGGCCCGCAGCTCCCCGACCGCCTCGCCGTACTCTCCGGCCGCCATGAGCAGCTCGACCAGGTCCTCGGCGGCGCGTAACCGCGCCTGGGCGAGCCGTTCGAGCCGGCGGTCCCACAGCGGGCTGCCGGGCAGGTCGGACAGCGGGACGCCCTGCCACAGCGCAAGCGCCCGTGCCAGCAGGTCGGCCGCCTCGTCCGGCCTGCCCCGCGCCCGGCACTCTCGCGCGGCGGCCACCCGCTCCTCGAACAGCAGCAGGTCGAGCTCGTGCGGAGGCAAATCGATCGCATACCCCGTTCGGAGGGCCCGGATGCGGGCCGGGGCCTGCCCGAGCTCCGCGCGCAGGGCGCTCGCGTACGTGCGGAGGTTGGCCGCTATCGAGCGCGGCCGGTGGTCCGGCCACAGCACCTCGGCGAGCTCGTCGCCGCCGACCGTGTGGTTGGCGTGGAGGAGGAGGGTGGCCAGGAGCATGCGGGGTTTCGGGCCGCCGAGCCGTGGCGCCGTGCCCGGCAGGCGGACCTCCAGCGGACCGAGCACGCTGAACGTGGGCTTATCGACTGTCATGACCGCGTTGCTCCCCCTGTCGAAGGACCGGTTCGCCATGACTCGCCCACCCTTTGTACCGAGTCTTGATGTTTTTTGTGCAGTAGATTCCGACTCTTTTTGGTCATGAGACTCAAATCGCTTGTCACGGCGGGCCTCGCGGTGGTCCTCGGCCTCGCGTTCGGCGCCGCCACCGCCCCGGCGGCCTCCGCGGCGGGTCCGCGCCCGGACTTCCAGATGCCGTTCCCCTGCGGCCAGGTGTGGACCGGCAACTCAAGCGCCAGCAGCGCCCACCAGTCGTACGAGATCGACTTCAACCGCGGCAGCACGGCCGACGCGGACCTCGGCGACACGGTCGTGGCGGCGGCGGCCGGCACGGTCGTCATCGCCGCCAACCAGGGGTCGACCAACGGCTTCGGCAACCTCGTCAAGATCGACCACGGGGGCGGCTGGTTCACCTACTACGCCCACCTCCGGGTCATGTCGGTGAGCCAGGGCGCGCAGGTCAGCCAGGGCCAGAAGATCGGTGAGGTCGGCAACACCAGCAAGCCGGGCAACAACATCTCCCCGCACCTGCACTACGAGGTGCGCACCAGCGACACGTCCTACCCCGCCAACATTCAGAAGGCCGTGTTCGACGGGGTCACCTTCGGCTACCCCGTGCAGACCGTGACCTCGCACAACTGCGGCGGCGGCGGTTCGTCCAACCCGTACACCCCCCAGGAGGTCTGCGGCAGCGGCTACTCGGTGATCGACTCGGCCGCCCTCGGCACGGCGGGCACCGTCTACCTGCTCTACAACTCCGGCAACGGCAACAACTGCGTGGTCACGATGAAGAAGACGTCGCTGGGCACGGCCACCGCGACCAGCGCTTACCTGGAGGTCCAGGGCAAGACCCGGGTGACCGACTCCGGCAACTACGGCTACTACGCCGGACCGGTGCGCGCCTCTGCCGCCGACACCTGCGTCAAGTGGGGTGGCAAGGCGGGCTCGTCCACCTACGACAGCCCCTTCGAGCACTGCGGCTGACCCCCATGACCGAACCCCTGATCGTCGGCGTGCCTCGACGCACGGCCCTGACCGCCGTCGGCGTCGTGACGCTCCTGCTGTGCCTGGCCGGGCTCGTCCCGGCCGGGCGGGCCTCGGCCGCCGAGGGCCCGCTCGCCACCGCCTTCACGCGGGCGGCGGCGGCCCACGGCGTCCCCCGCGACCTGCTCGTCGCGCTCGCCTACGCCGAGACCCACCTCGACGGCCACGACGGCAAGCCGAGCGCGAGCGGCGGGTATGGCGTGGCGCACCTGGTCAGCAACCCCACGGTGCACACCCTGGAGGAGGCGGCGCGGCTCACCGGGGCGCCGGTCGCCTCGCTCAAGGCCGACGACGCGGCCAACGTGGCGGGCGCGGCCGCCGTCCTGCGCGCCAGGGCCGACGCCCTGGGCCTGGACGCCGCCGCCCGCGCCGACGCCGGTCGCTGGTACACCGCCGTCGCGCGGTACGGCGGGGCGAGCGCGCCCGAGGTCGCCCGGCTGTACGCGGACGCCGTCTACGACCTGCTGTCGGCAGGGTTCACCGCGGGGACGCCGGCGGGCGAGACGATCACCGTGGCCGCCCGCCCGGTGAGTCCGGACCGGGGAGCCCTCGCGAACGCCCGCGACCTCGACCAGCCGGAGAACCGCACGCTCGCCGCGGCGGCCGTCGACTACCCCGGCGCGACGTGGGTGGCGGCCAGCACCGCCAACTACGCGGTGTCCGACCGGCCGGCGAGTGACGCGATCGACCGCATCGTCATCCACGTCACCCAGGGCTCGTACGCCGGGACGATCTCCTGGTTCCAGAACCCCGCCGCCCAGGTCTCCGCGCACTACGTCGTACGGTCGTCCGACGGCGCGATCACCCAGATGGTGCGGGAGAAGGACCGGGCCTGGCACGCGGGCAACTCCGACTACAACCACCACTCCATCGGCATCGAGCACGAGGGATACGTGGACGACGCGTCCTGGTTCACCGACGCGATGTACCGCTCCTCGGCCGCCCTCGTCCGCTCCATCGCCGCGCGGTACGGCATTCCCAAGGACCGGTCCCACATCGTGGGGCACTATCAGGTCCCCGGGTCCGACCACACCGATCCCGGGCCGTACTGGGACTGGAACAGGTACATGCAGTACGTCACGGGCGGCAGCGGCACCGGCAACCCGTACACGCCGGAGCAGGTGTGCGGCACCGGCTACTCGGTGATCGACTCGGCCGCCCTCGGCACGGCGGGCACCGTCTACCTGCTCTACAACTCCGGCAACGGCGACAACTGCGTCGTGACGCTGAAGAAGACGTCGCTGGGCACGGCCACCGCGACCAGCGCCTACCTGGAGGTGCAGGGCAAGACCCGGGTGACCGACTCCGGCAACTACGGCTACTACGCCGGGCCGGTACAGGCGGCCGCGGCGGACAAATGCGTGAAGTGGGGCGGCAAGGCGGGCTCGTCCAGTTACGACAGCCCGTTCGAGCACTGCGGCTGACCCCTTCCGGCTGTGCTCCGAAGCATGATCCGGGGCTCCCGCGCGCCGCACCGCGCGGGGGCCCTCGCACTGTCTCTGGGAGATTGGTGAGAGCTTGGGTCCCGCGAAGTGTAGAGCGCGCAGGGAGGGCAATAAGGGCCTGATCCGGCACTCCTCGTGGGCGACTCATGCCCGCGGAACCACCCTCACGCAGAGGACATCGATGAGCGACCAGCCGCCCGAGTGGGCGAGAAATCTTGAGAAGGCGGCGATCGAGGCGGCCAGGGCCGTCGAACGCGCCGGCCGGGCACTCGGCAAGGCGGTGGAGCAGGCAGGGCGCACCGCCAAGGCCCAGGCGGCGATGGCGGCCGCCTACCAGGCGGACCTGGAGGGACTGGAGAAGGTGCTGCGGGCCCTTCCCGCGGAGCAGGTCAGGGACATCTCCGCGGCCGCGGCGGTGGTGACGGCGACCGCCGACCAGGTGCTGGCCCAGACGCCGAAGGACGACCTCTGATCCGGTGGCGGCGGATGGGCCCGGGTCCTTCCCCGAAGCGGCGGAGCAGATATCCACAGCCTGTGGACAGTCATGCGGACCTGTGGTTTTCCGCACCCCTGGGCTGGGGTGCACCGGAGGGAACCCGGCGGTGCTCCTCATGGTGACCGCGCCGCCCGGCTTCTAGCGTCACCTGCATGGAAACCGCGGAAATCGGAGGGATCGCCGGGTGGGCGATGGAGCTCACCGAACGCCTGGGCGCGCCGGGCGCCGGCGTCGCGATCGCCCTGGAGAACCTGTTCCCGCCACTGCCCAGCGAGGTCATCCTGCCGCTCGCCGGGTTCACCGCCGCGCGCGGGGACATGAGCCTGGTCGCCGCGCTCCTGTGGACGACCGCGGGCTCCGTCGTGGGGGCGCTCGCGCTGTACTGTGTGGGCGCACTGCTCGGCCGGGAGCGTACGGTGGCCATCGCGGCGCGTCTGCCGCTGGTCAAGATCTCCGATATCGAGAAGGCGGAGGCGTGGTTCGCCCGGCATGGTGTGAAGACGGTGTTCTTCGGGCGCATGATCCCGATTTTTCGCAGCCTGATCTCGGTCCCCGCCGGGGTGGAACGCATGCCGCTCGGCACGTTCCTCCTGTTCACCACGCTCGGCAGCCTGATCTGGAACACCGTGTTCGTGCTGGCGGGTTACCTGCTCGGCGAGAACTGGCACCTCGTCGAGGAGTACATGGGGATCGTGTCCAAGGTGGTCGCGGCGGCCGTCGTGCTCGTCGTCGTCCGGTTCGTGGCCGTACGGCTGCGGGAACGGCGCGGCCAGGGACGCCATGCCCGTTGACCAGCCGCTCCCCGGGCAGGTCCGCCTGTCGTCCCGCGCGGCGCGAACCGCCGCGAAGGAGCCGATGAACGTCGCACGCGCCCTCAGGATCCTCACGGCGCTCGTCATCGGCACGCTGACGGCGGTCGTCGAGCTGGCCTGCCTGCTGGTGGCCGCGCCGCTCGCCCTGCTCTGCCTGCCGCACCCCGTCGCGCGCCGCGCCGGGGAGCGGCTGCTGCGCGCCGTGGCCGTGCCGCTGGCCCGGGTCGAGATCCGCAGACTCGGCCTGCTCGGCGGCCTCGACCTCACCATCGGGACCGGCCGGGTCGCCGCGTATCTCGCGGCCCGATGGCCGGTCGGCCTGCTCGGCGGCCTCGTGCTCTTCCTGCTGGTGCTGGGCGTGAGCACAGGCGTGCATCTGGTGTGGAGCTGGGCACACGGGGAGAACCCCGACGGCATCCCGCCGACTCCCGGCATCCTCGCCTACATCGGGGTGGCCGGGATCGTGCTGCTCTTCCTCGACATCATGGGCATCCAGGGCGTCGCCGCCCTGGAACTGCGGGTCGCCCGGCGCTTCCTCGGCCCCAGTCCCACCGAGCTGCTGGAACGCCGCATCGACGAGCTGGCCAGGACCCGCGCCGGCATCGTGAGCGCGGTGGACCAGGAGCGGCGCAGGATCGAGCGCGACCTGCACGACGGGGTGCAGCAGCGGCTGGTGGCCCTCGCCGTGCTGATCGGGCGGGCCCGGCGGGGGCGCACCCCGCAACTGCGCGACGACCTGCTCCAGCAGGCCCACGAGGAGGCCCAGGAGGCCCTGCGCGAGCTGCGCGAGGTCGCCTGGCGGGTCTACCCGGCCGAGCTCGACACGCTCGGGCTGCGCGAGTCCCTGGCCGCCGTCGCCGAGCGGGCCGGGGTGCCCGTCACGGTCGCGTACGGCCTGACCGCGCGCCCGCCCAGCGAGGTGGAGACGGCGGTCTACTTCGTCGTACGGGAGGCCGTGACGAACGCCGCCAAGCACGCGGCGGCGGGGCAGGTGCGGGTGGAGATCCTGGAGGACAAGGACACGATCGTCGTACGGGTCCGCGACGACGGATGCGGCGGCGCCGACCCCGTCGGGGGCGGCCTGTCCGGGCTGGCCCGCAGGGTCGCCGCGCTGGACGGCCGGTTCCGGGTGGACAGCCCGCCCGGCGGCCCGACCACGGTGAGCGCGGAGCTGCCCCGCGGGTGACCCCGCCCGAAGGCCGGCGGCTCGTGCAGACCGGTGACTGCTCGCCGTGCGGCGCTATCGTCAGCGACATGACGGATCAATCGCGCGATTAGAGAACGTGGCCGTTCTAAGGAACCTTTAAAGGTGGCTGAAACCACACCAGAGGCCGCGATGTTTGTGTTGCCCCCAAGACGCCGGTTCTCGTCCGGCGAGCTCAGTGGACGAAAGGCATCACGATGACGAAACGCACACGGCTGGTCGTGGCCACGGTCACGCTCGCCACACTGGCCGCGACCGGTACGGCCGCGGCGGCCGATCCGGCCCCGGCACCCGGCGCCGCCAAATGCGATTCCGCGACGGTCAAGGCAGACGGGAGGTCCAGGGCGGGTGCCGATGCCGATCCGGCCGCGATCGCGGCGAAGCTCGGAGTGACGGCCGAGCGGCTCAACGCCGCGCTGGCCGCGGCCAAGACGTCGCTGGCCGACTCGGCCGGCGTCACGCCGGAGGCCTTCGTCGCGGCGGTCGCGGCCAACCTGGAACTGCCGGTCTCGCAGGTTCAGGATGCTCTGAGGCCGATGGTCGCCGAGCCCGCGCCGGGTGGCAAAGACCAGGGCAAGCTGGACGGCATGGACAAGAAGGCCCTGGACGGCCCGCAGGACTCGCCGTTCTCCACCGACGCCGCGGCGGCGTCCGTGGCCGCGGCGCTCGGTGTCGATCAAGCCAAGGCCAAGGCCGCTCTGGCCGCTGTGGTGGCGATGGGCAGAGTCGATCCGACGTCCAAGGCCTTCGGTGACATCGCCGCCTCGCTCGGGGTCAGCTCCGACCAGCTCGATGCCGCGTTGAGCGATCTGAAGCGGTCACTGAGCAAGGGCTGACAGCCACCGCGTCTCACGCAGCTTCAGGATCGACGGTGAGGATGGGCGACCATGCGGATACTTGTGGTGGACGACGACCCGGCTGTGCGGCGGTCCTTGGAGCATGCGTTGCGCCGGGACGGCTACGACGTGTCGTCCGCCGCTGATGGGGCGTCCGCCCTCGCCGAGCACGGCGTGTTCCGCCCGGACGCGGTGGTTCTCGACGTCCTCATGCCCGAACCGAACGGGCTGGAGGTGTGCCGGACGCTACGTTCGGGCGGGCACGACACGCCGATCCTGATGCTCACGGCCCGGGACCTGGTCACCGACCGGGTCGCCGGGCTCGACGCGGGGGCCGACGACTATCTGGCCAAGCCCTTCGCCTTGGATGAGCTGCGGGCCCGGCTCAGAGCCCTGCTCCGGCGCAGCGGTGCCAGGGCCGAGGTGCTGCGCTTCGCCGACGTCGACCTGGACTTGAGCGGCTGCAGGGCCGAGCGTGCCGGCCGGCGCCTGGATCTGACCAAGACGGAGCTGTCCCTGCTGGAGATGTTCCTGCGCAATCCCGGCCGGGTGTTGAGCCGAACCCAGATCTTCGAGTCCGTCTGGGGCTACGACTTCGGCCCGGAGTCGAACGCACTGTGGGTATACATCAGCTACCTGCGAAGCAAGCTCGAAGCGGACGGCGGCAGCAGGTTGATCCAGACGGTGCGCGGCCTGGGGTATGTCCTGCGCGAGGAACCGTGAACCTGCGCACCCGGCTGGCCATCGCCGGCGGTTCCGTGGTCGCGGGCGCCCTGGTGCTCGTGTCGGTGGTCCTGTATCCGGCGGTGAACGCGAACCTCCGCGGCCAGATCGACAGCACGCTGGTCGCGGCCGCCGACCAGGCACCGAGCGTGGCCGCGGCCATCAAGGCCAAGTTCAGGGACGTCAACGGGGAGCCGGGCTTCCCGACTGTTCCGCTGGGGATCGGAAGCACCCAGCTGCAGATCGTTCCGGGCCCGGTCCGGGTCGGGCCGTCGACGGAGTTCGTCGACCTCACCGCCCGCGACGTCGCCGTCGCGGACGGCACTGCCGGCGCCTACTTCCGTGACGCGGTCTACAACGGCGTCGCCTACCGCGTCTACACAGCCCAACTGCCCGAAGCACCGGGGACGCTCGTACGCACTGCCATCCCGGAATCCGATCCCGCACCCACGCTACGCGAACTCGCCTGGTTGCTCGCCGGCTCGACGGTGGCCGCCGGACTTCTCGCAGCACTGATCTCACGCCTGGCAGCACGCCGCGTCCTGCGCCCGGTGCACCAGCTCACCGAGTCCGTCGAACTGATCCGCACGACCGGCGACCTGACCATCCCGATCCCTGCCGACAGCCGGGACGAGATCGGCCGGCTCGGCTCGGCGTTCGCAGCGATGACCGCCGCCCTGGACGAATCGGTCGGCGCCCAGCGCCGTCTGGTGGCCGACGCCTCGCACGAACTGCGCACACCGCTGACGAGCCTGACGGTGAACCTCGAGCTGCTGTCGGAAAACCCGGCCGACGCGCAGGCCCCGCTCCTCGCCGCCGAAGCGCTCGGCCAGGCCGGCGAACTCACGACATTGGTCAACGACCTGATCGACCTGGCCCGCTACGGCCAGGCCCCGTTCCACACGGAAGACGTCCGCCTCGACCTCGTCGCCGAGCGCGTCGCGGCCCGCGCGTCGCGTCGGGCGCCGCAGATCGAGTTCGAGCTGACCTGCGCGCCCACTCTCGTCCACGGAGACCCCGACGCCCTGGAACGCGCCGTCGCGAACCTCGTCGACAACGCCGTGAAATGGAGCCCGTCCGACGGCCGGGTCAGGATCAGCGTCAAGGCGGGCACCCTCGAGGTCGCAGACTCCGGCCCGGGGATCCCCGATAGCGACCTCGAATTCGTCTTCGACCGCTTCTACCGATCACCCGCGGCCCGCGCGCACCCCGGCTCCGGACTGGGCCTGGCCATCGTCCGGCAGGTCGCCGAGGCTCATGGCGGGACGGCCGAAGCCGTGCCGTGTCAAAGCGGCGCGTTACTGCGGCTGATACTCCCGACGTGTGTCGAACACGCGGAGCCCTAGGCACCCCCCCGGTGAGAGGTGCCTCGGGTTCCGTGTGTCGACTTGTCAGAACGCCCTACAGGCCCTGGCCGAGGTGCCGTGCGAAGAACCGCAGCGAGCTGTCGATCTCGAACTCGGGGATCTCCCCGTGGTTGCCGGGATTGGCGTGCAGCGTCTTGTCGGCCGACCCCAGAGCGTCGAACAGCGCCAGGCCCTGGGCCCGCGGCACCAAGTCGTCGTCCCACTGGAGCAGGAACCGCACCGGGGCGGTGACCCGGTCGGCGGTCTCGGCCAGTCCGTCCACGCCGAGCAGGCCCAGCACCGCCGCGCGGACCCGGGGTTCCGCGGCGACGAAGGGGACGCCGAGCGCGCAACCCATCGACATGCCCCAGTAGCCCGCAGGGCCGGCGCCGACGACGTCGAGTTCCCGCACCGCGGTCAGGACCGCCTGCCATTCCGGTACGGCGTGGCCGGCCAGGAACGCATGCATGGTGGCGAGGTGCGGGGCGAGGTTCTCACCCGCGGCCATGCCGGCCCGCAACCCGGCCGCGACCCGGGCGAACTCCTCGGATTTCGGCCGATCGCCGTGGTTGGGCGCATCCACCGCGACCACCGCGAAACCGCCCTCGGTGACGAAGCGGCGCGCGCGGGCCACAACGCCGGGGGCCTTCTTGTGCTGCCCGCCGCCGTGACCGATCAGGATCAGGGGACGAGCCCCGGCGGCGCCTTCCGGCGTCCACAGCACACCAGGGACCTCGCCGAGGGTGAACAGCTGTTCGGTGACGCCGTCCGACGACGTCCGGGAGATGAAGCGCAAAGCGTTTCACGCCTTTCGGGATGCCTTCTGCGGGCGCTCCCTAGGCCATGCAACGGAGGGAGCCCCGACCTGTCACAGCGTTGATCGGTCTCACCTCCTCCGGTCGCGGCGACGCACGGCGACGCCGAACGTATCATCACACCGCGCAGAGCTCCCAGTGATTTACCCGGCACCAGGAGCTCTGCAGGGCTTCCCCGTCCAGCGGGTCGGCGTCACCCGACATCCGCGCGCTTGACCGCGGCGACCACCGAGACCCACGCCATGGCGACCAGCACCCCGACGCACAGGGTGAGGGAACCGGCCCGCCCTCCGGACATCGCCCATCCGTTGCCCAGCAGGAGGGCCAGACCGCCGAGTCGGGAGGCCATCGCGTGCCCGGCCCGCCCCGCGCGGGCGAAGTGCCGGCTGAGGACGAAGCAGGCCGCGATGAGCGCGGTGAAGGCCACCGAGCCGGCCGCCATGTGCAGCATCGCGTGCCAGCTCATCCCGGCCGGGGCCCCCAGCGGGGTGCCCGCGGGGAAGCCGTCCCCCGGGTCCATGCTGAAGACTCCGGCCGCCGCGAGTCCGGCGCCCTCGACGAGCAGCAGTCTCGGCGCCCACGTCCCTCCGGGGGTGCCGCGCATGACCCTGCGCAATCCGATCGCCCCGGCGACCGTCAGGACGGCGGTGATCCAGAAGTTGCCGATCTGCAGCCAGCCGAGGTCGCCGGTGCTGAGCATGCTGAGCGGGTGACGGAGCAGGTCGAACCCCTCCCGGGTGAACGCCTGCGTCAGCGAGACGATCCCGAAGACGGGCGTGGTGAGCACGGCGCAGGTGAGCAGCGCACGCGTCGAGCCCCGCGTGGGGCGCGGCGCGACCGGCCGCACGGTGATCCGGGTGCTGAGCTGGGTCGTGTCCTGCGTGGCGGTCATGGCCGTTCCCTTCTTCGGTGGTCCCGGCCGGTGCGGTGTCCGGCCTCACTGACGCGTCGAACGGCGACCGCGGGATTCGACCATCCGTGCCCACCCGTGCCGTCCGCCTGCCGCCCTGCCCCGCCCATCTGCGACGTAAGGCACGAGTGCGCATTCCCTGTCACATGCGCATTCCCTGTCACATCCCGGCAGAAGGCCTGGTCAGGACGTGTCAGGATCGGAGCCTGTCTATTCCGGCTCGTCCCGTACGACGTGTAGGTGACGGCGGGACCGGCGACCGGCCCGGCCGGCCACAGGATCAGAAAAGAAGGAGAACGACGATGCGGTTCCTGATGACCACCAAGGGCGGTTCCCGGACGCCGGACGCGGCGATGATGGCCGAGATGGGCGCCTTCATCGAGGAGATGACCAGGGCGGGCGTGCTGCTGGCCACCGGCGGGCTGGAGCCGGGCGGCCTGCGGATGGTCTCCTCCGGCGGTGAGATCACCGTCACCGACGGCCCCTTCACGGAGGCGAAGGAGGCGATCGTCAGCTTCGCACTGATCGAGGCGCGGTCCCGCGAGGAGGCGGTGGAGCTGGCCCGCCGCTTCTGGAAGATCGCCGGCGACGGTGAGAGCGCGATCCAGCAGGTGTTCGGCCCCGAAGACGGCGCCGGCGCCGGCTCCCGCTGACGGCGTGATCAGGCAGGTGCCCGACCGCAGGCGCCCCCCGCTGACGTACGCGCCGGGTTGCGCGGCGGACGGGCCGGTGCTGTCATCGGTCGGATGACGTCCCTGGACGCCCATCGCGTCGTGGACGCGGTCTGGAAGATGGAGTCCGCCAGGATCGTCGCCGGCCTCGTGCGGATGGTCGGCGACGTCGGCCTGGCGGAGGAACTCGCGCAGGACGCCGTCCTCGCCGCGCTGGAGCAGTGGCCCGAGGCGGGCGTCCCGGACAATCCGGGCGCCTGGCTCATGACCATCGCCAAGCGCCGGGCCGTCGACCACCTGCGCCGGGAGGAGCGGCGGGACCGCGGGCAGGAGTTGCTCGCCCACGATCTCGTCTCCCGCCCGGACGACGGCGAGCGTGACGTGGACGACGTGGTGGACGCGCTCGACGGGGAGGTCGGCGACGACGTCCTCCGGCTGATGTTCGTCTCCTGTCACCCGGTGCTGTCCACCGAGGCCCGGGTCGCGCTCACGCTGCGGCTCATCGGCGGCCTGCGGACCGACGAGATCGCGCGGGCCTTCCTCGTCTCCGAGAGCGCCGTCGCGCAGCGGATCGTTCGAGCCAAGCGGGCGCTCGCCGACGCGCAGGTCCCCTTCGAGGTCCCGTCGGGGCCGGAACGGGTGGCCCGGCTGTCGTCGGTCCTCGAAGTGATCTATCTCGTGTTCAACGAGGGATACGCGGCGACGGCGGGCGACGACCTGATGCGCCCGTCCCTCTGCCTGGAGGCGCTGCGCCTGGGCCGCGTCCTGGCCGAACTGACCCCGGACGAGGCCGAGGTGCACGGCCTGGTCGCGCTGATGGAACTCCAGCAGTCGCGATCGGCCGCGCGCACCGGCCCGTCGGGGGAGCCCGTCGTGCTGCACGAGCAGAACCGGGGACGCTGGGACCCGCTGCTGATCCGGCGCGGCTTCGCGGCGCTGCTGCGGGCGCGGCAGGCCGGCGGCCCCCTGGGCCCGTACGTGCTGCAGGCGGCCATCGCGGCCTGCCACGCGCGGGCCGCCACGCCGGAGGAGACCGACTGGCCGCAGATCGCGGCGCTCTACGAGGCCCTCGTCAGGGTGCTGCCCACGCCGGTCGTCCAGCTCAACCGCGCGGTCGCGCTCGCCATGGCCCACGGGCCGCGCGCCGGTCTCACGCTGGTGGACACGCTGACCGGCGAACCGGCGCTCAAGGGCTACCACCTGCTGCCCGCCGTACGCGGGGACCTGCTGGCCCGGCTCGGCCGGCACGGCGAGGCCCGGGCGGAGTTCGAACGCGCGGCCTCCCTCACCCGCAACACGCCGGAACGGGCGGTGCTGCTGCGTCGCGCAGCGACCTGCGCCGAGAAGGAGGCCCGACCGGAGGCCACGGAGGCCAGACCGGCGGATGCGGCCGTCACGCTCGGCAGGGCCATGGGGCTCTTCCTCGCCCGGCCCGATCTGAGTGCCGACACCGTCCGTTCCTACAACCAGACCCTGTCGCGGCTGTGCCGGCACCTGGGCGAGGACGTCCCACTGGGGGACGTGACCTCTCACCGGGTCGCCGAGATCTTCGCCACGGCGTGGGGCACGGCGGCGGGCGCGACCTGGAACCGGCACCGCGCGGCGCTGCGGTCGTTCGCCACGTGGACGGCCGAGCGCGGCTGGGCCGCCGCCGACCTCGCCGCCCCGCTCGACCGGCGGCCCGAACCCCGCGCCCGCACCCGCCCGATCGACCGGTCGCGGCTGGAGAGCCTGTGGGAGCGGCCGGACATCCCGCTGCGCGAGCGCACGCTGTGGCTGCTGCTGTACGAGAGCGCGGCCCCGGCCGAATGGGCGCTCTCGCTCGACGTGGAGGACCTCGACCTGCCCGGCATGCGCGGCGAGGTGAAGGCCAGGCGGCACTGGCTGCGCTGGCAGTCCGGCACGGCCGCGCTCCTGCCCCTCCTCGTCGGGGACCGCCGCCGGGGCCCGCTGTTTCTCGCCGACCGCAGACCGGGGCCGGGCCGGATGCCTGCGGCGGCCGACCTGTGCCCGCACACGGGCCGGGGCCGCCTGTCGTACGAGCGGGCGGAGTACCTGTTCAAACGGGCCACCAGGGACCTCGACCCGGAGGGCGGCGGCTACACGCTGCACCGCCTGCGCCACTCGCGCCTGGCTCACCTCGGCGAGGACGGCTGGTCCGCGCCGATGCTGATGTCCCTGTCCGGCCACGCCAGCGCCCGGACCCTGCACGGATTCGTCAGGGTCCCGCGACCCGCGGATACCGTTGCCTGAGTGGGGAGGAAAGCGGCATACCTCAAGGACGTCCTGCTCTGGGCCGTCCTCGGCCTGCCTGCGCTGTGGGCGTGCCTCACGCACATCCTGGCCGACAGGTACACCTGGCCCGAGGTGATCGGCGGACTGGCGACGATCGGCGTCGCCGTCGCGCTCGCCCGGCCCCGGCCGCTGGGGGCGATGCTCGTGACGGCCGCGCTGTGGGCGGGCTCGGTGGCCGTCCGGGGCGACCCCACCGTCTTCTTCCCGGCCCTGGCGGTGATGAGCTACCTGGCCGGGGTGCGCATGGCCCGGGCCCGGCCCGCCCTGCTCGGCCTGTCGGCCGCCGCGGTCGTCGCCGCCGCCGTCGTCCCGTTCGTACGGTGGCCTCTCGGGGCGCAGTGGGATCTGGGCGCGTGGTTCTTCGCCGTCACGGGCATCGCACTGTTCGGACTCGTCCCGTGGCTCGCGGGCCACGCGAGGCACCAGAGCCTGGCCCTGACCAGGGCGGGCTGGGAACGCGCCGGGCATCTGGAGCGGCAGCGGCGCATGCTCGCCGAGCAGGCGAGGCTGCGGGAGCGGGCGGCCATCGCGAGGGAGATGCACGACCTGCTCGGTCACGACCTGAGCCTGGTCGCGCTGCGGATCGGCGCCCTGGAGGTCGCCGCCGACCTCCCCGAGAGCCGGCGCCGGGCGGCCGGCGAGGCCCGCGAGGCGGTCACGGCCGCGGCGGAGCGCCTGCGCGACATCGTCGCCGTGCTCAGGGACGGCGACGACCCCGGCACGTCGCACCGGGACCCGGCGTACGCGGATCCGCCCGAGGAGAGCGTGGGCGAACTGGTCCGGCGCGCCGCGGCCGCAGGAATGGCGGTCACCCTGCACGGCGCGCAGGAGGAGGCGCGGATCCCCGCATCGGCGCTCGCCACCGTGCGGCGGGCCGTCCGGGAGGGGCTGACCAACGCCGCCAAGCACGCGCCCGGCGCCCCGGTCACCGTACGGCTCGCGCACGCACCGGGCGAGACCGTGGTCACCGTCGCCAACGCCGCGCCGCACCAGCCAGGCCGCGGCGTGACGGGTGGACACGGACTGCGGGCGCTGGCGGAGCGGGTCCGCCTGCTGGGCGGCTCCCTGCGGAGCGGCCCCGCCGACGGCGGGTTCACCCTGACCGCACGGCTCCCGCACACCGCCGCCGGGCCCACCGGTGCCGGGCCGGCCGAGTTCCCCGTCTCGGAGGACGACGGCCCTGGAGTGGCGCCGCGGCCGGTGGAGCTGGATCTGGCGCTGGCCCGGCGGCGGGTGCGCCGTACGCGGACGGCCGCGGCGCTGGTCTCCCTGGCCGCGGCGGCCGGCGTCGGCGCGTTCGTGCTGGGGTTCACGGTCTACGAGGCGGCCACCTCTGTCCTGCCGCCGGCCGAGTTCGCGAAGCTGCGGATCGGGCAGGCCGAGCGGGAGGTCGCGGCGGTGCTGCCGGCCAGGACCAGGGTCGACGATCCGTCGTGGCCCGAGCCGCCGATCCCGCCGGGGGCCCGGTGCCGCTACTACAGCACCAGCCCCGAGCCGTTCGGCGAGTTGAAGCTCTACCGGCTGTGCTTCGCCGGGGGCCGGCTGGTCGGCAAGGCTTTCCTGCCCTCCTGAGCAGCGCCCGGACGATCCCGGCGGTTCCGTACCATCAAGGCGTGCACGCGATCCGGGTGGTCCTGGCCGACGACGAACCGGTGATCCGGGCCGGGGTGCGGGCGATCCTGGCGGCGGACCCGGGCATCGACGTGGTCGCCGAGGCCGCCGACGGGCGTGCACTGGTGGACGCCGTCCTGGCGCACCGGCCCGACGTCGCGCTCGTCGACATCCGGATGCCCGGCCTGGACGGGCTGGCCGCCGCGGCCGAGGTGCGCAGGACCGTCCCCGGCACCGCCGTACTGATCATGACGTCCTTCGGCGAGGACGCCTACGTCGCGCGGGCGCTGGGCGACGGCGCGGCGGGGTTCCTGCTGAAGACCGGGGATCCGCGCGAGTTCCCCCTCGGGGTGCGGGCGGCGGCCGAGGGCGGAGCGTACCTGTCGCCGCCGGTGGCCGCACGGGTCATCCGGGGGCTCGCCGGCGACCGGCTGTCGCGCTCGGCCGCGGCCCGCGAGCAGGTCGCGGCGCTGACCAACCGGGAGCGCGAGGTGCTCGCCCTGGTCGGCGAGGGCATGTCGAACGCGGGCATCGCCGCCCGCCTGCACCTCGCCGAGGGCAGCGTCAAGACCTACGTGAGCACGATCATGGGCAAGCTCGGCGTGCCCAACCGGGTGCGGGCGGCGGTCATCGCCCACGAGGCGGGACTGGCGGGCGGGCGGTGGTGAGCACCGCCGCCAGCGCCGGGCGCCGCCGCATCGCGGCGACCAGGGCGGTCGCGGGATTCCGCAGGGCCAGCAGGACCAGCGGCGCGATCAGCGCGCCGAACAGCAGCCCCGCCGCCACGTCGTGGGGGTAGTGGACGCCGACGAAGACCCGGGAGAACGCCTCCAGCAGCGCGAGCACCGGCGCCACCACCGCCATGCCGCGCCACAGGGCGACCAGCGCGACGGCCCCCGCCGCGGCGAAGGTCGCGTGGTTGCTCGGCAGCGACCAGTCGCCGTACGGCGGGCAGTGGGCCACCGTGACCACGTCGGCCATCTCCCAGCAGGGGCGGCGCAGCCGCAGGACGCTCTTGACGCCCTCACTCGCGAGGTAGGCCGTCACCACCGCGACCGGTGCGAGCAGGGCGAGCGCCATCCTGCGGTCGTCCTCCCGCCGCGCCCGCCACCAGCCGAAGACGAGGAACGCGAAGAGGATCGCGGGGACGGCGTCCGTCGCGATCTCCGCCGCGTCGCGCACCCATGCGGGGGTGTGCAGGGCTAACGCGGTGACCTCCCGGTACCACTCGGCGCTGATGTCCGGGACGTCCTCGATCTCGTTGGCCACCGGTTCCCCTCCGTGCCGCGTCCTGCCGGTCCGTCCGGCCCCTCGACCCTAGGAACCGGACGGCACGGCGGGCACTCGCGGAAAGTCGCCGGTGACCATTCACTTTGGTCAATGTTCCGCCGGGATGGCCTGCCTCCGGCGGGTGAACCGCGCGTACGCCAGGGCGGCGCCGCCGACCAGCAGCGGCCAGACGAGGTAGACGCCCGACGCGGCGACCAGCAGGGCGACCGCCACGAGCGCGAGCAGGGCGGCGGCCCTGGCCCGGCCGCGCGGCAGCAGCCGGATGGCGGCCGCCACGCCGATCGCGTAGACCACCACGAACGACCCGTTGGTCATCAGCACCAACGGACGGATGCCCGTACCCGCCGCGTACACGACGGCGAGCGCCAGGAAGGACAGCACGGCGACGACCGTGAGACTGCGGCGGGGCACCTCACCGGCGACGCTGCCGCGGGAGAGCCAGCCGGGCAGGGCGCCGTCGCGGCCGAGGGCCGCGCCGAGCTTGGCCGCCCCGGCCCAGTACGCGTTCATCGCGCCGAGCGTCAGCAGCAGCGCGGCGACGGCGGCGAGCAGCCGGGCGTTGCCGCCGAGACCGAGGGCCAGCAGGTCGCCGAGGGGCGCCCGCGCGCTTCCGGCGGCCGGGCCGAGGACGGCGACGGTGGCGAAGGCGACCGACAGGTACAGCACGCCGACCAGCACGACGGCGGCCGCGGCGGCCCTGGGCAGGTCCCTGGCGGGCCTGCGGAAGTCGGCGGCGAGGTGCGTGATCGCCTCCCAGCCGGCGAAACTCCACACCAGCAGGGCCGCCGCCGGGGCGACGGCCGTCCAGCCGTGCGGGGCGAACGGCCGCAGGTTGGCCACGTCGGCGTGCGGGAGCGACAGCGCGACGGCGACCACGAGCAGCGCGACGAGCAGCCCGGCCAGCCCGAGCTGGACCCGGCCGGTCACCCGCAGACCGGAGGCGTTCGACACGGTCACGATCGCCATCAGCCCCGCCGCCGTCAGCGTCGCGGTGCCGGTCCCGCCGCCCACCGCCGCGGCGACGTACTCGCCGCCGAACAGCGCCGCGGCGGCGGCGCTGGGTGGGATCGCGAAGTAGAAGCACCAGCCGACGACGACCGCGGCCCGGTCCCCGAAGGCGAGGCGGGCGTAGGTCGACACGCCGCCGGAGTCCGGGTGGCGCGCGCCGAGCGCGGCGAAGGCAGCGGCCAGCGGGGCGGACAGCACGACCAGGCCGAGCCAGGCCAGCAGCGACGCCGGTCCGGCCGCCTGGGCCGCGAGCGCGGGCAGGGCGATGACGCCCGTGCCGAGCACCGCGCCGACGTACATGGCGGTGCCCTGGGCCGCCGTGAGGCGGCCCGCCGGTGTGGTGGCAGGTGTGGCGGCGGATGTGACGGCAGGGGTGACGCTCGTCTGAGCCATGCGCGTTCACCTTCCAGTCAGGGGAGTGACCGGCCGGGGATTCCCGGCCGGCCCAGGTAGGGGAGCTGTCTCAGGCGGAGGTGCTGAACTCGAGGCTGGCGGGCAGGTCGGAACGGCGGGTGACGTTGAGCTTGCGGTAGATCCGGGTCAGGTGCTGCTCGACCGTGCTGACCGTGATGTACAGCTTGTCGGCGATCTCGCGGTTGGTGTATCCGACCGCGGCGAGCGAGGCCACCCGGCGCTCGGCTTCGCTCAGCGTCCCCGGGCCGCTGTCCGTGCGGGGCGGCTCGGCCGGCTGCGCGGGCCCGCCCTGGGTGAGCGCGTTGACCAGCGGGACGGCCTCGCACTCCTCCGCGATCCGCTGGGCCTGCCTGGCGACCGTACGGGCGCGGCGCAGCTCTCCCACCGCCTGGTAGGCGTCGGCCAGGTCGACCAGGGCCCGGGCCAGCTCGTACTGGTCGCCGCTCGCCTGGAGCATGTCCGCGGCCCGGCGCAGCATCGGGGGACGCTGCCGGGGCTCGCTCGCGGCGGCCGTCAGCCGCAGACCGGTCCCGCGGGCGCGCACCGGGCCGGGGGCGCACCGTGCCACGTGCTCGTCCAGCAGCGGCCGGGCCCGCTCGGGGCGGCCCATGCCGATCAGCGCCTCGGCCGCGCCCGTCCGCCAGGAGATCAGTCCGGGCGAGTCGAGGCTCCAGGAGCCCATCAGCTCGCCGCAGGTCTGGAAGTCGCGCAGCGCCATGCCGAGGTCGCCCGTCGCCAGGTGGTAGCGGCCCCGCGCGTTCAGGTAGTGCAGGCCGTAACGGGTCTGGAGCATGGCCTCGGGCACCGGCTGGTTCACCAGTTGCACGGCCTCGTCCAAGCGGCCCATCGCGGTCACCGCCGTCAGCAGCACCGACAGCGGGCCGCCGACCGCGACCCCCCAGCTCGTCGGCGGGATGAGCCGTACGGCCATCTGGGCGAGGCCCTCGGCGCCCTCCAGGTCGCCCTGCCGCAGGCTGATCTCGGCGCGCAGCGCCGCGAGGCGCGCCTGCCTGCTGGGGGCCCGGCGGCTGGCGGCCTCCTCGAAGAACAGGTCGCACCAGGGCGCCGCCAGGTCGGGCCGCTCGCCGTAGATCAGCGCGAGCAGGGCGCACTCCACGGCGTCCATCGACATGTCGTCGAGGCGGGAGCCGCGCAGGATGCGCTCCACGTCGGCCAGGGTCTGGGGGTGCGGGCCCTTGGTCAGCACCGCCGCGAGCGCGGTGGCCGCCTCCAGCCGGCCGATGACCGGCGCGGACGGCGGCGCCTGCGTGCTCATGTCGGTGACCCTCGGGATGTGCGCCAGGAACGGCGTGTAGGAGCAGCGCAGCCACGGCCGGGCGGCGCGGATCTCGGCCACGGTCTCCGCGTCCATGATCGAGCCGATCCTGCCCAGGTGGTCGAGCACGTCGCGGGCGTCGTCGAAGCGGCCGTGCCACAGCAGCGCCTTGGCGAGCACGACCGCGTCGGAGCCGCGCAGGTGGCCGCGGTGCATGGCGTCGGTGAGCTCGTCGAGGTGGGCCGCGGGGGCGCTCGGGTTGAGCCGCCACTCCGCCCGCACCAGCGTCGTCTTGATGGTGGCCCGGCGCTGGTCGTCGGTGCACGCGCCGTCGGCCAGCCGCAGGTAGTCGACGGCGGGCTCGACGCGTCCCTCGCTGAGCGCCTGCCGGGCCGCCTCCTCGAGGATCGGCACGGCCCAGGGCCCCCCGTTGTGCGAGGCGGCCAGCAGGTGCTCGGCGATCACGGCGGCCGGGGCGCCCTGGCCGTACGCCAGCTCGGCGGCCCTGCGGTGCAGGTCCGTCCGCTCGTGCCGGTCGAAGTCGGCGAGCACGGCGGCGCGCGCCTGGGGGTGGCGCAGGTGCAGGTCGGCGCCGACCAGCCCGGCGTTGTGCAGCGAATTGAGCGCCTGGACGACGACGCCGGCGTCGAGGTCGAGCAGCCGGTCGAGGTGGCCGGGGTCGCCGGCGACCGCCAGGCCGCGCGCGACGCGGGCCGCGAGCGGGTGCCCGCGGCGCAGGCACGACTGCACCGCCTGGCGGTAGGCGTCGCCCGCGGCGATCTCGTCCGGCTCCGCCGCCGCTTCGCTCTCGGCCGGGGCGCCTCCGGCGTCCGCCGCGGCGAGGTGGTCCTCGATGAGCGCCCCCACGAGCAACGGGTTGCCGCCGCTGACCGCGTGCCAGTCCGCCGCGAACCGCCGGGCGACGTCGTCGCCCACGATGTCGGCGGCCATGATCTCGACGCCCTCGCGGGACAGCGCCGACAGCGGGAGGCGGCGGCAGTGCGGCTGGCGCAGCAGTTCGGTCTGGAACAGCGTCGGGGCGTTCCACGACTCCTCCGACTGACTGAAGATCGCCAGGATGTGGGCGAAGCGCAGCCTGCGGGCGAGGTAGGCCAGGCAGAGCTGCGAGGCGCGGTCGGCGTGCTGGATGTCGTCCACCACGATCATGAGGGGGTGCCGCTCGGCGAGTTCGAGCAGCACCATGCACAGGGCGTGCACGATGTGGGCGTCCACCTGGTCGACGTAGTCGGCCAGCGGGTCGGCCGACATGGCGCAGCGGGCGCCCTCGTGCAGCAGGTTGCGGGTGCGCTCCTCCTCGTCGGGGGTGAGCGGCGCGTTGTGCAGGATCTGCGACAGCACGGCCAGCGCCAGTCCCGACTCCGCCTGCGAGCAGGTCGCGGTCAGCGGCAGGGCGCCGTGCTCCAGCGCGTCCTCGACCAGAGTGTTGAGCAGTGCGGTCTTCCCCGTCGCGACGGGCCCGCCGACGATCGCGATCTTTCCTCTGCCGGTGACGGCGTCGGCCAGCATGTCCTCAAGGGAGGCCAACACCTCTTCCCGCTCCACCAGGGCCATAATGAGCCTCCCGAATTCCGTTCGATTCTCGGCCGCGCGGCCGATTTCACAATTGCCGTGACTTTTGTAAAGCTTGTGTGTTGAGTCGCGTTCAGCCGACCAGCGTCATTCGCGCGGAAACGCGCTCGCCGGCCCGCTCCCCCGCGCCTTCCCCATCCGTTTCACCCGCGCGGGCCAGCGCCGAGCGGACGGCCGCGAAGGACGCGGCGACCACGTCGTGGTCGAGGCCCACCCCCCAGACCTGCCGGCCGTCGATCACGCACTCGGCGTAGACCGCGACCTCCCGGTCCTCCGCGCTCCCGGCCGCGGCCTCCACCCCGGTGCGGTGGACCATCTGCACGTCCACGTTCCAGACCGCCAGCCGGGCGCCCAGGGTGCGGATGGCGTCGGCCCGCGGCCCGGCGACGTCGAAGCGCGCGCCGTCGACGTACAACGTGGTCTGCAGCGGCCGGCCGCCGAGCCCGAGCGGGACGGTGATCTCGGTCCGCGACAGGTACTCCTCGTCGAACAGATCGCGGACGACGGCCGGGGTGATCTCCCCGCCCGAGCCGTCCGCGTGGGCCTGCACGACGCGGGCGAACTCCGCCTGCAGGTTCTTGGGCAGGTTCAGCCCGTGCCAGGCGCTCAGGATGTAGGCCACGCCGCCCTTGCCCGACTGGCTGTTGATGCGCACCACGGCCTCGTACGTGCGGCCGACGTCCTTGGGGTCGATCGGCAGGTACGGCATCCGCCACGGCATGTCGTCCACGCCCACGCCGGCCTCGCCGGCCTCCACGGCCAGCGCGTCGAAGCCCTTCTTGATGGCGTCCTGGTGGGAGCCGGAGAAGGCCGTGTAGACGAGGTCGCCGCCGTACGGGTGGCGGGGGCTGACCTGCATCTCGTTGCAGTACTCGACGGTGCGGCGGATCTCGGTGATGTCGGAGAAGTCGATGCCGGGGTCGACGCCGTGGGTGTACATGTTCAGGCCGAGCGTGACCAGGCAGACGTTGCCGGCCCGCTCGCCGTTGCCGAACAGGCAGCCCTCGATTCGCTGGGCGCCGGCCAGCAGCGCCAGCTCGGAGGCGGCCACGCCGGTGCCCCGGTCGTTGTGCGGGTGGATCGACAGGCAGACGTGCTCGCGGCGCGACAGGTTGCGGTCGAGCCACTCGATCTGGTCGGCGAAGACGTGCGGGAGCGACCGCTCCACCGTCGTCGGGAAGTTGAGGATGATCTCCCGGCCCTCCTCCGGCTGCCACACGTCCATGACCGCCTCGCAGACCTCGAGGGCGAACTCGGGCTCGGTCTCGTTGAACAGCTCGGGCGAATACTGGAACCCCAGGTCACAGTCACCGAGGGTCGCCTCGGCGTACTTCATCATCAGGCGGGTGCCCTCGACGGCGAGGTCCCTGCACTCGTCGCGGGTCATGCCGAAGACCACCCGGCGGAAGAGCGGGGCGGTCGCGTTGTAGAGGTGGATGTTGGCCCTGGGCGCGCCGGCCAGGCTCTCCACGGTCCGCCGGATCAGCTCGTCCCGCGCCTGCACCAGAACCGAGATCCGCACGTCGTCGGGGATCCGGTCCTGCTCGATGAGCATGCGCACGAAGTCGTGGTCGTCCTGGCTCGCCACCGGGAACCCGACCTCGATCTCCTTGTAGCCCATCCGTACGAGGAGGTCGAACATCGCCAGCTTGCGCTCCGGGCTCATCGGGTTGACCAGCGACTGGTTGCCGTCGCGCAGGTCGGTGGACAGCCATCGCGGGGCGGCCTCGATCGTCCGGTCCGGCCAGCGCCGGTCCGCCAGGCGGACGGGGGTGAAGGCCGAGTAACGGGAAGGAGAGCTGCTCATGAGGAATTCCTTTCTCATCGGCGACCACGTCACCGAATTCGCGACCGACCGTTTTCCCAAAAGCTGTCCGCGAATCCCGCCGACTTCCTTCCGGAAGGCCGTCCGAATTTCCGGTGATTCGCTGACCGGCACGTTGCCGAAGCTACAACCGCCCTGGTCAAGGGGCAAGGGAGAAGCAACTAGAGTGCGCCCGGCATCACCCGGACGATCGGTAGGGGTATCGAAAGTTGTAGGCCCGGTACAACCTCCCGGGCAGCCCTCTTAACGACCCCCTGAATCGGACACATACTCCGGGTCATGTCGATGAGCAGAGCAGCATTCCCGGCCATTTCGATTCCGCCTTTCCGAATCTTCGGAATGTGCATGACCGAGGCGCGCCCGTCCGTTCTGGCCATCTTCTTCCTGCGGTTCGCCGCCGGCGCGGCCGTGGACGCCGGACTCGCCCCCGCCGACCCGTTCCGCCTGCTGGCGGGCGCTCTGGTATGGCAGTGCGCGATCTTCTTCGTCTACCTGTTCAACGGCGTGACGGACGTGCGGGAGGACCGCGTGAACGGCTCGCGCCGGCCGATCGCCCGCGGCGACCTCGACCCCGAGCTGGCGTGGATCGTCGCCTGGACCGCCGCCGCGGCCGCCCTGCTCGGCGCGCTGCTGCTCGGCGGCGCGATGATCTGGCTGGTCACGGCGGTGCTCGTGCTCGGCTACCTCTACTCGGCGCCGCCCTTCCAGCTTAAGAAGTGGTCCAGCGCCACGGTCGTGGTCGGCGGCGTGTCCGGCCTGCTCTCCTACTGCGCGGGATACACCTCGTACGGGACCGGCCCCGCCGGGCGCGAGATGATCGCGCTGCCCGCGTTCGCCGTCGCGGCCTCGCTGTGGATGGGCCTGGTCGGCACGCCGGCGAAGGACCTGCCCGACATCGCGGGCGACCGCTCCGCCGGGCGCACGACGTTCGCGGTGAGCCGCGGAGAATGGCCGGTCAGGCTGCTGCTGTCGGCGGTCGCCGCCTCCGTCGCGCTCGCTTTCTGCGCGGTCGCGCTGCTATTGCGGGTGCCGCTCGGCATGGCGCCGGTCACGATGCTCACCGGCGCCGCGCTGCTCACCGTCGTCACTCTTAGTCCGCTTTCCCGGGGGTCCCGGGTGCGCCGCCGCCTGCCCTACCGGGCGTTCATGACGACGCAATACGCTGTGCATTTGGCTGTTCTTCTCCCGCTGGTGTCACAATTCTTATTGTCTGGGCGTGCGGCTTAGTCCAGGATGGAGGCACTCGTCCGCTTCCTCTCGGAGGGTCCATTGGCGGGAGATGGAGAACTGGGGCCGGCGGTCCCGGACTTCGAGGCTTTCCTCGAAGCGCATCGCTCCGAGATTCTGGAAGCGTACGCACGGAACCTGGCGGCACTGGACAGCCCGATCAGCCGCGACCCGATCGCCCTGCGGCAGGCAATGGCGAACGCGGAGCAGATCCTCGACGACGTCGCGGAGACGCTGCGGGCCGGCACCATCAGGGTGGGCGACTCCCACAAGATGATCGCGTGGGAGGTGGGGGCGACCAGGGCGGCGAGCGGGGTCCACCCGGACGAGTCGCTCCGCGCGGCGTCGGTCTGGTTCCAGGCGGTCGTGACCTGCCTGCTGGAGCGCATGCCCGGCGACGCCGAGTCGATGCGGCTGCTCACACTGGTCGTGCTGGGGCTGGAGCGCAGCATCACGACACGGATCAGGGAGGCGTCGGCCAGCTACTCCAGCTTCCTGCTCGACAAGGTCCACGAGGCCCAGGTCGAGGAGCGCCGCCGGATCGCCCGGGAACTGCACGACCGGCTCGGGCACGGCCTCAGCGTCGCCCACCGGCAACTGGAGTTGTACGATCTGCACCGGGCGAGCAAGCCGGCGACGGCGACAGCGAAAGTGGAGACCGCCCAGCAGGCCATCCTGGAGACCATGCAGAACCTGCGCGCGGTCACCAGCGACTTGCACCCGCAGGAGCCGCTCAACAGCCTGGAGAAGGCCCTGCTGTACTACCTCGAGACCGTGGACATGGACGAGGTGGACATCCGGCTGCGGGTCAGCGGGGACGAGACGTGGGCCTCCCCCACCGTGCGCGACGAGTCCTTCCTCATCCTGCGTGAGGCGACCAGGAACGCACTCAAGCACGGCAACCCCGCCAAGGTGCTGATCCGGGTCGACTTCGCCCCCCACGAGCTGCGGGCGTCGGTGGAGGACGACGGCCTGGGCTTCGCCGAAGGAAGCGGCCGGTCGGACGGGGTGGGCCTGCTGTCGATGCAGGAACGGGCCGCGATCATCGGAGGGACGACCACCATCACGAGCAGGCCAGGCCACGGCACGCACGTCGAACTGTACGTGCCCTTCTCAGGGCTCACCGCATGACCGGATCGGACAACATGATCAGTATCGCCGTCATCGACGACCACGCGCTGTTCCGGGAGGGCCTGCGCGAGATCCTGGAGGCCCAGGAGGACTTCGAGGTCGTCGGCGAGGCCGGCGACTCCGACGGGGCGGTGGCCCTGGTCGAGCGGGAGCGGCCCGACGTGGTCCTCCTCGACGTCGAGATCCCCGGCGACGACGCCACGCAGACCGTGACCCGCATGCGCGAGATCTCGCCCGAGTCCCAGATCATCATCCTCAGCATGTACGACGGCCCGCAGTTGCTGAGCCGCCTGCTGGCGGCGGGCATCCGCGGCTACCTGCTCAAGAGCGTGCACCGCCAGGAGCTGATCTCGGCCGTCAGGAGCGTCAGGAACGAGCCCGACCGGCTCGTGCTCGCCGTCTCGCGCGACTCCTTCGCGCAGGTGCAGGGGGGCGGGTCGAAGGTGGTGCTGACCGACAGGGAGCGGGAGATCCTCGAACTCGCCGCCCAGGCGCTGAGCAACTACCAGATCGCCACCCGGCTCACGCTCACCGAGGCGACGATCAAGCGGCACCTGCACAACATCTTCACCAAGCTCGGCGCGGTCTCCCGGATCGACGCGGTCAACAAGGCACTGGCCGCCTCGCTCATCTCGCCGCGCCGCGACCAGCCGGCGCCCCGCCCCCGCCCGAACACTCCCGGCCTGCGGGGGCAGCGCTCGTTCCCCTGAGCCTCAGCCCTCCTCCAGCGGGAACGTCCTGGCGAGGTGGGCCTTGACCGGCTCGGGCAGCAGGATGCCGGCCGCGGTGAGGTTCATCTCCAGGTGGACCAGGTCGCGCGTGCTCGGCACCGGCACGATGTCGTCGCCCCGCGCCAGCAGCCATGCGATGGCCAGCCGCCCCATACCGACGTCCATCTCGGCCGCCACCCGCTGCGCGTCGCGCAGCCGCAGCAGCTCGGCTTCCAGGTTCTCCGGCGAGAAACGCGGGTCGAGGCAGCGCGCATCCCCCGGGCCGAGCTGGACCGGCGAGGTGATCCGGCCGGTCAGGAAGCCCCGGCCGAGCGGCCTGCCGGCGATGACGCCCATCCCCAGCTCGCGCGCCACCGGCAGCAACTCCCGCTCCGCCCGGCGCTGCCACAGGGAGTACTCCACCGCGACGGCGGCGACGGGCCGCGCCGCGTGCGCGCGCCGCAACCGGTCCCCGTCCAGCGCGCGGACGCCGATGTGCGCGATCTTCCCGGCGTCCTGGAGCCGGCCGGCCACGCCCATCGTCTCCTCGATGGGCGCGCCGGTGGCGCCGGGGTCCACCACGAACAGGTCGATCCGCTCGACCCCCAGGCGGGCCAGCGACGCGTCGCAGGCGCGGCCGAGGTTCTCCGGACGGGACAGGCAGTCTCGCGCCTCCCGTCGGGCCGAACCAGCCCACCGAACCGCACCGTCCCCTCGAACCGAACCAGGGGCGGCCGCGATCAGGGCCTCGTCGCGCCGGTGGGCGACGGCCTTGCCGACCAGGCGCTCGGTCTCGCCGTCGGCGTCGATCAGGTCGATCAGCGACACGCCGCCGTCGAGCGCGCGCCGCACGACCCGCATCGCCTCATCGGGGTCGGCCGGACCGTACGCGCCGGTCAGCGCGGTGCAGCCGAGCCCGAGGCTCGCGGAGACGAGGCCCTGCCCGCCGAGGCTCACGCGCCGCATGACGCCGCCCGCGACCGGCGTGGCCGTGACCGATTGAAGGGTTTCGATATCGCTTGGTCATTCACGTGGACACCGCTGGAAGTAAAGGAGGTACAAGAAACGCGAGGATGCACCCGATACCACTCAGATTGCGCGAGGCGGATTTCCACCCCTATTTTTCCCTACCGCTACGACCGTTCGTGCTACAAATCTGACAAATCATCGGGCAGGTATGAGGGAATTCCCGCCATGGAACCGCCGAACACGACGAAGCGGCTGGCGAGGTGGCCCGCGTGGGGGTTGCGGGCGCCGCGCCGGACGCCCGGCGGCACGAAGACGCCGTCGCCCGGCCCCAGGTCCACCCAGCGGTCGTGCAGGTAGAACTGCCCCTCGCCCTCGAAGACGAAGTACACCGCCTCGCTCTCCTCGTGCGGGCGGACACCGAGCGTCTCCCCCGGCAGCATGATCCCGCAGCGCAGGCAGAGCCCCGCGTAGCCCGCGCCCGGCCGGAACAGGACGTTCGCGGCAGGCGGGGTCAGCCAGGTCTCGCCGCTCCACAGCGAGCGGAACCGGGCCGGGCCTGTGCGAGGCGGGATGCCGCGCGCCGTGCCGCCCTCGGACGGCACGGCGCTCCAGACGTAGACCGTCATCTCCCGGTCGCCGGCCGACAGAGAGTACGTACTGCCCATGGGCGAGTACAGCGCGGAGGCGGCGCGCATCCGGCTGATCTCGTAGCCGACGGTGCCGACGCCCGCGCCGGCCAGCACGACCGCGACCTGCTCGGCCGCCGCCGCGCCGGGAGGCGACCACTGACGGCCCGCGGGGATGCGGACCGCGTCGACGGCGGCGTGCCGCGCGCCGATGTGCGGGCCGGCCACCGGGCTCACCCAGCAGTCGCCATGCCGCCGATACTCCAGGTCTGCGCCCCGCAGCAGCGTGCCGACCTCTTGCGTGGTCAGGTTCATGAGGGTCTCCCTGGTCACGCCCGCGCGAGTTCCGCACGGGCGGCGGAGGGGGTGAGGATCGCGTGGTACTGCCAGATGATCACCAGGCCGAAGACGCCGTACAGCGCGGCCATGCCCCACGGTGGGAGGACCGAGCCGATCGTGATGCACAGCGACGCGACGACCAGGGCCACCCGGATGTTGAGGTTGTAGACCGCCATGTAGCGGGTGCGGGACGCGGCCGGGACCATGTCGGCGAGCAGAGCCTGCCGCACCGGCACGTCCATGAGCTCACCCACGGTGAGCACCAGCGCGGCCACGAGCAGGACCCAGCCGGTGTCGCTGACGGCCAGCACCATGTATCCGGCGGTGAACAGCCCCGCCCCGGCGTACAGCCTGACCCGGTCGGGCACGCGGCGCAGCACCAGGTGGGCGACGAGCGCGAGCGCCACGACCAGCACGGTGTTCTCCGCGCGGAGGATGCCGAGCATCTCCACGCCGTCCACCCGGACCGACCACGAGCCGATCGACAGCAGGTCCTGCGCCGGCAGGTCCCTGGCCAGCCGTACGCCGATGTAGTTGATCAGCTGCAGCTCGATGCACATGAACAGCGTGGCGGCCACCAGCAGCCGGCCGAAGGCGCGGTCCTGGAGCACCAGCCGGTAGCCGTTCGCGAAGTCCCGCAGGATCGATCCGCGCGACTCGGCCGCCGCGCCGGTCTCCGCCTGCTCGGTCTCCTCCGGCCTGGTCTCCGCGATGAGGAAGTACGTGGCCGCGGCGATCGCGACGGTGCCCGTGGCGGCCAGGGCCAGCAGCAGCGTGAAGTGGCCGTTGTAGAGGAAGCCGCCGAGCAGCGCGCCGATGGCCAGCGCGAGGTTGATCGACCAGTAGTTGATCGTGTAGACGAGCTTGCGGCTCTCGGGGGTCGTGACGTCGAGGATCATCGCGTCGTTCGCCGGCATCGCGAAGCTCGCGGCGAACTTGTTGACGAGGTAGCCGCAGTAGACGATCGCCGGGCTGTGCCAGGCGGACGAGTCGGCGACCGCCATGAGCGCGAACGTCAGGCAGACGCCGGTCTCGCCGAGCAGCAGCGTGCGCCGCCGCCCGCGGGCGTCGGACATGTGCCCGCCCGCCAGCGTGCCCACGACGCCGAGCACCATCACGGTCACGACCAGCACGCCCGCGACCGCCACGCCGTACTCGAAGGCGAGGTAGATGGCCATGAACGACATGACCATCGAGTCGAGCAGGCGCTGCAGGAAGCCGACCGCGATGCGGACCCGCAGGTTCGGATGTAACGCGGCCAGGTTCATGACGTCACGCCCGCCCCGGCCGCGACGGGCTCGCCCACCTCGGCCCGTACGAGCGAGTGGACGTGCCGCGCCCGCGCGACGGCCTGCTCCTCGGTCTCCCCGGTCACGACGACGAAGCCGTGCCGGGTGCGCCAGTCCACCGTCTCCGGGATCCGGTCGCCCGGCCGGAACGGGAACTCCAGCATGTCGACGAAGTCGAGCGCCCTGGCCTCCTCCACACCGGAGACGGCGCGGACCTCGCCGGGGGTCAGGCTGAAGTACGAGATGTGGGCGACCGCCCGGCGCTCCACCGTGCCCGGCGGCCTGCCGCCGAGGATCCGGAAGACGGCCCGCTCGATGTCGAGCCCGGTGGCGAGCTGCACCAGGCGCGGGATCTGGTCGCCGCCGAGCCGCGCCTGCGACTCGACGATCCGGGGACCGGCGGCGGTCCAGATGATCTCGGTGTGGGCCGGGCCGGTCTGGTAGCCGGTCAGCCGCAGCATCTCGATCGTCAGCTCGGCCATCGCCGCCGTGTCGGGCCCGGCCTGCGCGGGGTGCACGTGCCCGGCCTCGACGAACAGCGGCGGCGGGCCGAGCACCTTGCGGGTGACGCCCACCACTTGGTGGCGGCCGTGGTCGCTGAGCGACTCCACGCTGTATTCGGGGCCGCGCAGATACTCCTCCACCAGGACCGGGCCGCCGTAGCCGTACGAGTCGAGCAGCGCGCCCCATTCGGCGACCTGGCCGGGCTCGCGCAGCAGGTAGACGCCCCGGCTGCCGGCCAGCTCGGTCGGCTTGACGACCACGGGCAGGTCGAAACCGCCGAGCAGGGCGGGCACGTCCTGCCAGCGCGCCGCGTGGGCGAACCGCACCGGCGACAGGTCGTGCTCGGCGAGCAGCCGCCGCAGCTGGAGCTTGTCGTTGAGCAGTTCGATCGAGCGCGCGGGGTTGACCGCCTTGCCGAGGTCCTCCGCGATGCGGTAGGTCGCGAGCATGCTCTCCTCGGCCCCGATGTGGTAGACGAGGTCGGCGCCGAAGTCGCGCACGGCCTGCCGTACGGCCCGGTCGAACGCGACCGGGTCGGCGAAGTCGGCGAGCACGAAGGCGTCGGCCAGGTCGGCGATGCCGGCCAGGTAGTCGGGCGTCTGCAGGGTGGGATCCCAGACCGCGCAGATCCGGTGCCCCTCCTCTCGGGCCTTGATGACGAACGCCCGGTAGGGCATGACCATGACGAGATCGCTCACCGGGATCCTCCCCTCTTTCTGCTGGAAGCGGCTGTGTGCTTTAGGTGGGTCAGTCAGTAGGGCAGTTCGCGGCCCGACGGCGTGCGGAGATCGGGCGAGTTCGACTGGGGCTTCCTGGTCGGCTTGCTCACGCGGATGCGACGTGCCATCGAAATCCCTCCAGATCCCGTACGAGCCGTTTCACGGGCCCTCTGACCAGCACGCTAGGCATGGGCACAGGCCCCTACAACGGCCGCGCACCCTAATGACCAGACCGGATGACGGAAGGGGCAGACGGCCTACAACTTTGGTTATGCGGGGGTGCTACGAAAATTCAGACCTGCGCGTAGGCGAAGCTCGGCGCACGGCTCGGCCCGCGCCGCAGGTAGGTCCACCAGGTGAGCCCGGCGAGCAGCACGTAGGAGCCGACGAAGATCCACAGGGCGGGCAGCGACCATCCCGCGTGCTCCTGGGCGACGCGGGCCGCGGCGGCGCCGGTCATGCCCTTCATCGCGCTCGCCGCGTCGAGGCTCGCCAGGCGGAACACCTGCTGGATCAGGAACCCGCCGAACGCGCCGATCGCCCCGGCGATGCCGATCACGGCCGCGGCCCTGCGCTTGTAGTCCGTCGCGGTCAGCGCCGGGTCGAGGCCGCGCCTGGCCGCCTCCCTGCGTCCCAGCTCGCCGAAGATCACCGGGATCATCCGGTACGTCGAGCCGTTGCCCACGCCGGAGCAGGCGAAGACGACCAGGTAGGCGCAGAAGAACAGGCCGAAGTCATGGCGGATCACTCCGGCCGCCGCCGCGACGGTCGCCGCGACCATCCCGCCGAAGACGGCCAGCGTGACCCGGGCCCCGCCGTACCGGTCGGACAGCCGTCCGCCGAGCGGCCGGGCGACCGACCCGGCCAGCGCCCCGACGAAGCCGAGCCCGGCGAGATAGTCACGCACGAACGGGTGCTGCGCGAGGAACTCGGGGAACGTCGTCCTGGTCACCAGCGGCAGTGCGAAGGAGAACCCGATGAACGAGCCGAACGTGCCGACGTAGAGCAGCGACACGATCCAGGTCTGCCCGTGCCGCAGCGCCGCGGCGTACGACCGGGGGTCGGCCTTGGCCTCGGCGAGGCTGTCCATGAACAGCCAGGCGCCGATCCCGGCCACCACGATGAACGGCATCCAGACCAGACCGGCGTACGCGAGGTGGACCCGGGTGCCCGACGCCGCCACGGGCACGCCGGCGACGACCACCAGCGGCACCAGGAGCTGGACGACCGCGACGCCGAGGTTGCCGCCGGCGGCGTTGAGGCCGAGCGCGAAGCCCTTGCGCCGCTCGGGATAGAAGAACGAGATGTTCGCCATCGACGAGGAGAAGTTGCCGCCGCCGACGCCCGCCACGGCGGCGCAGGCGAGCAGGATCCAGAACCTCGTGTCGTGGTCCTGCGCGGCCAGCCACCCACTCGGCACGACGAACGCCAGCAGCGAGGACGGGACCAGCAGCAGCGCCGCCGAGATCGTCGTCCACACCCGGCCGCCGAAGCGCGGCACCGCGAACGTGTACGGGATCCGGATCGCCGCGCCCACCAAGTTGGGCGCGGAGACGAGCCAGAACGACTCCGACACGCTCATCGGCAGCCCGGCGGCGGGCAGGCTCAGCACCACCACCGACCACAGCACCCAGATGGCGAAGCCGAGGTGCTCGGTGAAGACCGACAGGATCAGGTTGCGCCGGGCCACCCGGCGGCCCGTGGTCTCCCAGAACTCCTCGTCCTCCGGGTTCCAGTGTTCGATCCATCCGCGGCCGCGCCGGGCGGCCGCCGTCCTGCGAGTCATGAGCAACTCCTCGTCGGCGTGGGGGTCTCAGAACTGGGCACGTGCCACTCCGGCGGCTTCTTCCTTGTCCGACTGGGCGAGCCAGCGGGCGATGCCGCACACCGCGTCGGTGCAGGTGCCGCAGCCCGTGGTCGCCCGGGTGGCCGAGGCGAGGGCGGTCAGGTCGCGAGCTCCGGACCGCCACGCGGCGACCAGCTTGTCCTTGCTGACCGCGTTGCAGCGGCACACCACGCTCGTCCCGGGCAGCGCCGCCGCGTTCCCGCCGCCGGGGGCCGCGCCCTCGCCGTACGGCATGGCCCGGCCGAGCAGCAGCGCGAGCCGGTCGGGCGGCACGGGCAGGCCGCGGTCGTAGAACTGGGTGATCGCGGCGGCGGCGTCGGGCACGCCGAGCGTGATTGCGCCCGCGACCCGCTCGTCGCGGACGACGAGCTTGGCGTAGCGGCCCCGGGCCGGCTCGCTCAGCCACAGCACCTCGGCGCGCGGGTCGTCCGGCCCGGCGTGCACGTCGCCGAGCGCGGCCAGGTCCACCCCGCTCGCCTTGAGCCGGGTCACCACCTTCGTGCCGCGGTACGGCGACCGCGTGCCGGTGAGCAGCGCGGCCAGCGCGGCGGCCTGCTCCCAGGCGGGCTGCACCAGTCCGGGGACCGTACCGGGATGCCGGGCGCAGTCGCCGATCGCGTGGATCAGCGGGTCGCTCGTGCGCAGATCGTCGTCCACCAGCACGCCGCCGTCGACGTCGAGCCCGGCCGCCGACGCCTGCGCGGTCTGCGGGCGCACCCCCGCCGCCACGACGACGAGGTCGGCCGCGACCAGCCGGCCGTCGTCCAGCTTCAGCCCGTCGCCGGGCAAGTAGCGGGCCGCCCGCGAGTTCAGCAGCACTCGCACGCCGAGGCCGCGCAGGACCTGGGCGAGCACCTGGCCCGCGCCGTGGTCGAGCTGGCGCTCCATCAGGTGGCCGCGCGGGTGGACGACGGTGACCGCGTTGCCGCACGTCGCCAGGCCCCTTGCCGCCTCCAGGCCGAGCAGGCCGCCGCCGAGCACGGCCACCCGCACGCCGCCGCGCGCTCCGGCCGCGATCGCGGCGCAGTCGTCGAGCGTGCGGAACGTCGCCACGCCGGGGGCGAGATCGCCGTCGTCGCCGGTCAGCCCCTCCACGGGCGGCACCCACGCACGGGCGCCGGTGGCCAGCACGAGCACGTCGTAGCCGACCCGCGTGCCGTCGTCGAGCGCGACGCGGCGCCCGGCGCGGTCGATCGAGACGACCTCGCGGCCCCGCAGCACCTCGACGCCGTGCGCGGCGGCCCAGTCCTCCTCCTGCAGCCGCACCGACTCGGCGGACATCGCGCCCGCCAGCACGTTCGACAGCAGGACCCGGTTGTACGGCGGGTGCGGCTCGTCCCCGATCGCGACGATCGCGACGCGCTCCCCCGCCGGGTCCCGGCGGCGGATCTCCTCCGCCAGCCGGGCCCCGGCCATGCCGTAGCCGGCGATCACGACTCTGGTTGTCACTGCGCCTCCCGTTCCCCCGCCGGCGACAGCCGTACGGCGCAGACCTTGAATTCGGGCATCCGGCTGACGGGATCGAGCGCCGGATTCGTCACGAGGTTGGCGCGCTGGGCGCCCGGGAAGTGGAAGGGCAGGAAGACCACGTCGGGCCGCATCGACGGCACGCAGCGCACCGTCGCGAGGACCCGCCCGCGTCTGCCGACGACCGCCGCCGCCGCGCCGTCACGCAGCCCGGCCCGCCGCGCGGTGTCCGGGTGCACCTCGACGTACGCCTCGGGCACGGCCGCGCGCAGTTCCTCCACCCGGCGGGTCTGCGCGCCCGACTGGTAGTGCTGGAGCACCCGCCCGGTGATCGCGTACAGGGGGAACTCCTCGTCCGGCGGCTCGGCCGGCCCTCTGTGGTCGACGGCGGCGAACCTGGCCCGCCCGTCGGGATGGGCGAACCGGTCCAGGAACAGCCGCGGCGTCCCCGGATGCCCCGGCTGCCGGGGGACGGGCCACTGGAGCCGCTCCCCGGCCCGCAGCCGGTCCCAGGTCACGCCCGAATAGTCGGCGGGGCCGCCCTCCGAGGCCGCCCGCAGTTCGGTGAAGACCGTCTCGGGGTCGGTGGGGAAGCGCTCGGGCGGCTGCCCGAGCCGTACGGCCAGGTCGTGCAGGACCTCCAGGTCGGTGCGCACCCCGGGCGGCGGGGTCAGCGCGCGGCGGCGCAGCAGCACGCGCCCTTCGAGGTTGGTCAGCGTGCCGTCCTCCTCGGCCCACTGCGTGATCGGCAGCACCACGTCGGCGGCCCTGGCGGTCTCCGACAGCACGATGTCGGCGACCACGAGGAGGTCGAGCGCGGCCAGCCGGTCGGCCACCCGGGCCGACTGCGGCGCCGACACGACCGGGTTGCTGCCGAAGACCAGCAGCGCGGACGGGCCGCCGGAGGTGCCGAGCGCGTCGAGCAGTTCGAACGCCGACCGTCCAGGCCCGGGCAGCGTGGACGGCTCGACCCCCCACACCCGTGCCACGTGCGCGCGGGCCGCCGGGTCGTCGATCCGCCGGTAGCCGGGAAGCTGGTCGGCCTTCTGCCCGTGCTCGCGCCCGCCCTGCCCGTTGCCCTGGCCGGTCAGGCAGCCCCAGCCCGAGCCCAGGCGGCCGGGCAGGCCCAGCGCGAGCGCCAGGTTGATCCAGGCCCCGACCGTGTCCACGCCTGTGGCGTGCTGCTCCGCCCCCCGGGCGGTCAGCACGTACGCGCTCGCGGCCTCGGACAGGATCGCGGCGGCCCTGCGCTGGTCGGCGGCGGCGACGCCGGTCACCCGCTCGACCCGCTCGGGCCACCAGGCGGCGGCCACCCGCCAGGCCTCCTCGAAGCCCGTCGTGCGGCCGGCGACGTACGCGTGGTCGAGGCGGCCGTCGGCCACGGCGGCGTGGAGGATGCCGAGCGCCAGCGCGAGGTCGGTGCCCGGTGCCGGCGCGAGGTGCAGCGCCGCACGCTCGGCCGTGGGAGTGCGCCGGGGATCGACCACGATCAGTCCCCCGGCGTCCATGGCGCGGCGCAGGTGTGACAGGAACGGCGGCATCGTCTCGGCCGGGTTGGCACCGGCGAGCAGCACCGCGTCCGCGCCCTCCAGGTCGGCCAGGGGGAACGGCAGCCCCCGGTCGAGGCCGAAGGCGCGGTGCGCCGCGGCCGCCGCCGACGACATGCAGAACCTGCCGTTGTAGTCCACTTGCGAGGTGCCGAGCGCCACCCGGGCGAACTTGCCGATCAGGTACGCCTTCTCGTTGGTGAGCCCGCCGCCGCCGAAGACCGCGACGGCGTCCGGCCCGCGCTCCGCGGCGATCTCCTTGATCCTGCGGGCGACCAGGCCGAGGGCCTCGTCCCAGCTCGCCGGGCGCAGGGTCCCGCCGTCCCGGACGAGCGGCGTGGTGAGCCGGGCCGGCGAGCCGAGCAGGGCCGCGGCGGTCCAGCCCTTCTGGCACAGTCCGCCGGCGGACGGGTCGCGGGGCCGCACCCGCACCGATGCGCGGCCCGCCGGGCTGAGGGTCATGCCGCACTGCAACGCGCAGTACGGGCAGTGAGTGTCGACAGCGGCACCGACGCCGTTGCCGGCGTCCGCCGGGCGCGTGCTCGTCGCCGCGCGCATCGCTCCACCTCCTCGACCGGCACTCGTACGCAGCCGGGCCGGTCTAGACGACGTCGGGGGTGAGTGCGTCGTGGATCTCGGAGTAGTCGGCGGCCGGGGCCGGGGCCAGCCGGCGGCCGACGCCGAGCGCGAGCATCTCCAGGCGGTTCATGAGCCGGGCGAAGTCCTCGGGGAGCAGCGCCTGCTTGCCGTCGCACAGCGCCTGCTCGGGCTGGACGTGCACGTCGATCAGCAGGGCGTCCGCGCCCGCCGCCACGGCGGCCAGCGTGAGCGGCTCGATGAGCTCGGGGATGCCGAGTGAGTGGCTGGGGTCGACCATCACCGGCAGGTGGGTGCGCCGCTTGAGCAGCGCCACCGCCGACAGGTCGAGCGTGAAGCGGGTGGCCCCCTCGAACGTCCTGATCCCCCGCTCGCACAGCACGACCTGGTCGTTGCCCTCGGCGAGGAGGTACTCGGCGGCGGTGAGCAGCTCGTCCACCGTGCAGCCGAAGCCGCGCTTGAGCACGGCGGGCATACCGCTGCGGCCCACCTCGGTCAGCAGCTCGAAGTTCTGCATGTTGCGGGTGCCGATCTGGAAGCCGTCGATCACCTCGGCCATCCGGTCGACGTGCCGGGGATCGACCACCTCGGTCAGGATCGGCAGGCCGGTCTCCTCCCTGGCCTGCACCAGCAGGTCCAGGCCCGCCCACTTGAGGCCCTGGAAGGAGTACGGCGTGGTGCGCGGCTTGAACGCGCCGCCGCGCAGGCCGACCGCGCCGTGCCGGGCGACGGCCCTGGCCGTGGACATCATCTGCCCGGGGTTCTCGACCGCGCAGGGTCCGGCGAAGACCGCGATGTCCCCGTCCCCGATCACGGCGGAGCCGATCGTCACGGCCGTGCCCGAGGGGAACAGCTCGCGCCGGCCGAGCCGGAAGCCGCCGCTCGCCCGTGCCGTCTGCCGGGGCCTGGGCAGGTCGGCCGGGAGGGGCGGCAGGGTGCCGGGCCCCTGCGCCACCATCACGTCCGCCCCGCCCAGCCGGTACGTCGTGGCCGTGGTGCCGGTGGAGTCGAAGTGCTGGGCCCATCCGGCGATGCCGGACGGATCGATAGTCGAGTCGAACACCAGCAACAGCTCGGCGTCGGTCATGGGAATCTCCTCCACATCCGTGTGGTCGGGTCGGAGTGTCTTCTGCGTGTGCGCCGCCGGGCCGGGCCTGGGGGGGAACCTCCGGCCCGGCGGCGCGGATCGGGTGCGGATCGCCGTTGATCCGCGTGCGGATCGCGGGAATCGGGGGGCGTCGGCCGGGTGGGATCAGACGAAGACGTCGGTGAGGATCGTGCCGAGCTGCCTGCCGCTGTTCTCCCGGATGTAGGTGGACAGCGAGCTGTACTTCTCCCGCAGCCGGCGCTTGAGGACCTTGCCGGTGACGCCGACCGGGAAGTCCTCCTCGTTGCGCGCGACCTCCAGCATGGTCAGCTCGGGGTGACCGGCGGCCTTCAGCTTCTCGTTCGCCTCGTTGAGCAGCTTCTGCGCGTCCGGCCTGGCGGCGCTGGACGTCACGACCGCCACCGGGACCGTGCGGCCGCGGTGGATGCCCGCCACCACGGCGCAGTCGAGGACCTCGGGCAGGTCGTTGAGCAGCAGCTCCTCCATGAAGACCGAGTAGCCGGTGCCGGTCGGGGTCTCGATCGCGTCCACCGCCCGGTCGACCTGGAAGTAGTTGCCCGCCTCGTCGCGGTAGGCCATGTCGCCGGTCAGCCAGTAGCCCGACAGCTTGCTGCGGTAGGTGGTGTCGGAGTCGCTCCAGTATCCGGCGGTGATCGCAGGGCCCTTCGCCCCGAGCAGACCGACCTCGTTGACGTCGGCGATCGTGCCGTCCCTGCGCAGCACGGCGACCTCGGCGACGCCGACCGGCTTGCCCACGCACCGGTCGTTGCGCTCGTCGGCCAGCGTGCGGACCTTCAGCAGCACGCCCCAGCCCAGCTCGGTGGTGCCGAGGCGGTCGAAGAACGCGGCCGGGGGCAGCGACGGGTCGCGCATGGCCAGGATCGACTTGATGTGCTTCTCGTGGACCGCGTCGCCGATGGAGATCCAGACGTTGACCGAGTCGATCGTCCCGGCCGGCAGGTCCGCGCCCGCCAGCTCGGCGTACGCGTGGCCGAAGGCCATGACGGTCGTCGGGCGGTACTTCTCGACGGCCTTGGCCAGCTCGGGGCCGCTGGTGTCGAACCACGGCACGATGGGCGTGCCGCCCAGCACGGCGTACGTCGTGTAGGCGATGCAGCCGAGGTGCGACTGCGGCAGCGCGGTCATCATCACGGCGCCCGGCTGCTCGTGGTGGTCCACGAGGCGGAAGCGCGGCCCGGCCACGCACGAGCGGTGGGTCTGGATGACCGGCTTGGGCCGCCCGGTGGTGCCGGAGGAGTGCAGGATCGAGACCGGGTCCTCGCCGACGTGGCGGAAGCGGGCCTCCTGCGGCAGCACGGCGGGCGGGGGCGCGGGCAGCTCCTCGGCCACCTGCGTCCACCGCAGGCCGGGCAGCAGGTGGAACTCCTCGCCGAGGATCTCCAGGTGGGCGATGTCGGTGTACATGCCGACCGGGCTGGTCTGGCGGCACAGCTCGGTGGCGATGTACCGCGACGCCTTGCTGTTGACCAGCACCGCCACCGCGCCGATCTGGGCCAGCGCGTAGAAGTGCAGGGAGTAGGCGAAGGAGTCCTCCAGGTAGATGGCCACGCGGTCGCGGGGCCGCACGCCCTGGCGCAGGTACCACACCGACCAGCTCTGGGCCAGCTCGTCCAGCTCGAGCAGGCTGAACTCGGTCTGCTGCTCACCCTTGGTGTTGGTCAGCGGCCTGCCCAGGTGGATGAACGGCAGCTCGGGGTGCGGGTTGGCCTCGATGGCCTTCGTCAGCAGGTTGCCGCCGCCGAGGTCCGGGTCCGCGGCGAACCTGGCGCGCTGCTCCGGCGTGAGGACGGTCTCGTGGGAGATGGAGATGGTCATCGGTCTCACCTTTCAGTAGGGACGGGAGATGACGTGCTCGTGGAGGGGCCGGGCTCGTAGGGGGTCGGGCGGTGCTCGTAGGGCCGCAGTGCGCCGAACATCTCGGCGCAGGTGTCGCGGTAGAAGCCGAGATCGGGGCCGAGGAGGTCGCGCAGCCCGCCCAGGGCCGCCGCGAACTCCGCCTCCCCGTCCGCCCGGCCGTCGAGGAGGCCGGCGAGCGTGCCCACGCCTTCGGCGAGGGCCTCGCGGGCGGCGGCGGCCTGCGGGTTGGCCGACTGGACGTCCCAGTAGACCTCCGGGGTGCCCGAGGCGATCCGGGCCAGCAGCGCGAGCATCGTGGCGTGCGGCGGCGGGGCGACCGCGGCCAGTTCTGCGACGCCGACGCCGAGGCGGGCCAGCGCGAGCCCGAACGACAGCACCGCCGCGTGGGTGAGCGCCTGCGTCGCCGCGGCCAGCCGGTCGTGCTCGTGCGCGCCGAGCCGTACGGCACGGCCGCCCCAGCTTTCGACCAGCCGCAGCAGCGCCCTCGCGCGGGGACCGTCGTGGACCACGACGGCGGCGACCGGCCGTCCCGCGAAGCCGAGCGACGGGGCGAACATCGGGTTGAGACCGGCCGCCTCGACGTCCCCGGCGTGGGCCAGGATCTCGTCGGCGATCGGGCCCTTGACCGAGAGCGTGTCGGCCAGCAGCGCGCCCGGCCGCATCGCGGCGGCCACCTGCTTCACCGCCGCCAGCGCCACCTGCTCGGGCACCGCGAGCAGGACGAGGTCGGCCCGCCCGATCTCCTCGCGGAGATCGGGCCCGATGTCCGTGATGTCGCCTCGCAGGAACCTCGCCTCGCCGGCGGGGGCCACCCCGGCGCCGGGGTCGACGACGAGCACCTCGGCCCCGGACCGCAGCAGGTGCTCGGCGAACAGGCCGCCCACGGCGCCCGCGCCGCCGACGACGACGCAGCGCCGCAGCAGTTCCGTCGTGTGGTCCCCGCGAGTCATCGTCAGGCCCCCACGGTCTGGGCCGCGGTGGCCAGCACCGCGGTGATCATGGCTCGGGACTTGACGACCGTCTCCTCGAACTCCTCCTCGGGGTCCGACAGGGCCACGATCGCGCCGCCGACGCCGAAGCTGACCCGGTCCCGGGTGGCGACGAGGGTGCGGATGATGATGCTGAGGTCGGTGGCCCCGCTCAGGGAGAACCAGCCGAGCGCGCCGGAGTAGGCGCCGCGCGGGCCCTCCTCCAGGCGGTCGATGATCTCCATCGTGCGGATCTTGGGAGCGCCGGTCATCGACCCGCCAGGGAAGGCGGCCCGCACACAGCTCACCACCGACTCCTCCGGCCGCAGCGTGCCGCGGATCGTGGAGACGAGCTGGTGCACCGGCGCGTACGTCTCGACGTGGAAGAGCCGGGGCACGTGCACCGACCCGACCTCGCAGACCGTGTTCAGGTCGTTGCGGATCAAGTCGACGATCATGAGGTTCTCGGCGCGGTCCTTCTCGCGGCTGAGCAGGTCGTGGCGGAGCGCCTCGTCCTCCTCCGGGGTCGCGCCGCGCGGCCGGGTGCCCTTGATCGGCTTGGACTCGGCGACCCGGTCCGGGCCGATCGTCATGAACCGCTCGGGCGAGGCGCTGAGCACCGCGACGTCGGGGAAGTCGAGCAGCGCGCCGTACGGCACCGGGCTGATCTTCCGCAGGTGGCTGTAGGTCCGCAGCGGGTCGATCTCGGCGCGGACGGTGACGGCGTTGGTCAGGCAGATCTCGTAGGACTCGCCGTGGTAGATCTCCTCCAGGCACTCGCCGATCCGGCTGAGGTAGCCCTGCTTGTCGTGCCGCATCTCCACCGCGTCGGCGATCGCCGGGTCGGTCATGCCGACCCCCGCGAACGCGACCGGCTCGGCCGGCTCACGCCTGGGCAGGGAGAACAGCCGCGCGGCGGTCTCGTCCAGCCAGGCGAGCGCGCCGCCGTCCGCACCCTCGTCCGTGTTTCCCGTCAGCGCGAGCAGGTAGCAGACGCCCTCCACGTCGTCGAGCACAAGCATCCGGTCGGCGAACAGCAGCGCCGCGTCGGGCTCCTCGGCCTGGTGCGCGGCCTGGCCGCCCGCCTCGGCCTTGAGCTCGTAGCCCAGGTAGCCGACGTACCCGAGGTTGAAGTCGAACGGCAGGCCCTCGGGCGCCGGCACGGCGCGCTCACGCAACCGCTCGTCCAGGTATTCGAAGAACGGCTGCTCGACCCGCTGCCGCGACCCGTCGGACCGGCGTACGGTGACCGTTCCCTCCGCCACCCGGTAGGTGACGTACTCGGCGAGCGGACCGGAGCCGTCGCCCATGAACGAGAACCGGGACAGCCCCTCGATCACCGAGCTGCTGTCGAGCCAGAAGCCGTGCTCCTTGCCCGCGAACAGCTCCCGGTAGGCGCTCTCCGCGTCCGGCAGCAGCGGCAGCCTGCGCACGTGCACCTGGAAGGGCGAACGGGCGGCGGCGGCGCGCTCCTGCCTGGCCCTGCGATGGGCCAGTGCGAGATCGCGGAAGTTGGCCAGCAGCTCGCGGCCGTGCTCGCTGCTGATCGACTCGGGGTGGAACTGGACGCCCCAGATGGGCTCGGTGCGGTGCCGCACTCCCATGACCACGCCGTCGTCGGTCCAGGCCACGGCCTCCAGCTCGTCCGGCAGGTCGGTGGCGGCCAGCGAGTGGTAGCGCACGACCGAGAACGGCGAGGGAAGGCCGGCGAAGATGTCGGCGCCGGTGTGGCGCACCTGGGAGACGCGGCCGTGCATCGGCTGCGGCGCGTGGGTGACGGTCCCGCCGAACAGGTGGCAGATGCCCTGGTGGCCGAGGCAGACGCCGAGCACGGGCAGCCCGCTCTCGCGGATGGCTCGCGCGCTCACGCCGAAGTCGCGGGCCCGCTCGGGCCGGCCGGGACCCGGGGAGATCACGACGCTGTCGAACTCGTGGATCGGCACCTGGGACCAGTCGGCGTCGTTGCGCACCACGACCGGCGGCTGCCCGTTCACCTCACCCAGGAGCTGGTAGAGGTTGTAGGTGAACGAGTCGTAATTGTCGATCAGGATCGTTCTCATTCCGGGGTTCCTCCAAGCCGTGTCGGAATAGCCGGGTGAGCCGCCGGCGCCGCGTTCACCGAGCGGCGACATCGCCGATCACCAGGTCCTCGACCCTGCAGGTCTCCGCGATGACGAGTTCGTAGAGGCGGCGCAGGAACTCGGGGTCGATTCCGTGGTCCTGCGCGTATCGGGCGGCCCGCCGCTGCACGATGCCGATGCGGTGGGGCTGCATCATCGGGACGTTGTGCTCGCGCTTGAAATGCGCGATTTCCACGCAGCACTCGATGCGCCTGCGCAGTGTGTCGAGCAGTGACTCGTCGATACGGTCGAGCGAGGCCCGCAGCGTCTCCAGACCGTCTTCTCCGGCGCCGTTGCCAGCCATGTGAACAGCCCTCCAATCGGGGGTGCACCGATGTTCCGGCCCTGTCGGGCTAATTCAGGATTCGATCCGGCGCGCATTTCTCACAACCCCTAACGGCCCCACAGCACAGCCGGACAATCCGGGATGACCTCGGGCTTCTCGGTACCCCCGAGGTCACGTGGACGGAGGGCGGCCGGCGACCCCGGTTCACCCCTATCGGGAAACCGGTCATCCCGAATGATCGGGAAATTTCATTGACCGTCCGAAAATGGGGGAACTAATCTCCGATCGCGAAGTGCCTGTGAGCACGTGCGAGAAACGGCGGTGACGAAAGTGAAACCTCGAGCATTCGTACTTACCGGATCATTCCTGGTGATCTGCCGGGCCCCTCTTTATCTGCGCGAACTGTCCCGCCGGGGGCTGCGGATCCTCGTGGTCACGCCGGCCTCCTGGCGGGAGCAGGCCCTGGCCCAGATGCGCGATCCCTCGCACCCGGCCTCGGTCATCGAGGAGATCGCCTTCACCGACGGCGACGTCAACACGGACAACTCGTTCACCGCGGGCGTGATCTCGGGCGTACGGGCCTGGCGGGACCGCTACGACATCGCCGGCGTCTACGCGGTGGGCGAGACGCTGGTCGAGCCGACCGGCCTGCTCGCCGACGCCCTGGGGCTGCCCTCCCCCGGCCTGCGGGCCACCCGCGCCTGCCGCAGCAAGTACCTCCAGCGGTGGTACCTGCCGGAGTTCAGCCCGGCCTCGGTGGTCGTCCCCCCGGCCGCGCGCGCGACGTTCTCCGCCGCCGGCGTGTCGTTCCCCGCCGTGGTCAAGCCCGCAAGCCGGCACTCCAGCTCGGGCGTGGAGACCGTGCGCGACCCGGCCGAGCTGCGCGCCCAGCTCGACGCGTACCTGCCGCACGAGACGGTGCTGGTGGAGGAGAAGGTGGCGGGCCAGGAGTTCTCCGTGGAGAGCCTGGTGCAGGACGGCCGGATCGTCTTCGCCTCGGTGACCCGCAAGGAGACGACAGAGTCCGGCACCCGCACCTTCGTCGAGCTGTCCCACTCGGTCCCGAACGAGCTCGACGGCGTCAACGAAGTCATCCTCGACGCCAACCGGCGCATGCTCGAACGGCTGGCCTTCGCGGACGGCATCGCGCACGCCGAGTGGCGGGTGGACGGCGCGGGCCGGACCTACCTGATGGAGGTGGCCGCGCGCACTCCCGGCGACGGCCTGTCGATCCTCTACTCGCTCGCGACCGGCGCCCCGATGGAGCCGGAGATCATCCGCATCGCCCTCGGGGAGCCCGCCGCCTATCCCGCGCCGCGCCGGTACGCCCGGCAGGTCTACCTGGAGCACGAGCCCGGGCGGCTCGGCGACGTGACGGTGGACTGGCCGGGGATCTCACCGGCCTGGGTGGGCGAGGGCGGCCTGTGGCCCGAGATCGAACCTGGCGCCCCGGACGACCCGCCCACCCTGCGTGCCGTGCTCGTGCTCAAGGACCGGGGCGCTGAGCTCGGGCCGCTGCACAGCTCGGACGACCGCGCCGTGACGTTCCTCATCGACGCGCCCACCCCGGCCGAGCTGGACGAGCTCGAAATGCGCGTACGGCACGCCGTGCGGATCCACACGCTCGAGCCCGCCGGCGCCCGGATGTAGGGACTCCCCTCGGACGCGCGAGGCGCGGGGGGGGGGGGGGGGGGGCCCCCCCCCCCCCCCGGGGGGGGGGGGGGGGGGGGCGGGGGGGGGGGGGCCCCCCCCGGGGGGCCGGGGCGGGGGCCCAG